>NZ_JAAFKG010000031.1 GCF_013299185.1 Microcoleus sp. bin48.metabat.b7b8b9.023 | reverse complement strand
TCGCAAGACTCTTTGTTATTCTAAATGTGAGGAAATGCTCAAGCATTCTATTAAATTATTAATACATTACTTGAAGTTTGACGATATTCCCATTCCTGGAGCATTCATACCTTGATTCAGCAACGCCTGAAATATTGCGATCGCTTAGTGTCTGGGATTGCTTCGTTCCTCGCAATGACACTAGACATAATACTTGGGAATCACTTGGTGTCTGTGATTGCACTGTAGTAAAATTAATACTCATTCATCACATTCGCATATTATAATAACATGAAACGGGTGTTATCACTTTTGAGTGGAATGGCGATCGGCTGTGTCTCCCTTGCTGCTTTCATGCCACCAAACTACGTGCTGCGAGTAGAAACTGTCAAACAGGGAATGCTGCGACTGACTAATACTTCCACTCAGCGCATTTATGTAAAAAACTTTGTCCTCCGCGATTACAAAATCAATGAACTTGGCAAGCGAAATGGAGAAGTTAAAGAAATTCGGGTTCGTGTAGAAGTACAGCTAAATCCAGGCGAAAGCACTTTAGAGCCTACTTTAGATTTTTACCGAACAACCGCCAATACCGAACTATTGCGGTGGAATGATGGCAAAAAAATTCACCGAGACGGATTGCTGATCTGTTTTATTAATGACTTCAATCACAATGTCTTTGTAACTCCTAACGGACATTTGCCCTGTCCAAAATAAGTCACATCAGAAGTGTCATACTATCTTTTAGGATCTTCTCGCCAAACCGCAATTTATTTATGGAACCTTTAGCAAAAGAACCTTGTGCCGCCTGCCTCCCAAACTCTCCCCGCGTCACAGCTTACGAAATTGTCCAACTTAAACCTCAAATCCCCGAATGGAATTTGATTGAAAAAGATGGCGTGCCACAATTAGAACGCACCTACAAATTCCCGGATTTCAAAAGTGCGATCGCCTTTACTAACAGTGTAGGCGAAGCAGCAGAAACTGAAGGGCATCACCCCGCACTGTTAACCGAGTGGGGAAAAGTTACCGTTACTTGGTGGACTCACTCGATTTCTGGGCTGCACCGCAATGATTTTATTATGGCGGCAAAAACAGATGCGATCGCAGATCGACTCTCAACCTAAAATTAGATTTATCGGCTGATGATAGTTTCAGATGTCGGAGCGCCGAATACGGGTGAATTTTGTTGATTCCCATTCAACAATTCCAGATTCAGCCGGTAGCCGACATTCCGCACAGTTTGAATTAGACTCGGCTGTCGCGGGTCGATTTCGATTTTTTTCCGCAGAGAGAGTACGTGAGTGTCGATCGTGCGCGGGTTGTCAATCGCATCAGGCCACGCCCGACGCAGCAAATCGGAGCGCGACAAAGGCACTCCTCCAGCTTGAGCCAGCACGTACAGCAGGCTGAATTCCTGGGGAGTAAGCTCGATGTGTTCCTCATGCAGCCTGACTCGGCGCTGTACCAAGTCAATTTTTAGCCGCCCGCACTCCAGCATCGCGGGCGGTACCATCGTGCGGTTGCGGCGCATCAGGGCTTCCACCCTAGCCATAAATTCTTGCATCCCAAACGGTTTAGTCAGGTAATCGTCGGCGCCAGACTTCAAACCTTCCACAATATCCGCTTCTGAATTCCGCGCCGACAGCATCAAAATCAGCGATTGCTGCTGCTGTTGGAGCCAGCGGCAAAATTCCAAACCGTCCCCATCAGGCAATTGGGCATCGAGAATTACTAGGGTTGGCTGGCGGCTGAAAAATATTTCCCTAGCATGACTGATATCCGCTGATTGGTGCACCCAGTGACCGACTTGCTGTAAATGCCAGCCCAAGAGCGATCGCAGGTGCGGATTTCCTTCAACAATTGAAATACTTGCAGATCCCACAACGGCGAGCTTCCCTTATCACTAATGGGTACCAGGTTAACAGAGCTTTTGTCAAGGTTTTGTAACCATCGCTACTCAAGCATAAGCTGGGTTTAAAGCGACGAACAAAGTTCTAGTATCAATTTTAAAGATTTCGTCAAATTGCGATCGTCAGACCCCAGAAAGGTTAAATCATTCTGGCGGTGAGCTTACAATGAAAATAAGATAGCTTACAGCCGATCGAGCCTATGACCCAGCCGCCTGCTTTGACCGAACCCCCCCACAGGGCCCCCACTCCGAGGAAGTTGACAAATCGCGCAACTGAAACTAAAATGCGTCCAACCGTTCGCTCGGTAGCCGGAACACTCACTCAGTTCGATCGTCCAATTCAGCAATATCCCGATTCTTTTAAACGCACGGTGAATTATCTAGGTGCGCGCGAAAGATTCGAGCCACTGCATTGGGGCGAGTGAAATTTTTTATGGAGGGTAGCCTGTGAAGCAGGGTAAAAACTTTTATTTAGCAATCGCCTCTTTTCTGAGCTTGCTCACTATGAATCCAGGCCGTTCCTAAATCCCGCCGTCATTATACACACCACAAAGGATTTCAAACTCAACCATGCTACAAGACACCCAAACAATCCGGCACTACCAAAAACTCACCGACGCCCTCGTCGAAATGTGGAATAGAGGTTATCGTTTCGATGACCTGCGGCTTTACTTAGATGGCTACCTCGCAGCCCTGCGACATTGTAACAGCCTGGAACCCTATCTGATTCACAGATTAGAGGAAGAAGCAGCGCGTTACATTCACGATACTTCCAATTTTGAAATGCCACAGCCCCAAACGCAAGCTGAATCAGACTATTATTAAATGCCAAATTTGGTTTAATAAACCTGCTGATTATTTGGGCATCGGGCATCGGCCAAAGAGGGCATCGAGCATCGGGAATCGGGAATTGGTTATTTGTGATTTCCTGCTTTTTCCTTCTTCCTTCTTGCTTCTGCTATAAATGAACCTAATTCAACGTAAAACCCGGTTGCTATTAGATCCCCGGCTTCTTGAAGAAGTCGGGGATATGTTTGTTCTGTCTGATTTTAAACAGCGGGCAATTGACAATTGTCCGCTAGCGGGTTTAACTCCCCCACTTCAGGAATGTGGCGTGGGGGAGTGGAGTTTAAATCCCCATAAAAAAACCTCACGCTTCACACTTTACTGTCAACTGTCAACTGTCAACTGTCAACTGTTTAAGAAGCCAAAGCGACTTCTACAGCTTCTTGCAATTCACCCTTTTGATACATCTCGATCAGAATATCCGAGCCGCCAAGAAACTCGCCGTTGATATAAACTTGGGGAATTGTCGGCCAGTTGGAATACTCTTTAACGCCTTGACGAATTTCTTGGTCTGCCAAAACATCAACTGTTTCGTAAGGCACTCCCATCGTATTGAGAATTTGCACCACAGTGTTAGAGAAACCGCACTGTGGCATTAATTTATTGCCCTTCATGAACACCATGATTTTGTTTTGCTTAACCAATTCGTCAATTCTTTCATGTGCTGTACTCATGGTATCTCCTAATATTGTTTGAAAATTTTTAATTGTCACTGAAAAACTAAGCAACTTCACTTTTCGCTGCCCATTCTGCTGGAGTTAAGGTTTCCAACGCCAAAGCGTGGATAGCTTCACTAGCCATTGCCTGTTTGAGAGCTCCGTAAACCAGTTGGTGCTGCTTGACTCGGCTTTTCCCTTCAAAGGCGGCAGAGACTACTCTCGCCTGGTAGTGATCGCCACCGCCGGTCAAATCGTCAACTTGTATCTTAGCGTCTGGCAACTCTGCCTTAATCATTTCTGCTACTTGAGACGGTGTAACCATTGGTATTTCTGATAAAGGGCTGTATTGAGTATTTTAGTGGAACTATTTGTTGGACGATCGCGGTTGAGTTGCAGCAGGCCGGGGATAGGGGGCATCCACAAAGCCCAATTCCAGTAACTGCTGGTAAGCTTTTTTACCCAAGTCGCGAGTTGGTTGCTGCGATCGAATAATCTGAATTAATAGGGGAACAGCCAGTTCCGGCTTATTTTGTGCGCGGTGTACCAACGCCAGCCTGTAGGTAGCTTCGTCGCGCATTTGGGCTGTTTCCACAGCCTTGGTGCGGTTGCTGTCGGCCAAGCGGATGTCAATTCCGGCAAAACTGCTGCCCAGTTGCTGGTAGAAGTTGGAGAGTTGATTGAAAATTTGGCGGGATTCTTGGAGTTTTTGAGCCGCCAGCGTGTAATTTTGACTGGAAATAGCACCGCTGGCTTCTGTCATCAAGCGCTGACCTCCGGCAATGCTGAGTACGCTGCTATCTTGCGTCACAGGGCGGAGGTTGTTGGGGTCTGTGGGGTCGTCGGCGGGTTCGACTTGCGGTTGGTTATCTGGCCGAGAAGGTTGTTGTGCTTGGGCTTGGAGCGGTTGCAACAGGGTCAAAACTGCGATCGCCCCGATCGTCATCCGGGCGGTGAAGCGAAGCCAGCAAACAGTTGCAGAGTATACCATGAAATTACTTTGCGCCTCGGCGCTTTAAAAAGATATTTAGCTTGAGCCGATCTTACCATTGGCGATCGCAACCGGCTAAGTGTACACCAATTTTGTGCAAATGTCAAAGGGGCTAAATGTTCTTTAGGAAAAATTCAAGTAGAGACTTGACAAGAGGTTCTCATTTTGAGAATATAGAGGTGTCGTTTAAAAAACGGTACCCGAATGAGACTAATTTCCAAGAAAAAGCTGGAGAGTGCGATCGAACCATACCCAGATGCCCAGAGTGCGATCGCAGTCTGGCGCAAGGCCATCAAAGACAACGATTGGGAATCACTAGAAGAGATTCGACAGGGATATTCTAAATCGGTCGATCAAGTCTGTGGATATACCATATTTAATATTAAAGGCAATCAGTATAGATTAATCGTAAAAATCAATTATACAACCAAAATTATCTATTTTAAGAAATTTCTAAGCCATGCCGAATATGACAAAATCAAGTGGAATGATGAAGATGAAGTAAAACAGAAAATAGGTTAATATCCCACTCAATACATCAGGGTATTATTACACATTCCCTGCTGTATTCAATGAATCCAAAACATTTACTCCAAACGTCAAAATCATGATACCGAGAAACAAACACCCACCTTCTACTTGAGAACCATGTCTAAGTAAGCAACCAAAGGAATGAGAAATGAACATCACAATTGAAAAAATAGCTTACGGTCAACTGCTGGCGAAATCTCAGCCTAAGCCCATCCTGAACGAAGAAGATAACGATCTTGCCCTAGCAGAAGTCGATTTTCTGATGTCTAAGGAAGAATTAACACTAGAAGAAGAAACTTTACTGAGTCTCTGGGGGCTGTTGATCGAAGAATACGAATCAAAATATTACCCAGATCCAGAAGTGACTCCCCGGGATGTTCTATTGCATTTCATGGAAATTCGCGAACTCAAACAAGCTGATTTAGTGGGTGTGATTGGTTCCAAAGGAGTAGTGTCTGAGGTGGTTAATGGGAAGCGGGCGATTAGCAAGGCGCAAGCTAAGGCGCTGGGAGAATTCTTTAATGTTAATCCTAGTGTGTTTATTTGAGAGAAGAGATCGTATAAGAACGAATACGGCGGTTGAAACCGCGTCTACAAAGACAAAACCTGCCTCCGCAGGTTGAAGATAAGATGCGGTTGAAACCGCATCTACACAAACGATGTCAGCCGGACGCCGACTGATGGAGATAAGATAAGACGGTAGTTGAAACCGCTTGGTCTCTTCAACCCGCGGAGGCGGGTTTTGTCTGTATAGACGCGGTTTCAACCGCCCAGTTTCAACCACCCAGTCTTCTCTCCCAAATTCAACAGGAATATTTCTGATGGTACAACCAAGTAAACCCACATCGGCGACTCTCCAAAACTATCAAGGTATCGGAGTTCCCGAAGCAAGTCTGGCAGTGATTTTGCAGCGGGGCGGCGATGAATTGTTGCTGTCAAAAGTTCCAAACCGCTTTACAGTCAGACCCTCCGCGACAGCATCGACATCAAACAATTGGGCTGCAACAAATCAGGCAAAACTTAACCGTCGCGTCGGACAAAGTAATCTGGAAGAATATCTAGTGGCGCCGGAAAACCTAGATGCAGCAATGCAAGCCGCCCGCGCCAGCGATGCTGTAGTTTTTGCCAGCCATGTCTATTGTCCGGCAAACAATCCGAGTACATTCTTTTATTTAACCGATCGCATTACTATTCAATTTGGCGAACAAGTAAACGAAGAATCGCGAAATACGATCGCCAATGCAGCAAATTTAACAATAATCCGGCCAGTCGAAGGCATTCCCAACACCTTCGTCTGTGAAGTCACCAAACAAGCAACAGAAAACCCGATCAAAATTGCCAACCGCCTGACAAGATATCCAGAAGTTTTGGTGGCGGAACCCAACATTATCCTAGAAACTCAGCAGCATTATACACCTCGCGATCCGCTTTATCCCAAACAGTGGTATCTCAATAACCAAGGCGGCAGCGAACTTGTCGGCAGCGCTCAAATTTATGCCGAACAGGCTTGGGATATAACTCGCGGCGTGCGATCGATCGTAATTGCGATCGCCGATGATTCAGTCGATCTGACGCACCCCGATTTTCAAGGCCAAGGCAAAATCGTCTCGCCCATCGATTTCAAAGACGGTGACACTTCCCCGATGCCGGTTGCCGAATCTGACAACCACGGTACGAGTTGCGCCGGTGTTGCCGCTGCGGAAGAAAACGGCAAAGGCACTGTCGGCGTCGCCCCCGGATGCGCCCTGATGCCGATCCGTACCACGGGTTTTCTTGATGACGAGTCGATCGAAAAAATCTTCAATTGGGCGATCGAAAAAGGCGCCGCCGTCATCTCTTGCAGTTGGGGGGCTGGGGCACTTTACTATCCGCTTTCCTTGCGCCAAAGCGTCGCCATCACCAAAGCAGCTACCAAAGGGCGGGGCGGCAGAGGCTGCGTGATTTTGTTTGCTGCGGGTAATGCCAACCGCCCAGTCAACGGCGCGGTTGACGAAACAGGCTGGCCGAATAACGTTGTGGGCGGCAAAACTAATTGGCTGGCAGGATTTGCGGTACACCCCGATGTCATTGCCGTGGCTGCTTCCACTTCCCTCAACAAAAAAGCAGCTTACAGCAATTGGGGCACCAGCATCTCGGTGTGCGCGCCCAGCAACAACGCGCCCCCTGGTACTTGGCTACCAGAAACCGGATTTATTGCGACTGCGCCGGAGGTGACGCAATATTTGCCAGGTTTGGGGGTGTTTGCGAGCGATCGCGTCGGGGTTGTCGGCTACGACTCGGGGGACTACACAAATAGTTTTGGCGGCACTTCTAGCGCCACTCCAGTAGTCGCTGGAGTCGCTGGTTTAGTGCTTTCGGCAAACCCTCGTTTGACGGCGCGGGAAGTGCGGGGAATTCTCGAACAAACTGCTGACAAAATTGTCGATGCCGATGCGGATCCGCAGTTGGGAAATCGCCTGGGAAATTACGATGCTAACAGCCAGCGCAGCGATTGGTTTGGCTACGGAAAAGTGAATGCTTTGAAAGCCGTGCAAGCTGCGGTGAGAAAGGCTGGCGGCAATCCAAATATCGGCGGTTCCAGGTTCAGCGATATTTCTGGACATTGGGCAGAAAAGTTTATTGAAGCTTTGGCTGCGGCGAATATAATTAGTGGTTTTCCTGATGGTTCTTTCGGGCCTGACAACAGTTTAAATCGCGCTCAATATGCGGCGCTGTTGGTGAGTGCGTTTAGTCCGATTCCGAAGGCGCCGGCCACCAATTTTATTGATGTTTCGGCGAGTTTTTGGGCGAGAAGTGCGATCGAACGGGCGAATCGGGCGGGGTTTTTGTCGGGGTTTCCAGGGTTGAAGTTTGGCCCGAATCAGAATTTGACGAAGACTGAGGCACTTGTCTCTTTGGTTAACGGTTTGGAACTTAAGGGCGGCAATCCCGATCTTTTAAAAGTTTACAGCGATCGCAATCAAATTCCTAATTTTGCTTTAAGTGCCGCAGCCACAGCCACAGCTTTGAAGATTGTAGTAAACTATCCCGCGCGCGATCGGCTTTCTGGGCAGCGAGACATCACCCGGGCTGAGATTTCGGCCTTAATTTACCAGACGTTGGTGGCAATTAATCGTGCAAAGGCGATCGACTCTCCTTACATTGTCTAGCCACCAACTAACAAAAAGGTTCGTAGTGCGGACTTCAGTCCGCAATAATATGCTGCGGACTGAAGTCCGCACTACGAACCATTTTTTGTTATACTAATCGACCCCACATGATATTAAGATATCTCCACAAACAAGACCATCGAATAATTATATTGTGTCCGATCTGCGATCGATTAATCGCAGTAAAGTGTCGCCAGTCAGATAAACTAATGGCGATCGTCCTCAAAACCATTTGATGCTATGTGGCACAAAATTGCAGCACACATCTCTGAAACAACCGGAGAGAGCTTTTCCATCGACAACCGCCGTTCAGTCAGCGGTGGCTGCATCAATCAAGGCTATGCTATCAACAACAATACCCGCACTTATTTCGCGAAAATCAATCAAGCTTCCCAAATCGCCATGTTTGAAACTGAGGCGCTGGGTTTGCAGCAAATGGCCCAAACCCAGACTATTCGCATTCCTCAACCGATTTGCTGGGGAACTGAGGGCAATTCTGCTTATATTGTATTGGAATGGCTGGATTTGCGAAGTGGCGCGAGCGAGATAGCCTCGGCAGAAATGGGGCGCAAACTGGCGGCAATGCACAAATACACCCCCCCCAGCCCCCCCTTGCTAAGGGGGGGAGAAAAGGCGAATTCATCCTTGCTAAGCGGGGGAGAAAAGGTCGATTTAACCTTGCTAAGGGAGGGAGAAAATGCCGATTTAACCTTGCTAATGGGGAGAGAAAAGACCGATTCAACCTTGCTAACGGGATGTTTTGGTTGGGATAGGAATAATGCGATCGGCTCAACTCCTCAAATTAATAACTGGACTGCTGATTGGGCAGAATTTTGGGCAGAACATCGGATTGGTTATCAGTTACAGTTGGCTAGGCGTCGTGGTGGAAACTTCAGTAAAGGAGAAACTTTGCTAGCAGCTATTCCCAAGTTATTAGAAGGTTACAAACCTCAACCTTCCTTAGTTCACGGGGATTTGTGGGGAGGAAATGCCTCGGTAACTGCTGCGGGGGAACCAGTAATTTTTGACCCAGCGGCTTATTGGGGCGACAGAGAAGTCGATATTGCGATGACGGAACTTTTCGGCGGTTTTTCCCCAGCATTTTATCGAGGTTATAATGAAGTTTGGTTGCTCGATTCAGGCTATGAAAAGCGCAAAACGCTTTACAACTTATATCATATTTTGAATCACTTTAATTTGTTTGGTGGGAGTTACGAGTCGCAGGCAAATCAAATGATTAATAGAATTTTGGGTTGAGATTTCAATATTAATTGGATTAGAGGGAATCAAAAATGAAGTTTTGGCACTGTTGTACCAAACTGGGATTTACAGTTTTGTTTTTCAGCAGCATCGGGGCTGAGAATGCTTTAGCTGCTTTACCCTTGCAAGTGGGTGTCTATCGCGGCCCCGGTTCTCGATACATTCAAATTGCTGAAAAACAAAATAGAATCTGCTTCAAAGGCCGTTCTTCTAACGGAGTTACTGTGGCTTCTGTTGTGGCAGATACTAAGCGCAAAGATTTTTACAAAATCAACGGATTTGACGGTACATTTCTGTTGCAGCAAGATACAGATACTATCTTATTTGGCCCGGTAAATCAGTTGATTAAGTATGTAGCAGATTATGGTTTTCCTAGAGATTTAGATGATGATTTGCAGGAGTGTCTTAGTTCCCAGAAGTCATTCTTCAAAAAAAAATCAGGGGGCAGAGGTTCTCGGTAAAAGCTGTAGGGTGCGTCGCCCTCAACAATCTTTCAACCAAATCGAACATCTGGTAGCACGCACTCCTACAAAGGGTACTTTAACTAATAATATATAGCGGTTATCAAAAAAGTGAGGTACGTTGTTGGGCTTCAGCCCTCTTATATTTATTATATAGTAAGCGAGGTCGCATCAAAAAAAACCATTTACCAGAAAGAATTGGTTGACAGCCCCAAGTATTTGAGGGACAAATTAAAATCGGACTATTCATTACTCCAATCCTCTGACTTAAGGGTAGAGGTCGCTCTCGAACTGTCAACTGTCAACTGTCAACTGTCAACTGTTGAAAGTCATACCTCATCTTTCTGATAAATGCTATAGCTTTTGTCAATTAAGGTGCGTGGCTGTAAGATTGTCGATCGACTTTCAGGAGTTTCGATGTATTCGCACCCTACAGCTACATATTCGTAGGGACACTCCAAAAGCCGTGTCCCTACCACTCAAGTTATTTACTTCTGTTTGGCCGCCGCTTTCTTCTTCGCCTCTTTCTCAGCTTTCTTAGCCGCCTTCTCAGCTTCAAGTTTGGCGAACTTGGCTAGTTCTTTCTCTTCGGCTATTTTATCGAGATAGTAATGGTAATCTCCCAGATAAGTCCGAAACTCGCCGTCGCGAACTTCTACTATTTTGTTAGCGACTTGGGAAATAAAATAGCGATCGTGCGAAACGATAATTACAGTGCCGTCGTAATTCTTAATCGCCTCTTCCATCATCTCCTTCGCGGGAATGTCGAGGTGATTTGTCGGTTCGTCCAAAATTAGCAAGTTCACAGGTTCCAGCAGCATTTTTGCCAAAGCCAGACGGGCTTTTTCTCCACCGCTTAAAGCGCCAACGTGTTTGAATACTGTTTCGCCGTTAAACAAAAACCGCCCTAACAAAGTCCGCACTTCTTCATTTTTCCAGTCGGGTACTTCGTCGTGAATAGTTTGCATCACGCTTTTATTCAAATCTAAGGCTTCTGCTTGATTCTGTTCAAAGTAACCGGGGATGACATTGTGGCCTCCCATTTTTACCGTACCTTCGGTGGGCGTTTCTAAACCCATGATCAGGCGCAGCAATGTAGATTTTCCGGCACCGTTGGGGCCGAGAAAGGCTATGCGATCGCCTCTTTCAATTAATAAGTCTGCACCCAAAAATAGGATTTTGTCGCCGTAGGTGTGCACCAAGTTTTCAATTATTGCTACTTCGCGGCCGCTGCGGGGTGCGGGGGGAAACCGGAAATGCAAGGTTTTTAAGCCGCCGGTGGGGGCTTCGATGCGTTCAATTTTGTCTAACTGTTTCTCGCGACTTTTGGCTTGGGTACTGCGAGTGGCGCTGGCGCGGAATTTTTCTACGAATGCTTGCTGTTTATCGAGTTCTTTTTGCTGGCTTTCGTAGGCGCTGAGTTGGGCTTCGCGCGCTTCAGCTTTTTGCTGTAAATAGGAGGAGTAGTTGCCGAGGTAGGTACTGGAAACTCCGCGTTCGGTTTCGACGATTTGGGTGCAGAGGCGATCGAGAAATTCGCGGTCATGGGATACGATTACCATCGGAGTTGTTAGCCCTTTGAGGTAAACTTCCAGCCATTCGATCGTTTCTAAGTCGAGGTGGTTGGTAGGTTCGTCTAACAGCAGGATATCGGGTTTTTGGAGGAGAATTTTACCTAAACTCATCCGCATTTGCCAGCCGCCGCTGAAAGCGCTGACTAATCGATCGCCATCTTCGGGTTCAAATCCGATTTCTGGTAAAATCTTCTCGATTTGGGCTTCTAATGCGTAGCCGTTTAAGCCTTCAAATTGCCGTTGCAGTCGATCCATTTTGTGGATCAGTTGGTCAAGATTTTCTGGGGTGGAGTTTTCCAAGTCTCGATGGACTTGCATCAGAGATTCGTGGACTTCGTTGGCTTCGCTGAAGGCGCGCCAAAATTCCTCTTTAACAGTACGGGTGGGGTCGATTTCAAATTCTTGAGAGAGGTAGGCGATGTGGAGGCTGGCGGGGCGAATGACTTCGCCTGAGGTGGGTTCCATTTCGCCGGCGATGATTTTGAGTTGGGTGGATTTGCCGGCACCGTTGACGCCTACTAAGCCGATGCGATCGCCCGGTTTGACTTCCCAGGTGACATCTTTGAGTACGACGCCTGTGGGGTAAATTTTACTGATGTGTTCGAGTCGCAGCATTGTTGTGGGGGCTGGGGAAGGGGAGGTAAGCGCGGGGAATGGGATGCCGGCGCTGAGGTCGTGTTAATCTTAACAAATTTTAAAGATTTTTAGCATATTGCCAGATTTTGATTTGGTAGGAGTTACGGGAAGAAACCGGGTTTCTTGGAAAAATTGCAGATTCTCAGCTAGATATCTAGCAAGAAACCCGGTTTCTAGCCTCGATGTGGGTTCAGGACTATTTGGGTGGGGCGATCGCACTACCGCGCTGTTTCAGATTGAATTTCTCGAATAATGGTTGAAACTTCTTCTTCTGAATCTAGATGTCGTGCTAAAACTTGGGCTGTTGCTTCCAGGAGGCGATCGCTAAACAATTTTGTTAAATCTTGCCGCAAACCTTGCCCAATGTAAAATCTGAGCAAAGCTGACAAAGCCATATCTCGATGCAATGCTACTTTGTTTAGGGATTCTAAGGTATCTGTTGGGATTTCGATTGATACTGTTGTTGTTGGGCGCGATCGAACTTTTAGTGTCAGTTCTTCTTCAACGTTGTTCATATAATTTCCTTTCTGTACGGGTAACTGGACGTGCAGAAATTATGCGGATTCGCACGCTGCGTTCTACATAAACTACTAGCAAGAGGCGTTGAGCAATAGAGTACCCTATAATAAAATCACGTTCCTCAGTCTCGGAACTAGCATCACCTTCCTTGCAGAAGGGGTCTAAGAAAACTTCGGTCGCTTCTTCAAAGGTAACACCATGTTTTTCTAGGTTGCTTTCTGCTTTGTTTTTGTTCCATTCAAACTCAATGGCTTCCAGCCGATACAAAGTATCCATATATGAATCTTAACACAGTCAGATTTACGTGGGTATGCCAAACTCCTCTAGAGAGATTTCCCCATTTACGGTGATAATAGCATCTCTAATCTTAGGAAAGAGTACAATGGATAGCTTAAATAATTATCGCAAACTTGTTAAGCAGCTCCTGACTGAATACGCTGAGATTCCCGTTTGTGACAGCGGGACGCAAAACGCAACAATTTTTGATGTGCAAAATGACCGCTATATGTTAATGAATATAGGCTGGTTTAATGAGCAGCGCATTCACCATTGCGTGATTCATATTGATATTATTGACTCTCAGGTGTGGATTCAAGCAAATAATACCGATCGCCTGATTGCTGAGGAGTTAGTCGCAGCGGGAATTCCGGCTAAATCAATTGTTTTGGGGCTTCAACCACCTGATGTTAGACCTCATACTGCTTAGGTCGTGCCTACTAGGGAGCAGCGAGAATCCTTGAAAGTATGATGGAGTAGAGGGAATTTGCATTGGAGGGCGAGAATTTATGAGTCTATACAGTAAGGTAAACAGGACTTACGCACGGGGGTCAAAAACCCGGTTTCTGTATCAATATCTCTCGTAAAAATGAACGATTTTTCTCAGAAACCGGGTTTTTTGCGTAAGTCCTAGTAAAATGAAGATAATCGCTTAATACTTGGAGAATTGAGACTACTTGTCAGCGGCGGGCGATCGAGCTTCAACTCTGTGCTTTACAGTTATGGAGTTAATGAAAAGCTAGGTGTAATTAACTCATTATTTTTCCAAGTTCCTGATTTACGAGTGCCATCTGAATATATCATTATTCCTAAACCGTTGGCCTTGTGATTCTGCCACTGCCCTTCAAAGCGATTGCCATTAGCCCATGTGTATATTCCATAGCCATGATATTTTCCATCAAGCCAATTCCCGGAATAGCGATCGCCATCAGACCAAATAATAGTACCTACACCGTTATAGTTGCCATTTTTCCACTCACCGTCATAACTTTGTGTCTGATTGTTTTTAGGGTAAGTCATATTCCCTTTACCATTGATTTCGTTGTCACGAAACTCACCTACATAACGCCTGCCATCTGCATAAGTCAAAGTACCTCTGCCCTTGCGATTTTTTCCAACAATACTCCAATTTCC
Source organism: Microcoleus sp. bin48.metabat.b7b8b9.023 (assembly GCF_013299185.1). GTDB lineage: Bacteria > Cyanobacteriota > Cyanobacteriia > Cyanobacteriales > Microcoleaceae > Microcoleus. Next base: position 76,799 of record NZ_JAAFKG010000031.1, on the reverse strand, counting down.
TTCATAGCGATCGCCATTCTTATAAATATACACACCCTGGATATAACTACCATTTTTCCACTCACCTTCTAGGCGATCGCCATTCGCATAATTCACCACGCCTCTACCATTTCTTTTATTATTGAACCATTCCCCATCGTAGCGACTACCATCCGTATAAGTAAATACCCCTTTGCCATTGAAATTTCCTACCTTGAACTCCCCTTGATAGCGAGCACCATTGGCAGAAGTCCATACTCCTTTACCATGCGATTTACTATTTAAAATATCACCTTTATATCTACTACCAGTCTCGTATGTAATCTCATTTGTCAGAGGACAAAAACCTGCTTTTAAACCCATACATCGTTTAATTTCATCCTGAAAAATCGTGCCAGATGTGCATATAATAGTTACTATTCCTCCAATTACTCCGACTACTATTACTTTGAATTTACCTTGTCGATCGTCCATGATTTTAGAATTTTTTACCAAGACATCGAATTATTTTATTTATCTACTGCAATAATCAATAGTTGCTTTGAGATAAGGCACTAATCCTCCAAACCAAGTACCCCAAGCCTGTTTTCCTTCACTGCTATTAATGAAATAATTAACAGAATTTTGCCACTGAGAATCGTTAGCGGGAAGTATCATCCCGTATACGTCACAGGAAAGAGGTTGACTGGGCAATAAAGCAAAATTATCTACAGGCAATCCTTGTCTGACTGCTTCTCCTACCAAAAGAACCGTATCGCCCGCAAATGCAGTAATTTTACCGTTCGATACTGCTGTTATGCCTAAATATCTTTCGGGAAACTGTACTATTTCAGCACGAGGATATACTCTGGCAACTGTGGCTAAATTAGCAGAACCTTGAAGGACGCCAATACTTGTATTTGACAAGTTGACATTTCTATTTTGATTTGTGACGAGCAACTGTGTGCCTGTAATAAAAAATGCTTGAGAATACTTAATATTTTCGACTTGTTCTTTAGCGCTGCTGATTGTGTTAGGCCCACACTCTATATGCACACTTCCGTTCCTCACGATCGCCTCGCGATTTTGAATAGTAGAACGCACGGCGGCTACAGTAATATTTCTGTTAAGCCGTCGGCTGAGGCTGTTTGCTAGTGCACCTGCAAAAGTAGTACAATAGCCTTTCCAGCCTTGGCCATCTTCATAACCAAAAAACACCGCATCTTTTCTAATCCCAACTTTTAAAACTCCTGTTTGCTGAATTTCTTGCAAGACAGTCTGCGCCCAGCTTGCCGAAGGAAACAGCACTGTACATATAATGCTAGATGTTAGAAATATCATTTTTAATCGCTTATTCATTATTCTATATTGCTACCTATGGAGCACTGCTCGCGAGCTATTAGTGAAATACTTTACCAACACGATCTCAGCTTTGTCAGTGAGAAAAAGTGATAAAAAGTGACAAAAAGTAAGGACTTTCCCCAAGTTGCCCAAAAATCTCCTCTCAGATAGATGCCCGTAGAGTTAAAATCTTCTAAATCACCCCTCTCACAACCCAACTTCCTTGGCCTACGACAACACCTGCAAATATCTAGCCGAAAAATTCCCCGCCGCCTTCGTCCACTGGCTGCTACCAATTGACGAACCCACCGACGTTCAGGTACTCAAAACCGAACTAATTCAAGAACCCATTCGAGCAGATTCTCTCGTTTTCCTGCAAACCGATCGCCAAATCCTACATCTGGAATTTGAAACCCGGCCTTACTCCGAACCAACCATCGCCTTCAGGATGCTAGACTACTACGTCAGGCTCAAACGCCAATACTCCTGTTCCATCAATCAAGTAGTAATCTTTTTGCAGCAAACAGCCTCAGAACAAGTTTTTGTATCGGAGTACACAGACGCGAACACCCGACACGGCTACCGAGTTATCCGCCTCTGGGAACAAGACCCCGCTTCACTGCTGTCCGTCCCCGGCTTGCTCCCATTGGCGACACTATCTCAAACCAACTCGCCGCGAACTTTGTTAGAGCAAATAGCTACTCAGATTGCTACAATAGAAGAACCGAATCAACAAGCGGATTTACTCGCTTGTACCCAAGTGCTCGCAGGTTTGAGATTTGAAAAAGACTTAATCAGACAACTATTTAGGAAAGAAACTATGCGCGGTTCTGTGATTTACCAAGAAATTCGCGAAGATGGCCTCCTTGAAGGAAGACAACTAGGCCTCCTTGAAGGAAGGAAAGATGAGGCGCTGTCGTTCCTCACTCGCCAGTTGACTCGACGCATCGGTCCGATCGCACCTGAAACCCGCGAGCAAATTCAGACTTTATCCGTAGAAGAATTAGAGGATTTAGGAGAGGCGCTGCTGGATTTTTCAGAAGCTTCGGATTTAACCAATTGGTTGAATGAACATCAGCCTTAATTGCTAAAATATCGCCTCTTATATTAATTTAATGGGTCGTTGCACATATCTCGATCCCCCTAAATCCCCCTTAAGAAGGGGGACTTTGAGAAGAGTCTTGTCCCCCCATTGTAGGGGCGGTGCCCCCGTGCCCGCCCGCCCTCTTTAGGGGGGATCGGATTCTATGCAGCATCATAAAAAAATGGTATTATTGTCAAAAATTAACCAGATATATACTCCAAGGAAACATAAGCCATGACCGTTGATGAAGCAATCGCGATCGCAGAAACAGTCCTCGATGGCGAAGGCTTAAACGACGTGCAAGAGCTCATCTTTAGACAATGCTGGGAAGGCCGATGTTCCTATGAGGAAATTTCTCAACTCTCTCAATATAATGATGAATACATAAAAGCGCTGGCGGCTAAACTCTGGAAACAACTCTCAGAGGCTTTTGATGAAAAAGTAAAAAAAAATAATTTACGCTCTGTTTTTAAGCGATACTTGCGACGACATCAAGTGACATTACATCGAACTCAAGTTATTGGAGTTAATCTCAGCGGTGCTAACTTAAGCGGAGCCAGAATATCATTCGCCAACTTAAGTGAATCTGATTCATCAACAGATTTACAGGGTGCAACTATATCTGATTATAATACAGTATCAGATGGAATTATTAAGCCGGAAAACGCGCATAACCAGGGAATTTTGTCTAGCACAAAAGAACGGATTTATCACTGGAACGATCTGCGTTTTCGCTGCGAAGAAGAAGTTAAAATTGCCGAAGCGCTCGATCGCACAAACACCCTCTTTTTCCCCAACTCCAAAGCCCGCCTCACCACACCCGCAGGGCGACAAAACCAAGAACCAGATTTCCTCATCTTCCACCAAGGCAAATGGGGTATTCTGGAAATATGGCATCCAGATACAGAAAAAGATGAAACGCGCGATCGCCTGTTTGCATCTCATGGTATCAGCATCATCCACTATTGCGACGCTAACAGATGTCGCGAAGAACCCGATCGCGTTGTCCAAGAATTTTTAGACATATTGACTCAGGGATAGGGCGAGTGGTTTGTTTCGTAAGGGCGATGATAGGGGGCCCAGAAACCGGGTTTTTTAGGAAAATACTTCGTTGTCACCGACAGATTAGGTAAAAACCCGGTTTCTTTGTCGGAGTGCGTCAGTCCATAAGGGCGATCGGACTCCGAAACAAAGTAGATATTGGCTTGACAAAATACTCGACTTGTGGTATGCACCTGTGGTGGAATTTCTTAAGGGCGATCGCACTCTACGAAAGCAAAACGGGCGATCGCGATCGATCCTAACTCATTCCCCAGCAGCCTCAGCCGACGCAGCGAATCTATCCGCTACAGCTTTAGCAATTAGCGCCACCTGACTCAGAGGCAAAAACTGAATTTTTTTGACAATATCGTTAATTTCTGGTGGTTGCGAGACTGGATTGCCATCCAAAAAGCTGAGAAACTCTTCCAGAGTATAGCCTGCTCTCGCTGCGAGCTTACCCAAGTTTTCAGTATCGGGAACCGTATCGCCTCTTTCCCAAAGCTGAACAGCAGTCGCAGAAACGCCTAAAAGCTTACCAAACGCTCGTTGACTCATTGTTCCGCGCGCTGTTTTGATGATTTCACTAAGTTTTTGTCTATTTTGGATGTTCACAAGTTAAAAGCTACTCGACCGTACCTACAAGTAAACTGGTCAGTTTATAAATCATTATCATTCAATAGTTTATTCTTTGACTTGTCACTATTGACAAACAACTAAGTTTAGTTTAAAATTAAAAGTATAAATTTAGTAGCCCTGGATCTGAGTACCTCTCGCGATCCAGCAGTCAGAAAATAATGACTAATAGACGCACACAGAGGACACGCAGCAACCGTCAAAGCCTCACCGCCTCCGGTTGGCTAAAACCCCAGCGCTGGCAAATCTCCAAAATAGAAGCAGCCGAAGCTCTGAGAATGCCGGTAAACCGGATAGTCAAAGTGTATCCCAAACAGCATCAAGTAATAATTGTTTACCTGAACAAGAAAGGACAAAAATGCAGTTCCTTTTTCAGCTACAGACTATTTGCCAGATGGGAACAAGAGACGATCGCCACAATTGCCAGTTGTCGAAACCAGCAAACTCTCGCACCCCTAGAAATAATCGTACAGTACGACCTCGAACATTTCAAGTATCCCGTGGCGATCGCCGATGCAATTTGGGAAGCCCTACTCAACCACATCCGTCAAGTCATCAGGGAACAAAGGCTCAGCAAACAATGCGCCTAAGTTCCCCATCAACCAATCAATTAGAAGTAGAAGCAGCCAACTCGACCAAACGTTCCTGCTGATCCTGAGAAATGCAAGTCTGAATAATCTCCTCAATATCTCCTTCCAAAACACTATTGAGCGAAAAATTCTCCCCCAAACGGTGGTCGGTAGCCCGATTATCCTTATAGTTGTACGTGCGAATTTTTTCCGATCGCGAACCAGTACCAACCTGAGCCAAACGCCGCGACTTCACCTCATCCTGCTGCTCCCGCAACTTAATGTCATAGAGCTTCGCGCGCAAAATCTGCATCGCCCGCTCCTTATTCTGCAACTGACTGCGCTCCTCAGTACAGAAAATCCGAATCCCAGTCGGCTTGTGAAACAAATCCGCAGCAGTTTCCACCTTGTTCACGTTTTGGCCGCCAGCCCCGCCCGATCGAGCCGTACTCATCTCAATATCCTTTGGATCGATGTGAATCTCCACATCATCAACCTCCGGCATCACAGCCACCGTCGCCGTCGAAGTATGCACCCGGCCGCCAGCCTCAGTCACCGGCACCCGCTGCACCCGGTGAACCCCAGCCTCAAACTTCAGTTTGCTGTACACGCTGTCGCCTGTAACTTCCAGAATTACCTCTTTAAAGCCGCCCATTTCCGCCAGCGACTCGCTGACCAACTTCACTTGCCAACCTTGAGTTTGAGCGTAACGCGAATACAGTCGCAGCAAATCTCCAGCCCAAATACTAGCCTCATCTCCGCCAGTACCCGCCCGAATTTCCAACATGATGTTCTTATCATCGTTCGGATCGCGGGGAAGCAGCAAAACCTTCAAACGGGTTTCCAAATTCTCCAATTTTGACTCAAGTTCCTCAACTTCCAGGGCAGCCATTTGCTGCATTTCGCGATCGCCCGCAGCTTCCTTAAGCACCTGCCGCGCGCCTACCAAATCATCAGTCGTAGTTTTCCACATAGCAAAAGTATCGACCACCTCTTCCAAGGACGATCGAGCTTTTGCCACCCGTTGGAACTCATAATTATCCCTAGCGACATCCGGGTCAGCCATGCGGCGAGTTAACTCATTAAAAGTTTGCTCTACCGACTTCAATTTATCCAGCAAATAAGATTCAGCCATGTCAAATGTCCTCCGTCAATCGATTTTAGATTTTAGATTTTAGATTTTAGATTTTAGAATTGAAGAGAAGTTGGGATAGAATCGCGATCTTTCCTCAACTGCCAGCCCTAGCAACTCTTCAGTCTAAGCTCTGCAATCCGAGGGCGGATAGATTTTAGATTTTAGATTTTAGAATTGAAGAGAAGTTGGGATAGAATCGCGATCTTTCCTCAGCGGAAGGGCCGTAGCAATCTCAAATCTCAAATCCAAAATCCGAGAGCAGTCAGTTACCAGTACAAAAAAACTACTTCCAACCGACTGCGGACAAATGACAATCCGGCTACTTCTTCTTTTTGCCTTTAGCAGCAGCCTTAGCAGCATCTGCTTTCGGATCTTCCATTTTCAGCGGCCCAGAGGAAGCATCTGCCTTCGGCATTTCTACTTCCGTCATGCCGTATTTCCGCATAAAGCGTTCCACACGACCTTCAGTATCAATAATCTTCTGAGTGCCAGTATAAAAAGGATGATTTCCCGACCAGACATCAACTTGAAGCTTTGGTCTAGTGGAACCAACAGTCATCACAAGTTCGCCGTTGCAATAAACCTGAGCTTCGGGATACCACTCAGGGTGAATGCCTTCTTTCGCCATTTTTTTTTCTCTCTAATTTTTGACTTTACAACCATTTTAGCTGTCATCGGACTTGCGTACCAACAACAGCAGCAATTTTGCGATATCTGCTTTGAAAACTAGAATCAGGAATCTGAAAAACACCTTGAAAAAAGGAGGATGGAATCTAGAAAATTTTTCTTTCTTCCCTCTTCCCTCTTTCCTCTTCCCTCTCTTGGCAAATATTTAGGGTTTAAAACCTCCACTCCAGGAAGCCGAATTGTGTTGAAAACTAGGCTAGGGCTTAGGGGAGAGTTAAATCCCCCTCTTAAAAACCTCAACTGTCAACTGTCAACTGTCAACTGTCAACTGTTTAACGTTTCGAGTATTGAGGAGCCTTGCGAGCTTTCCGCAAACCGTACTTTTTACGTTCTTTAGCCCGCGGGTCGCGAGTCAAATAGCCCTCAATCTTCAGAGGTTTCCGGTTGTCCGGGTCTAACTGACAAAGTGCTCTAGCGACACCCAAACGAATCGAGTCAGCTTGACCTGTCAGGCCGCCACCTTCAACTTTCACCAAAATGTCGTACTCATTTTCTAGACCCAAAGTTTCCAAAGGAGCCTTAGCGAGTGCCAAATAAGTGGGGTTGAATTGCAGGTACAAATCTCCCTCTTTACCATTGACAGTCAGTACGCCTGTGCCGGGAACCAAACGTACCCGCGCTACGGAACACTTGCGGCGGCCTGTACCCCAGTACACAGCGCGGCCGGTATCTGTTGCTTGCATTAGTCATTTCCTCCCGGAATGGTGTGAACAATTAATTCTTCTGGTTGTTGAGCTGCGTGCGGGTGGTTAGGGCCAGCGTACACTTTCAACTTAGTAAACAGTTGTCTGCCCAGAGATGTGTGAGGCAGCATTCCTCGGATAGCTTCTTCGACAATTCTTTCGGGCAAACGTGCTTGCAATTTGGCAAAAGTTTCTGTTTTCATGCCGCCCGGTCTGCCAGAGTGGCGGCGGTAGATTTTTTGGGTGCGTTTTTTGCCAGTAACAGCGATTTTGTCAGCATTGATGACAATTACGAAATCGCCGGTATCCATTGAAGGAGTGTAAGTGGGTTTGTGTTTACCCCGGAGGTACATGGCAACTTCAGTTGCCAGACGGCCCAGCCGCTGGTCGGCGGCATCGACCACGTACCACTTGTGCTCTAGGGAGTCTTTAGTAGGGACGTAAGTTTTGTTCATTGTTAGTTGTCAGTTGTTATTTGTTAATTGTTATTTGTTAATTGTTATTTGTTATTTGTTAGTTGTTATTTGTTAGTTGTTGCCAATAACTAATAACCAATAACTAATAACTAATAACTAATAACCAATAACTAATTTCGGCTGAGTGTCGTACCAAACATCGGTGGGAAAGGGAAAGTCCTGATAGCCAACCCGCAACAGGCATAAACCTTGAGCGGGAGCGGCGTATTTTACCATTTCTCGGCGTTCGTTGACCCAGATATCAGTGAAATTGTCGATCGCCCTTTCCCCCTGACCCACCTGCACCAGCAACCCCACCAGCAGGCGCATCATCCCGTACAGAAACCCGCTCGCCTGAACCTCAATATAGATAAGAGGCCCAGAACGGTGACACTCTGCCGCTTGTACGTCCACCCAAGAATGCGGGCGAGCAGACCCCGCGCGGTGGAAAGCAGCCAAGTGATGCCGCCCGATTAGGGGTGTCAAAGCTGCCTGAATCTTGGATTCATCCACAGGTGCGTGATAGCAGTGCCAAGCATAAGGACGCACAAACAGATTAGGAATCGGGTCTGTATAAAGGGTGTAGCGATAGCGCCGCCAACTGGCTGAGAACCGAGCGTGCCAGGTAGGTTCCACCTTTGCCGAAGCTCGAATTAAAATATCTTTTGCCAGTCGAGAGTTGAGAACGCTTGCCCAGCGGTGAGCCGGAATTGGGCCATCAGCATCAAAATGGGCTACTTGAGCAGCGGCGTGAACTCCCGCATCCGTTCTCCCGGCCGCGTACAGCGTTACCGGGCGTTCCAGCACATTTGATATTGTTGTTTCAATTTCTTCTTGTACTGTACGCTGGTTCGGCTGTCGCTGCCAACCGTGAAAGTCAGTGCCGAGGTATTGGATTACCAAAGCAATGCGTTGTGTCGATCGGGCATTTTCGATTGGGGATTTTGGATTGTCAGTCATAAATCAAAAATCTCCAACCCAAAATTGCATTAAACCAGTTCAACGATCGCCATTTCGGAATTGTCTCCTTGGCGGGGGACAGTTCGCACTACGCGGGTGTAGCCCCCGTTGCGCGAGCCGTAGCGTTCTTGGGCAGCCTCAAACAAGGCGTGTACTAACTGTTTGTCATAGATATAGCCCATAGCTTGCCGGCGAGCGGCCAAGGAGCCATCTTTGGCCAAGGTAATCATTCTGTCCGCTTCTGGACGCAGCGCTTTGGCGCGGGCGAGAGTGGTAGTGATTTTACCGTGGCGGATTAATTCGGTGGTCAGCGAGCGCAACATGGCGCGGCGTTGGTCAGCCGGTTTGTTTAGTTGGGGGACGCGACAGCGGTGACGCATAGCAGTTGGTAATTGGTAATTGGTAATTGGGCGCGGGGATAGACAGTCTGAGAGCTCGGGCGGTGAATTCTTCTTGGTTCTGAAGAACTCACGCACTGAAAATGCAGAACTTTTTTACCCGTTACCCGTTGATTAACTTTTAGCTGATTTTTCCTGTGGCAAGGTAATGCCCAAGCGTTTTTGTAAAGCTTCAATCACTTCTTCTGCGGACTTCTGCCCGAAGTTCTTAATCTCGAGCAAGTCTTCTTGGGTATAATCCAATAAGTCTGCAACTGAGTTGATCTGAGCCCGCTTGAGACAGTTGTAAGCCCGGACTGACAACTGCAATTCTTCGATCGGAATTTGGCTCGTAGGATCGGCCTCACCTGGATACTCGGGTTTGAGAGAATCTTGGGTGATGTCTTTGAGAGGTGCAAATAAATCTACCAGGATGTGTGCAGATTGACTCAGAGCTTCTTGAGGAGTCACGCTGCCATCAGTCCAGATTTCCATAACCAGCCGGTCTTTCTCAGAACTGCCACCGAGCCGAGCATCTTCCACGCTGTAGTTGACTCTGCGAATCGGCATAAAGATAGCGTCAATTTGGAGAAAATCCAAAGCCGACCCATCATCGCGACTGCGGTCTACTGCTCGATATCCGATGCCTTTTTCTATTCTGAATTCCATTTCCAGAACAGATCCCGGTGAGAGAGTCGCAATGTACTGCGATTTATCGATCAATTCCACCTCAGAGGGCAAATCGAATCGATCGGCAGTAACTGTGACTGGCCCCTCAATCCGCAACCTACCGATTTGTGGCTGCTGGGAATGAGTTTTGAGAACAACCTCTTTCATGTTCAGGAGAATTTCCAGAACGTCCTCACGTACCCCTTCGATCGTGGCAAACTCGTGATTGACGCCCGCGATGCGGACTGAAGTTACTGCTGTTCCTTCCAAATTTGACAGCAGAACTCGCCGGAGCGCATTCCCAACAGTTGTTCCCTGACCGCGATCGAGCGGTTCTAGAACAAATTTTCCGTACTGACTGCGGTCTTTGTCAGTGTTAGACTCTATACATTCAATTTGAAACTGCGCCACGGAGTGACCTCCCTTTTCCACTTTGGATTTTTGATTTTGGATTTTAGATTGCAGAGCATACCCCTGAACGGATTTCGGATTTTGGATGGACGGGGCAACAGTTAGAACCATTATTTTTTGACTTTAAGCAGTTAGCCAATATCCAAAATCTAAAATCTAAAATCTCAAATCGTTTTAGACTCTACGCCGCTTGGGAGGGCGACAGCCGTTGTGAGGAATTGGGGTAACATCTCTAATTAGGGTAATTTCCAGTCCTGCTCCTTGCAAGGCCCGAATTGCAGTTTCTCGACCTGCTCCCGGCCCGCTTACCATTACTTCTATTTGGCGCATTCCCTGGTCATTGGCTCTGCGAGCTGCACTTTCTGCTGCTGTTTGAGCTGCAAAGGGAGTACCCTTTTTAGCTCCTTTGAAACCGCTGGAACCTGCTGATGCCCAGGATATTACTTCGCCATTTAGGTCGGTAATAGTCACAATCGTATTGTTAAAGGTAGACTGGATGTAGCCTACCCCATTCGGTACGTTACGCTTCTGCTTTTTTGCACCAGATTTCTTGCCTGTTTGTTGTCGTGGCGGCATATTAGTCTCTTTATCGTTTTCATTGAATTACTCTCCCCAAAGCCGGGGAAACAGTCGGCAGGAACATAAATTTCCTGCAAACTGCTGTTATTTCTTGGACGGTGCTTTTTTCTTGCCCGCCACTGTACGGCGGACGCCACGACGGGTTCTAGCGTTGGTACGGGTTCGTTGACCCCGCACAGGCAGACCCAAACGGTGACGCCGACCGCGGTAAGTCCCGATATCCATCAGGCGCTTGATGTTCATTGACTCCCAGCGCCGGAGGTCTCCTTCGATTTGGTAGGTGCTTTCTACATGAGCCCGTAGAGTAGTCACGTCGGCCTCTGTTAAATCCTTGACGCGAGTGTCAGGATTTACGCCTGTTGCAGCGATAATTTTTTTGGCCCGCGACAGGCCTATTCCGAAAATGTATGTCAGACCTATTTCGACGCGCTTATCGCGTGGAAGGTCTACACCGGCAATCCGTGCCACACTTTTTGTCTCCCTAGTTTTCCTATTTGGCTACAATATTGAATTAGGCAGCACCTGCGTGCATTGCCCAGCCCAATTTTCCCGTTTTCTAACCTTGGCGCTGTTTGTGTTTCGGGTTAGTACATATCACCATCACTCGACCGCGACGGCGGATGACGCGACATTTCTCACAAATTTTTTTGACAGATGCTCGAACTTTCATCTTTCTTCCTGCCTGGAGAACCCCGCTCTACCGGAGAGCAGGCACGCTGGCCCGTAGAGCGGTGGGAGGAGAGGCTGGGCAAGGTGTAGGCCTCTCCTCGATTAAATTGTATAAAGTGCGGGTTGTTTTATGAAGGAGCTCGCTTGCACCCACTCCCATTGCTGGGTAAAGTTCGCGTGCGCCAGAATGTTGGCGATCGATACTTAAACGGCGTAGCAATGACTTAACCCGGTACGCCGCTGGGTTGTTGACGCCCTTCTCGGCAACACTACAAACGTAGCATTATAGCATAAATTTGAAGCTTTTTACCAAATTCTCTCTAATTAAACTTAGAATTAGTTTTTAGAAAGTTTTATCTAAGCCTATTTTTTCCGAAGGCGATAAGTAATCCTGCCTTTGGTCAAGTCGTAGGGAGTTAATTCAACTTTGACGCGATCGCCAGGCAGAATTTTGATGTAGTTGCGGCGGATCTTGCCAGAAATGTGAGCTAGCACGTTAAACCCATTATCTAGGTCAACGCGAAACATCGCATTCGGCAGTGATTCCGTCACTGTCCCTTCCATTTCAATTAAATCTTGCTTAGACAATTTGGTATTTACCTCAACTCTACATTTGATTAACTAGGAGTGTCCCGGCGTTTGCTTCAAAACCTATTTACCAAGTAAGGAGGGGCCGATTTTAGATTTTAGATTTTAGATTTACTCCACAGATGCATCAAAGGAGCAGGAACTTCGGTCTAAAATTTGGGATCTCGACGACGATTGTCGGTGGCTTGTCTCCGTTTTGGGCGGGTTGAAGGCGAACGGGGCAATAATTCAGGTAACTCGATCGACTGCTTGACTCAATTAACCGCTTGCTTGAGCTTTACTTGAGTAAAGTTGTGGCAAGTAGAATCGAGTTCAATTTTGTTTCTCGCAACCCTCACAAAACCTGATAGCACAAAAAGCTCCTAGTTAACAGATCTTAGCAAAAGCTGGTGAGTAACAAGCTGTATTGCGAGGGTTCAACAGTCGCCAGAGAGCGCTTGTTGCAGTTCTGCGGTGACTACTTCCATGTCGCGATCGCCATCAACCGCAACTAACTGTTCGCGGGATCTGTAAAACTCAATCAAAGGCTCAGTTTGCTCGCGATAAACTTGCAACCGGCGGCGGATCGTCTCCTCATTGTCATCTTGGCGGCCCCGCGACAGCAGGCGAGTCACCAAAACATTATCAGGGACATCCAAATTGACAGCTCGCAGAGCGCAGTCCTTACCAGAGGTAGCCCCAGTACCAACATCACAAAGCAGTTTGTCAAAAAACGCTGCCTGTGCCACAGTACGGGGAAAGCCGTCGAGAATCCAGCCTGCACCAGCATCTGGTTCATTCATGCGTTCTTGTACGATATCCATCAATAACTCGTCGGGAACCAACTCACCAGCATCCATGTAGGATTTAGCTTTTACACCCAAGGGAGTTTTCGCAACCACGCAGGCGCGGAGGATGTCACCCGTTGAAATGTGGGGTATTTTCCAGAGAGCGGCTAAAAGCTGAGCCTGAGTTCCCTTGCCGGCCCCTGGAGGCCCCATAAAAATCAATTGCATTGCGATTACTTCACCATTCCTTCATATCGCTGGGAGATGACGTAAGTTTGAATTTGCTTGGCAGTTTCGATCGCCACACCCACTAGAATTAGTAGGGAAGTTGCACCAAACCCTCTAAAAGTTTGGACGCCGATCGCGCTTTCTACAGCCGTTGGTACAATGGCCACCAGACCGAGAAAAATCGCTCCCAAGAAAGTCAAACGGTTCAAAACCTTCTCCACATAATCGCTGGTTTTCTGACCGGGGCGAATCCCAGGAATGCTGGCGCCCATTTTCTTCAAGTTCTGAGACATATCTACGGGGTTGACAATCAACGAAGCGTAGAAATAACTGAAGAACAGAATCAAAGTCAGATAAAATAGCGCGTAAGCCCAAGGCGCAGGGCCGTTCGGACTCAACACATTAGCAACTTGAACCAAAAACGGCTGATTGAGAGACTGAGCGAGGAAAGAAGGCACAATCAACACCGAAGATGCAAAAATAATCGGCATCACTCCGCCTTGATTCAAGCGCAGGGGTAGATAGCTGCGACTCTCCCGATAAACTTTGCGACCGACTTGGCGGCGGGCAGAAATAATCGGAATCCGGCGAGTACCTTCCTGAACAAAAACAATCCCGACAATCGTCACCAAAAAGACCAGCAGCAGAACAATTACGCGGCCTACAACTTGCGTGTCGCCACTTTGAGCCAATTCAAAAGTTTGTCCCAAAGAGCGCGGCAAAACCGACACAATGTTGATAAAGATCAGCAGCGATGCTCCGTTCCCGATGCCTCGCTCTGTCACCACTTCCGATATCCACATGACAAACATCGATCCGGCCGTAAGAGCCAAAGCAGTTTGTGGTATGAAGAAAGGCGATGGAGATTGAGCAAAAGGGCTGACCCAAATCGCAATGCCAATGCTTTGCAGAATAGCCCAGCCCAAAGAAACGTAGCGAGTAATTTGAGAAATCTTGCGCCGCCCTGCTTCGCCGTCATTTTTCTGCATATCTTCTAAACTTGGCAGAGCCGCAGTTAGAAGTTGCACAATAATTGAAGCATTAATGTAGGGCAAAATCCCCAGCGCGAAAATCCCCAAAGCTGACAGCCCGCCTCCTGAAAACAAGTCCAAAAAGCCAATTAAAGGGCTATTTTGGACGTTTTGGGCAAAGGCGGCGCGATCGATGCCGGGGACTGGCAAGTGAACACCCAGGCGTACTAAAATCAATAAGCCAATAGTGACGAGGATGCGGCCCCGCAAACCAGCAGCTTGAGCCATCTGCATGAACGTCTCTTGTGCAGTTGGCGCTTTCTCTTTACTAACGTCCATAGTTACGATTTTGGATTTTAGATTTGGGATTTTCGACTAAATCATTTTCTGATAGCAAGCTTGAGGATTTGAGATTTGGACAAACTCTCAAACCTCAAATCTTCACGCAACTACTTCGCAACTTCCGCCGGCGGCTTCAATTTTGGTGCGAGCACCTGCGGTAAAGGCCGCCGCGCGCACTTGCAGAGCCACATTCAGTTCGCCATCTCCTAAGATTTTCAGCGGCCCGTCGTCAGTAGTGACAATTTTTGCTTCGATCAAAGAGGTGAGAGTAACTTCTGTGTTGGCTGGCAGTGATGCTAATTTACTTACATTAATGGTAGTGTACTCTTTCCGGTTCACTAAAGGAAAGCTCTTCAGCTTGGGCAGGCGGCGGTAAAGAGGATTTTGACCACCTTCAAAACCGGGTCTAGTGCCGCTACCGGCTCTAGCTTTTTGACCGCGCATCCCTTTACCGGAACTCGCGCCTTGACCGGCAGAAATACCTCTACCCAAGCGACGCGGGCGTTTTGTGGAACCCGCTTTTGGTCGGGCGTCTTGCAATCTCATAGTTTTGATAGTTGGTAATTGGTAATTGGTAATTGGTAATTGGTAGTTTTGAGTTTTGAGTTTTGAGGAATGAAAGATTTTTATTCAAAACTCAATACTTAATACTCAAAACTGACAATGTCCAGTTCCCTAGTCCTTAACCGTAGAGGTTTTCTACTGGAATTCCGCGCTCTTGAGCAACTTCGGATAAGGTGCGAAGAGTGGAAAGGGCGTTGACTGCGGCTCTAGCGTTGTTTAAAGGATTTCCTGAACCTAGCTGTTTGGCTAAGATGTTGCGGACTCCTGCTAGTTCGAGAACAGTTCGCACTGCTCCCCCTGCAATTACCCCGGTTCCGGGTGCTGCTGGACGCATCATGACTTTGGCTCCGCCACCTGCACCGTTGATGGGGTGAGGGATGGAGTTAGCTTTGGTGAGGGGGACTTCAATTAGGTGCTTTTTGCCGTCAGCGACGCCTTTTTTAACGGCACCGATTACGTCGCTAGCTTTGCCGACTCCCACTCCAACTTGACCGCGTTCGTTGCCGATAATGACTATGGCGCGGAAGCTGAGTTTTTTACCGCCTTTAACTACTTTGGTAACGCGACGAATCTGAACAACCCGTTCTTGCCATTCGGATTCTTTTTCGCGCCCTTTGTTGTTATTGCTTTTTTTCTTGTTGCGCTGTTCTTTTTGTTCTGCCATGTTTTGTCCTTGGGGAATTGAGGATTAGTAACTGGTAGTTGGCATAGAGAAATTAACAATTAGGAATTAAGAATTTTGTTATAGATTCTCTTTTCCTTCTTCCTTCTTCCTTCTTCCTTCTTCCTTCTTCCTTCTTGCTTCTTCCTAAAAGTCTAACCCGGCTTCGCGAGCTGCATCTGCGAGGGCTTTAACGCGACCGTGATAGAGGTTGCCTCCGCGATCGAATACGACTTGAGCTATGCCAGCGCTGGAACACCGTTTGGCAATCAACTGACCGACTTGGACGCTCGCGGAGCAGTTGCCACCAGAAGTGAGATTTGACTTCAATTCTGGATCGAGGGTTGACGCAGCAGCCAAAGTGTGCTGTGCAGTGTCGTCGATTACTTGAGCGTAGATGTGATTGGACGATCGAAATACCGCTAATCTTGGACGTTCGGCAGTACCGAATACCTTGCGCCGCACGCGGCGGTGTCTGCGGTGGACTGATTCCTTGCGAGTAAGCTTCATATAAATACTCGGTAAATGGGAAACTCAGAGTTTTTAGACCTGAGAGAGAAATGACACTTCGGATTTGCTCAATTGAGCCTCCCTTGCGGGGTGATGTTAGCTTCGCCAATGTTTTAAGAGCTTTTTCGACTTGCAACACTGTCTCAGTGACCTTAAGACTGTTTAATTGCAAATGACAGAGCAGGGAACTAGCTACGCATCCACAGGGTGTCGTGACTCCAAAAACGTAGACCTCGAAAGTCTTAGGCTGGTCAGTATGGCTTGTGGGAATTACCCCTACAAGCCCAGTGTCTTTAGACCTGGGTTACCGACTGTTACTTCTTACCTGTTTTGCCTGTTTTACCAGCTTTGCGCCGGACGACTTCGCCGCTGTAGCGAATGCCTTTGCCCTTGTAAACTTCGGGCGGACGCACCGCGCGGATGCGGGCTGCTGTGTTGCCTACGAGTTCTTTGTCAATGCCGGAGACAATGACGTTGGTGTTGCCTTCAACTGCCATGGTGATGCCTTCTGGAGGAGGCATTTCAACGGGCTTGCTGTAACCGACGTTTAAAATCAGGTTCCGTCCTTGAACCTGTGCCCGATAACCTGTGCCGATAATTTCCAGACGACGCTGAAAGCCTTGGGATACACCTTCGACCATGTTGGCGACAAGGGTGCGACAGAGGCCGTGCAATTGTCTGGCGACGCGAGATTCGTCCCGGCGGGTAACGAGTAAAGTCTCGCCTTCCATTCCTAGGAGGATTTCGGCGGGGATTACTCGGGAAAGTTCACCTTTAGGGCCTTTGACGGCTACTTTTTGACCGTCTAGGGTGATGGTGACTTTTGTGGGGATGCTAATCGGACGCTTGCCAATTCGCGACATAGTTTTTGTCCTTTGTTTTTAGTTTTTAGTGTTTGATTATTAGTATCTAGTTATTAGTCTTTAGCGATCGACTTTTGAGTTTTTTTCCATGGTATGCGTAATTAATGACTCGTAATAAACAAGTACAATTCGCCGACACTCATGAGTGGATAATCCCCAAATCTTAGACTTTTGTTTAAGCTTGCAGATTGAATGCTGCAAGTTAATCTAAAATCTAAAATCGACTGACTAATGACTAATGACTAATGACTACCAAACATAACAAAGCACTTCACCGCCTAAACCTTGGCGTCGAGCTTCTCGATCGGTCATAATGCCGCTGGAGGTGGAGATAATGGCAATGCCAATTCCGCCTAATACTCTGGGCAGTTCTTTGCGGTTCGAGTAAACGCGCAGTCCTGGTTTGCTGACTCGCTTAAGTGCCGTGATAATGGGCTTGCGAGTTTTACCTTTGTACTTTAGAGAAAGCACTATAGTTCGCTTTACGCCTTCTGGTTCTGCTTCTTCAAATTCGCTGATAAAGCCTTCGTTTTTGAGAACTTGGGCGATGCTACGGGTCATTTTTGTAGCTGGAATTTGTGTTGTTTGGTGGCGCGCCATGCAAGAATTGCGAATGCGCGTCAACATATCTGCTATGGTATCGTTAGCTGCCATGTGAAAGATCCTTACTCTACTGCTTAGTTGTCCCGGAAGGGCATTCCCATTTCTTTGAGCAAGGCGCGTCCTTCTTCGTCGGTGTTTGCTGTGGTGATAATTGAAATGTCCATGCCTCGAATTTGATCGATGCGGTCATATTCTATTTCTGGAAAGATTAGCTGTTCTCTCAGACCCAAGCTGTAGTTGCCGCGCCCGTCAAAGCTTTTGGGACTGATGCCGCGGAAGTCGCGGATGCGTGGGAGTGCGAGGTTGATGAGCCGATCGAGAAAATCGTACATCCGATCGCCGCGCAGCGTCACCATCACGCCGACTGGTACTCCTTTGCGGATTTTGAAGCCTGCGATCGCTTTTTTAGCCCGCGTCACCACTGGTTTTTGCCCGGTGATGATGGCAATTTCATTCAGCGACGAATCCAGTGCCTTAGCATTTTGAGAAGCTTCTCCCAAACCGCGGTTAACGGTAACTTTGATAAGTTTGGGAACCTGATGGATATTAGTATATTTAAACTGATCCATCAGTGTTGGAACGATTTTACCTTGATAAAGAACTTTGAGTTTGTCCGGCATAGTTTTTGTGTTTCGTTAACTGTCCCTGGGCTTGGTCAGGGAATTGTTCTTTGTCAGTTGTCAGTTGTTAGTTGTTATTTGTTAGGTGTTATTTGTTGCCAATAACCAATAACCAATAACCAATAACCAATAACTAATTATCGAGGATTTCTCCGGTTTTTTTGAGTTGTCGCAGTTTGCGGCCGTCTTCACTAAATGTATAGCAGACGCGGCTGGCGACTTTCTCTTTTTCGGAATAGTGCATCACATTTGAGCTGTGAATGGGAGCCTCAAAGGTGACGATTTTTCCCGATTCCCCTTCTTGTTGGGGTTTGACGTGCTTGGTTCGGATATTTACGCCTTTAACAATTACTTTGCTGACTTTAGGATATGTCTTTAAGATTTCTCCGACTTTTCCTTTCTCTTTGCCAGTAATTATTTGCACGGTGTCGCCTGCTTTGACGTGCATTCTGTAGCGCTGCGGTTCGCTAGTTGGTTTACCCTTTTTTCCGTACATTTTAAAGTACCTCTGGGGCTAAGGAAACGATTTTAGTAAAGTTTTTGTCGCGGAGTTCGCGGGCGACTGGGCCGAAAACGCGAGTGCCTTTGGGGTTGCCTTCTGGATTGATGATCACGGCGGCGTTGTCGTCAAAACGAATGCTCATGCCGCTGTCGCGACGCAATGCTTTGCGGGTTCTGACAATAACTGCTCTGACGACATCGGATTTTTTGACCGCCATATTGGGGATGGCGTCTTTGACGACGGCAATGATGACATCGCCGACTCCGCCGTAGCGACGGTTGCCGCCTCCCAATACGCGGATGCACATGAGCTTGCGGGCTCCGCTATTGTCGGCGACATTGAGGTATGTCTGGGGTTGAATCATGGTGATTTGGGAAAAGGTAATTTGATGCTTGCTAACTGCTAAGTGCTAATTGCTGCTAATTGATGGTTAATCAAAGGGTCGATCGAGAAAGCCGATTATCGCACTTTCGAGCAATTAGAAATTAACTGTTAACCCTTTGTTGCACCGAAAATCTCAGCAACCGTCCAGCGTTTGGTTTTGCTCAGAGGGCGAGTTTCAGTGATGCGGACGCGATCGCCCGATTTGCACTTATTTTCTTCGTCGTGAGCTTTGTATCGCTTGGTGCGGACTACGATTTTGCCGTATTTGGTGTGGGAGGAGCGGTTTTCGATCGCTACCACGACGGTTTTATCCATTTTGTCGCTGACTACTACGCCAACTCGTTCTTTAACTGCCATACCTACCTATTGTTGTTGTGCAATTGAGTTTTTTTGAACTGCTGTGCGAACCTCGGCTCGGCTGCTGCTGACTACTCGCTGACTGCGGTGGGAGCAGACTTGAGAGCTGCCTCAGCAGCGATTTGGCGTTCGCGTTCAACTGTCATTAATTGAGCCAGCCGGTGTTTGGCGTGCTTGAACAGGTGAGGCTTTTCCATGCGGCCGGTAGCTTGCTGAAGCCGCAAGTCCATTAGTTGGCGCTTGACGGCTAAAATTTGCTCTGCTACTGCTGCATCGCTTAATTCTCTAGCTTCTTTAATCTTGGTCAAAGACATAATTGTGTGCTTTATCGTTAGCGGTCTAGTAGCGGTCTAGTGAAGACAGAATTCTTTCTGATGCTGAAGACCGAAGGGAAAAAAAGTTGTACGTGCCAGATTTTAAATTTCTGACGAATGCAGACTCAATTCTACCTTCGATCGCCACTATGACGGGCTTTCTTCGCGGGTGATGAACTTGGTTTTAATCGGTAATTTGAAAGATGCCAAACGCATTGCTTCGCGGGCAATTTCTTCGCTGACACCACCAATTTCAAACATGATCCGACCGGGTTTGACGACGGCTACCCAAAACTCCGGTGCGCCTTTACCAGAACCCATCCGGGTTTCTGCTGCGCGCTGGGTGACTGGTTTGTCGGGGAAAATGCGAATCCAGATTTTGCCGCCCCGGCGGATATAGCGGGTCATGGCGCGCCGTCCGGCTTCTATTTGGCGGGAAGTGATCCAGGCTGGCTCGATGGCTTGGAGGGCAAAGTCGCCAAAGCTAACTGAGCTGCCGCGGGTGGAAATACCGCTCATTCGCCCGCGCTGTTGTTTGCGGAATTTTGTTCTTTTAGGGCTTAACATGACTGAGGGAATTGGGAATTGGGAATTGGGAATTGGTAATCGGTAATTGGTAATTGGTAATTGGTAATCGGTAATTGGTAATCGGTAACTGGTTACTGCTGCCAAATATCAACTGCTAAATATCAACTTCCAACTGTCAACTGTCAACTGTCAACTGTCAACTGACTAGCCTTCGTTCGATCGATCTTCAAAGTTCTGACGGCGGCGCTTTTGTTTGGTGCGGGGCACGGCTGCATTTGGTGCGGCTTCTTGTTCCTGTCCAGGAATAATTTCGCCTTTGAAAACCCAAACTTTAATCCCGAGAATACCGTAGATGGTTTGAGCGGTGCAGTAGGAATAGTCGATGTCGGCCCGCAGGGTGTGCAAGGGGACTCTGCCTTCGCGCGTCCATTCGGTACGGGCGATTTCTGCGCCGTTGAGGCGTCCGCTGACTTGAATTTTGATGCCTTGAATGCCGACTTTTTGAGCGCGGGTGATTGCTTGGCGAACTACTCGGCGGAAGGATACGCGCCGTTCTAGTTGCTGGGCGATATATTCTGCGATCAGTGTGGCATCGGCGTCTACGCGCTGAACTTCAACGACGTTGATGCGAATTTGGCGGTTGTTGCCGAGTTGCTGCTGCAAACCGACGCGCAAAGTTTCGATACCTGCTCCGCCGCGGCCTACGACAACGCCCGGTCTGGCGGTGAAGACTTCTAGGTCGATTTGATCGGCTTTGCGCTCAATTCTGACCGAGGAAATACCAGCATTACTGAGGGTTTTGCGGACGTACTTGCGAATTTTAAAGTCTTCTTGCAAGAGTTCTGGATAGTTTTTCGGGTCAGCAAACCAGCGAGAGCGGTGCTCTTGGGTAATGCCGAGACGAAAACCAATTGGATGTATTTTTTGGCCCATAATATTTGATGAGTTAATTGGTAATTGGTAATTGGTAATTGGTAATTGATAGTTACCTGTTTTTTGAACTTTAAGCTGTCTGTACCTTTTACCAAATATCAAGGATGTAAAGCCCCTGCTCGAAGTCGGTGGATTGTTTGAGCGGCTGGGTTTAAATCCCGCTCTCAAAAACCTCGCTGTCAACTGTCAACTGTCAACTGTCAATTGTTTTTTAGTCTTCTAAGAGCGGAGCAACTATTACCGTAATGTGGCAAGTTGGCTTGCGAATTTGGTAGGCGCGACCTTGAGCGCGGGGTCTAAAACGTTTGAGGACTGGGCCTTGGTCTGCGTAAGCTTGAGAGACTACGAGTTTGGTTTTGTCCAATCCTGCGTTGTGTTCGGCGTTGGCTACTGCCGATCGCAAAACTTTAACGATTGGTTCGCAGGCGCGGTAGGGCATGAATTCGAGTAAAATCAGCGCTTCTTGGTAGCTTTTGCCGCGAATTTGGTCGAGGACTCGGCGCACTTTGAAGGGCGATGTCCGGATATAACGGGCGATCGCCTTAATTTCGGATGTGGTATCTATAACCATTTCGATTTGGGTAAGTAGGTAATTGGCAATTGGGGAAAAGGTAATTGGTAATTGAATGAAAAAATTTCGATTACCTATTACCTGTCACCTAATTTGGCTATCTTTTCGCCTTTTTATCACCACTTTTCGCGTGACCTCTAAAGGTGCGAGTGGGGGAGAATTCTCCGAGTTTGTGACCTACCATTTGGTCTGTCAGGTAGACGGGAACGTGCTGTCTGCCGTTGTGAACTGCGATCGTGTGACCTACCATTTGAGGCAGGATTGTGGAAGAGCGCGACCAAGTTTTAATTACTTGTTTTTGGCCTGCGGCGTTGAGTTTTTCAATCTTTGTCATCAGGTGGTCTGCGACAAATGGGCCTTTTTTTAACGATCGAGACATAATTTTGGGAATTGGGAATTGGGAATTGGGAATTGGGAATTGGGAATTGGGAATTGGGAATTGGGAATTAGAAAAGGTAAAACATTTTTTTCCATTCTTCCTTCCTTCTTCCTTCTTCCTTCTTCCTTCTTCCTTCTTCCATTAACTTTGTCTGCCGCCCTTGCCACGCTTGGAAGATTTGCGGCGGCGCCGGACGATTAAAGCGTCGCTGCGCTTGTTTTTGCGTCGAGTTTTGGCACCCAATGCTGGTTTTCCCCAAGGAGTCATAGGCCCCGGACGCCCGATGGGCGCTCTGCCTTCGCCACCACCGTGCGGGTGATCTACCGGGTTCATGACGCTACCGCGAACGGTTGGTCTGCGACCTTTCCAGCGGGTACGGCCTGCTTTACCGAGGCTGATGTTTCTGGCGTCTGTGTTGCCAACTTGACCGATCGTAGCGTAGCAGTCGGCGCGGACTTTCCGTTGTTCGCCGGATGGCAGTTTGAGGGTGACGTAGCTACCTTCTTTTGCCATTAGCTGAGCGCTGGAGCCTGCGGAACGGACGATTTGTCCGCCTTTTCCTGGTACTAGCTCGACGTTGTGGACGCTGGTACCGAGGGGAATGTTCTTCAGGGGTAGGGCGTTGCCAATTTCGATCGGCGCGTCTGGGCCTGAGACAATTACTGTACCGACGTTTAAGTTGAGCGGGTGCAGGATGTACCGTTTTTCGCCGTCTTTGTAGAACAAAAGGGCGATCCGGGCGTTGCGGTTGGGGTCATATTCGATCGCCTTGACGGTAGCAGGAATGCTGTGTTTGTCGCGGCGGAAGTCGATCGTTCTATAAAGCCGTTTGTGACCGCCTCCCCGGTGGCGGCAGGTAATGACGCCTCGGTTGTTGCGGCCTTGTTTGGTGTGCTTGTTGCCGGTTAGAGACTTTTCAGGCTCTGATTTGGTAATCTCAGCGAAGTCCGAGACGGTATGTTCCCGGGTGCTGGAGGTATAAGGTCGGTAAGAACGGATGCCCATAATCGCTTTTAGATTTTAGATTTTAGACTTGGGATTTTGGACTTGACAGTTTTGGATTTTAGATTTGGGATTAAGTTAACTTGCGAGTTTCCTGGATGGGAAGTTTGCATCAGTTAACTGGAATCTAAAATCTAAAATCTAAAATCCAAAATTGGCTAAACTTCTGGGAATAGGAGTTTGCGGATGGAGTCTCCGTCTAGCAGAGTTACTGTTGCTCGCTTGTAGCAAGGTTTAAAGCCGACGAATTTACCTACTCGGCGCTTTTTGCGCGGCGGGTTTTGGGTGTTGACGCCAATGACTTTGACCTTAAATAGTTCTTCGATTGCAGCTTTGATTTGAGGCTTGGTCGCTTTTGGTGCTACGTCAAATGTGAATTGATTTAATTCCATCATTCGGGTAGCTTTCTCGGTGAGAATCGGACGCTGGATCAAATCTGCGTAGTCGCGGGGGTCGATTTTACTCACCGTAAATCTCCTGAATTTTTGCTATGGCTGTAGAGGTGACGATTATTTTGTCAGCCGCGAGAACGTCGTAAACATTCAGAGAAGTTGCCAAGATGACGTTGACTAATTCGATGTTGCGTCCTGACAGGTAAACGTTGAGTTGCGGTTCTGGCAAGATTAACAGAACTTTTTTATGGGCGTCGATACCCCAACGGGCGATCGCACTTAGCAATTCTTTGCTTTTCGGTCTCGGAAATTGCTCTGCAAATTCTTCAACCACAATGATGTCTTCGGTACGGCTAAAGAATGCTGTCCGCAAAGCGAGACGGCGTTCTTTTTTGTTCATTTTGACTTCAAAGTCTCTCGGCTTCGGCCCGAAGATGACACCGCCGCCCCGCCACAACGGAGAACGGATAGAACCTGCTCTGGCTCGACCTGTGCCTTTTTGACGCCAGGGTTTGCGACCGCCGCCTCTAACTTCCGATCGAGTTTTGGTGCAAGCATTCCCTTGACGGGCGTTGACCATTTGCCGTCTCAAGGCTCTGTGAACGATGTGAGACGCATTTTCTTCTTTGGCTACGCGAAGCTCTAAAGTTGTTTCTCCAACTTCTTCGCCTTGCCAATTTCGCACTACACAGTTAACCATATCTTTTGTCCTTTGTCTGTTGTTAGTTGTCTGTTATTATTTGTTGATTGTCAGTTGTTGGTTGTTATTTGTTGATTGTCAGTTGTTAGTTGTTGCTAATAACAAATAACCAATAACAAATAACCAATAACCAATAACTACCACCCAACTTTTTTCTCAGGAACAACATTGACTAAGGCGCCAGCTTTTCCGGGAACTGCTCCCTTGATCAGCAACAAATTCTGCTCTGCATCCACCCGGACAATTGTCAGTTTGCGGACGGTAACTTGAACGTTGCCCATGCGTCCTGCCATTCTTTTACCGGGATAGACGCGTCCGGGAGTGGTTCCAGGTCCGATCGATCCAGGTTCGCGGTGATTCTTAGAACCGTGAGACATGGGGCCGCGTTTGAAGTTGTGGCGCTTTTGAAAGCCTGCAAAACCTTTACCGATGCTGGTACCGATGACATCTACGATTTGCCCCGGTGTAAAAGCGTCTGCTTTTACTTGTTGGCCTAATTCAAAGGAACTGGTATCTTCCAAGCGGTATTCGTGCAAGTGGCGCAATGGATTCGCCCCCGACTTGGCAAGGTGTCCCAATTCTGGCTTGTTGAGAGCCTTTGGTTTTACTTCTTCGTATCCAATCTGAATGGCAGTGTAGCCATCAGTTTGTTTAGTTTTGATTTGAGTTACTGTACAAGGCCCTGCTTGTATGACGGTGACGGGGATTGCTCTCCCTTCGGCGTCAAACACTTGAGTCATGCCTAGTTTAGTGCCAAGAATGCCTACAGACACGGATTTTTTTCCTTTTATTTACGCAAGAGGTTTCGGATTGCGAAGTTTACGTCAATCCGCTTGCTCTTGTGCAGAAACATCTATTTCAGTGTTCCTGCAATTAACTGTTATCAACCAACAGCCTTCCTCGGTGTTTAAAATTTGAGTTTTAAATTTGGGAGCGAGCTTGTGGAAGTCTTGCAAGGGTTGAGATTCTAGGTTTTTTACCTGTTCGATCTCCGACTTTGATTTCGGTCTTGCTTATTTGGGCTAGGACTTGGATAGCAAGCTACTCAGTATCCTTTGACAGCGCCAGTTCACAATAGTACATGAAGTGTTTGCTATTTGTCAAGGCCTATTTGATAACTTTGTCGCCTCAGCTTTAGCATTTATAATACTTTAAGCTCGCAACGGGCGATCGACCAAATTTAAAACAGCAGGCTAGACAAATTTATGGGACTGATTACAACTGGTGCGGATATGATTCGGGATTTGGAAAAGTCGGGGTCGCTAGCCCTGTACGTTCCTTTAGAGGGAGGATTTGAGGGCCGTTACCTGCGACGGCTGCGGGCTGCCGGCTACGGTGCGTACACAATTACGGCGCGGGGTTTGGGCGATTTGGCGATGTATTTGACCGGAGTTCACGGGGTGCGGCCGCCACATTTGGGCAAGAAAACTACTGGCAATGAAGGGGCTGTGGGTTACACCTACTACGTACCTCCGATGTTGCAAACTCAATTAGATAATTTGCCGCCGAAATCAAAAGGACTGGTGCTTTGGATTATTGAAGGGCAGGTTTTGTCGAGTCAGGAAGTTGAGTATTTGACTGTTTTGCCGACGCTAGAGCCGCGAGTTAAAATAGCAGTAGAGATGGGGGGCGATCGAGCTTTTAGCTGGAAGCCACTTAAAAACGCTTTAGTTGCAGCTTAAATTCGGGTATTTGCGATCGCAAATCAACTAAAAAACGCAGCGAGCAACATCAAGCTCAACCGCTTCGGCTCGCTGGTTTTGCTCTTTTTGGGAAAAACTTCTTAATTAACAGGAAAAATAGTATGCTTCAGAACCGCGATTACACAATCATCATTGACAAAAGCGGCAGTATGTACACCAAAGACCAGATGGGGGGAAAAAGTCGGTGGGCGCTGATGCAAGAATCGACTGTCGCACTGGCGAATAAATGCGAAGAACTTGACCCAGACGGCATCACAGTTTACGTTTTTTCTGGTCGCTTCAAACGCTACGAGAATGTAACATCAGCTAAAGTAGTGCAAATCTTCCAAGAAAACGAACCTTCCGGGACTACAAATTTGGCTGCGGTGCTGCTAGATTCTCTCAACAATTATTTTCAGCGCAAAGCATCCGGTAAGACCAAGCCAAATGGCGAAACCATATTAGTGGTGACGGACGGCGAACCGGACGATCGCAAAGAAGTGATGAAAACGATTATAGAGGCATCGCGGAAGCTCGATCGAGATGAAGAGCTGGCGATTTCCTTCATTCAGGTAGGGAATGCCCCGGAAGCGACTAAGTTTCTCAAGATATTGGATGACGAACTGCAAAGCGCTGGGGCTAAATTCGATATCGTTGATACAGTGACGATGGATGATATCGAAGGAATGACCCTGACGGAAGTATTGCTGAATGCAATAACTGATTGAGGAGGCTGTGCGTTGTTTGCGAGATTATATTTGTGCCTGGTTCCTGGGCAGGATTTTTTAAAGGGGGTTTTAAGTCATGGAATCGATCGATCGCTTGTTAGCTGAACTTAGGGCAGAATATCAAGCATCTCAAAAAAATCGCGACGTGCCAAGTCAGCCGCCAGTGGAAGCACAACCGCTTTCCCAACCAGCAGCAGCACCGTCAAATCAAACATTTAAAACAGCAGATATTAAGTATCCTGGTAATCTTGACAAAGATTTAGCTGAAATTAAGGCTGAATACGCAGCACAAAATAAAGCTCGGGAAGTGGCTGCACAGGAACCGCTTCAGCCTCTGCACGAAGCAGAAAATAAATCTCAGGAAGTGACTGCACTAACACCGAAACCCCCAGAAAAAATTGTGCCGTCAGAGTTAGACGTGCAAACGCACAGGCAAAAAGTTAGGCAAGCTCAGGTTTGGCTGAAAAATTTAGATAAAAATTCCGATGAGAGATATTGGTTCGATCAGTTTGCTTTTAAGTATAGTTCGAGGATAGATGCGGCGATCGACTATTTGCAAGCTGTCAATGAGTTTGATTGATCTGGTTAGTAGTGAGGACTTTAGTCCTGATTGGATGCGGACTAAAGTCCTCACAGGTTAGTAGTGAGGACTTTAGTCCTGATTGGAT
This sequence comes from Microcoleus sp. bin48.metabat.b7b8b9.023, assembly GCF_013299185.1. Classification (GTDB taxonomy): domain Bacteria; phylum Cyanobacteriota; class Cyanobacteriia; order Cyanobacteriales; family Microcoleaceae; genus Microcoleus. Next base: position 49,691 of record NZ_JAAFKG010000031.1, on the reverse strand, counting down.
GCGGACTAAAGTCCTCACTACGAACCGAATGGTCGATCGTCTTTAGGCACAGATGTAGCATTCAGCAGAAATGAAGCCGATCTTTTTGCTGTACTTTCAGATAGCTTAATTTGTTTGAATTCAACAATACCATCGGCAATAAAAGAATCTCTCAACTCAGCTTTTTCTCCGCTGTTAAAAACAGTTTCGTAAAATACTTCGCGAATGCCGGCGGAAATAATTAATTTCAAACAATAAATGCAGGGTTCTAAAGTCACGTAAATACTAGCCCCAGCCGTAGATATCCCGTGTTTGGCAGCAGTGGCGATCGCATTTGCTTCAGCGTGAACCGCCCGCGACGGCAAAGTTTTGCTAGCGTCGCAACTGCTCAAACCCGGATAGCAGAAGCCTTGAGCCGTGCAGTGTACCGTACCTGAGGGGGAACCGTTGTAACCCGTAGCTAAAACTTGCCTGTTTTTAGCGATTACCGCGCCGACGGGAAAAGCCAGACAAGTCGATCGAGTCGCGGCCAATTTTGCCAACATTAAAAAGTATTCGTCCCAATTTGGTCTTTGATAAGTTTTCTTCATAAGCTGCTGTATTTTTTTCTGTTCCAAAACGTTTTTGAGTTGGTTCAAAGCATCTTCATAAGTCTGGAATTGAACTTCAGCAATTAGTGTAGGGATACCAAGTGGAAATCTTGATATAACTTTATCTTTTTCATAAATAATCACAATAGGAATGTTATTCGTTTCAGCATAAGCTAGCTCCATTCCCACACCAAAAGAGAAGGAACCAAGATAAGCAATAACTAAATCTGATGTACTTACCTGATGCTTGTCTCTTTCAAATACTTGGCTAGGACTAACATCAGGGTTATTGATAGGATCGGTATACATATGCGGAACATAAGCTTGAAAACCTATTTCCTGGCAAAGCAAACCAATGGCTTCATAGAAACTCTTGACTTCTGCTGGTTTCTCAATTCCTGTTAAAGCACCAGATATATATACTTTGTTCATTGATTTTTACGCTTTCTCAACAGTATTATTTTGGAACCGAGGTTGCTTTAGGAGTGGGTGCTATTTGTGTCTTTGGTGTGATGATTGGTGTTGGATCAAAAGAAGGTGGCGAAGAAGATCTCACAAATGCTATCCATCCTGGAATACCTGCCACAATTGCTGCTAATGCCCCGATAATCCCAGTCCAAACCATCGGCTCCCACTGTGGCCAATGCTTACCAACTAAACGGTAGCCGATAGATTTTTGTTTAAGCTCATCCTTGGCTGTTTGATATTCTGGTGATGCCTCTAACATTTTCCTAATATCCTCAGGGTGTCCTTGTCGCCAACGATTTTGTGGATCATCGTTGAACAACCAGTCACTAAGTTTTTTCGGTCTTCGACATCCTTCAGGAATAGCATCATTAACCTTGCCAGGAGACTCCCTAGACTGCGACGGAAAAGAAGATTTTGAACTCAACCTATGAATTCTTAAATATGCAATAGTCTCACCTACTTGAATCTGTATCTCATTGTCTGATAAATTATGGAGAGCTATAGCCATAACACCTCCATAATTAGGATTAACTCTTGTTCCAATATGTCCAAGGCCTTGTGATACTAGCTTTACTGTTGAATGAAGAGAGCCACATAAATAATTACCCAGAAATACTGATTCCTCAGTCCATATTATAGCAGTTTTTCGGCTCGGAATTTTAATAAATTTATTATTATCCTGATCTGTAAAAAGCAAGTCTTGTGGCTCTTGAGTCGGTTCAGCTATGTTAAATGTATAAGCATATTCACTTGCCCTGAGGCATAAACAGCAACCTCTGATGCTCTTTCTTCTCTCGTAGAAAGGATAAATCAATATACCTCTACCTAGCTCGTTGATAATATCCCACTCGCTTAGAACCGACATAAACTATTTCCTATGCTTTAACTTTACGACGCTTAGATTTATTGATCCTGAATATATTTTTTGCCAGTTGCAATGCAGCCAAAAGCCTTCTGGATTTCTAGCCCTAAGTAACCTGAATGTTCGGGCTGTATTGCCGGAGAATTAGCACAAATTTCTCGTAATAGCTTGAGAGGATCTCTGCCACTATAATGCTTGGTAATCTCGCCACTGCCAGGAGTTGTTTGGGAAACAACTATTGCTTTATCCTCCACTTTAATTAAGAAGTTTCCGACTGGATCGCAATCAGAATAAGTTGGATCAAAACAACGCCTACGTTCTGTATCAACAATTTTTTGGTAGTGCTGGTTGATAATCCGGTCAACTGAATCGAAAGTATCATCGTAGATATGGGCACTCTGACTAATGGTAATCAGTGGACCCATCTTTAGATCGTACTCCGATCGCTGAGCGATCGCGTCTCGAATATGTTCTTGCAATTTTCGCAATCCTATAGCGTTAGCGGGCCAAGCGCTAAACATATCGTTACTGCGGAAAGTAGCAGTCATTGACAGTTCGTTATCCACAACTCTTAGCCAGATATGGTTAAGGCATGGACTACCACCTGAATCGTGATCGGCTACATCCCACAGCGACATAACTGCACTAGCAGCGTCAATCTCACCTATTAATTTATTAATAACTTGTTCAATCTGGTCGCGTCCACCAAACCAAGAACGAAGACGCTGCCCATAAGTGTATTTAACACCTTCTCGTTTCACTGAATCATCTAATATTTGTGAAGTGTATTCTTGAACAAAAGGACGATCAATGGGCAGATAATTTGGTTCCGGGAAATAAAAGCCTGGTGGCTCATTTTTCACCACAGCTATTAAATCAATTAATTCTTGCCATTTGCCATCGTAGCCAGTCGGTCGAATTGTACCTGTTGTTTTGATGCGATGAATAATTTTAACCCAAGTTTCTGCAATAGTTGTTCCTTCTATCCGATGACCGTAACGCGGTCCAGGTTGAATAGTAGGAACGATTTCAGAGATAGGAAATTCTAAGTAATTACCCCAGGGTTCAAGTATGTTCTGTTGTGAATAAGACTTGACAGAGGCTACAGCTTCAGAAATGGATTTTGCTTCTACAGGTTCTTCTATAGATTGTCGTAATTGTTCCAAAGCATTAGCTGGAATTTCAATATCAATATACCCAGTAATGGGAGATTTAATCACCCAACATTTTCGTCCGGTATCACTGGTTCCTTCTGTAAACCCATTACGGAAGAAGTCCAGCAGGCACTTACATCCACCAGCATTGAGGTCTTCTTTTGTAGCGTTCATTATTACTAAAAAGCGGACATGGGGATTGAATAAAAGATTCCGAATCAGAAAGCTAATTCCACGAGTTGAACTGTACAACTGTCCAATCACAGCAAACTCATGGGGGTCAAGGCGTTTGGCGATCGCTTGCTTTACAGTCCACCCAGTCACTACAGCGGTTTGACCAGTTCCGCAAATCAGTTGATTTGGCTTGTGTAGTGGTTTGTACTGGAATAGGGTTGCCTGCTGACTCATTACTGTGGTCAAAAAAAACTGCTAGAACAGCTTAACAAACTTTGAGGACATTTTTGCTAAAATTTTACCAAGATTTTTATGAATGAACCGCATGGTAGAGGGTGCAGAGGGTGCAGAGGAGGAGAAGAGAGAGATTAAGCAATCATTAATTTCAATAAAATCTGAATATTTAGCAAAACAATTTAAGTTTTTTTAAATGAGTAGTTCACTGACAGCTACGCTAAAACCTGTAAGTACCCTTTGAGTGTTAACAACTTCATCTGGATTAAACAACAGCCAGCGTTCCCCTGCATTTACAAATATCAATCTCGCTTCAGGAAACAGCAACCAAACTTCTAAACATCCCGATGCCAAATATTCTTGACCTTTTGCAAATAACTCTTCGGCACTATCTTCAGGAGATGCAATTTCTGCAATGAGTGGGAAGCTTTGGGAAAATGATGTAAAATTTCCTGATGGTGGCAAAAGTTCAGGAGTGATGTAAGCGACATCGGGACGGAGACCATTTTTGCCAGTGTAGCAAAGTATTTCGGTAATAACTTCTCCTCCCTGTCCGCTGGAATTTTTATAATTTCTCCAGTCAGTAGCTAGATTAACTTGAGCGAGACCGTGTTTGAATGTCATTCCTGTTTTCTCTACTAAGTTGCCGTCAACCCACTCCATTTTATCACGAGGTCTGACTAAAAACTTTTCTAGAGGTATGACTTTATGGGAGTCTGATTTTGGCTGATTTTCTGCTGTATTTACTGATTTTGACGGCGGTTCTGTATCTAATTTTTGGTCGGCATTTTTAGGTATAGTTGTAGTAGCTGTCACGATCGCAACCTCTCTTTGAATATTTTAAGTTTACAGGAGATTAGCCTTTGATGACTGGATTAAATAAGGTAACTTCTATGATACTATCAAACCGTTTTTCTGAAGCCCTCACCTATGCCGCAGAATTGCACGCAACTCAAATCCGCAAAGGTTCTGGCGTTCCCTATATCGCTCATTTGTTGGGTACTGCTAGTATAGCTTTGGAATACGGGGCAAATGAAGATGAGGCGATCGCAGCTTTGCTTCATGATGCGATCGAAGATCGAGGTGGCCCGCCTACCCGCGAAGCCATCCGCAGCCGCTTTGGCGATACTGTGACAGCAATTGTAGACGGCTGTACCGACAGCGACGCGACGCCCAAACCCCCTTGGCGCGATCGCAAACAAGCTTATATCGATCGCATTCCTCAAGCTTCCCACTCCGTCAGATTGGTCTCGGCGGCTGATAAACTTTATAATGTGCGATCGATCCTGAAAGATTACCGTGAATTAGGAGACTTAGTTTGGGAGCGCTTCAAAGGCAAAAAAGATGGTACTCTTTGGTATTATAATGCTTTGGTAGCAGCATTCCGCCAAGCTAAATTAACGCCGATCGTTGAAGAATTAGACCGCACAGTTTTAGAATTAAACAAGCTTTCCGAAGACAAAAGGTAAAAGCCATAGGACTAAGGCCAACTGGCACATATGGTAAGGTGCGTCAGATCTGAAACCCTAGATAATCATTGTATAACTTCATCTGACGCACCCTACAATTCTAACAAATAACTAATAACCAGTAACTACTAACAAATAACAATGGCAAATGTTCGCTTAGAAAATATTACCAGACGCTACCAAAATGTCACCGCGATTGAAAACATCAGTTTCAAAATCCCGGATGGGGAATTTTGGGTATTAGTCGGGCCCTCCGGCTGCGGAAAGTCTACAATTATGCGGACAATTGCAGGTTTGGAAACGGCAACTTCTGGCAATCTTTATATTGGAGATAATTTAGTTAATAACATTCCGGCGAGACAGCGCGATGTCGCAATGGTATTTCAAAATTATGCGCTTTACCCGCACATGACAGTCGCCGAAAATTTGGCTTTTGGATTGCGGATGCGGAATGTCGATCCGAGTAAAATTCAAGCACGAGTCGAAATTGTAGCCCGATCGCTCTCGATCGATCGCCTCCTCAACCGCAAGCCGAAACAGCTATCAGGCGGACAGCAGCAGCGGGTAGCACTCGGAAGGGCGATCGCCCGCGAACCCAAAGTATTCCTTTTAGACGAACCGCTTTCTAACCTCGACGCCCAACTGCGAGACGACACTAGGGCCGAACTCAAACAACTCCATCAAAGGCTGGGAATTACCACAGTTTATGTCACCCACGACCAAGTGGAAGCGATGACTTTAGCTGATAAAATTGTAGTTTTAAATGGAGGCAAAATTCAGCAAATCGGAGACCCGCAAAGCATTTACGCTAAACCGGCTAACCGGATGGTTGCCACATTTTTAGGCAATCCTGCTATGAACATTTTACCTGCAATTTATGCTAACGAATCTTTTCAGGTAGGAAGTCAATCTTTAGCCTGTCCGCCCTCGATTCATAAAAGATTGCAGGCGAAAGAAGGACAAGCATTTGATTTGGGAATTCGTCCAGAAAGTATAGAAATCTTTACGCCACAAACAGCAGAAGAGGATGATTTCAATAGGGATATTTGGGCTTTAGAAAAAGTCCCTCTCGATGTAGAGGTAAAAGTAGTGGAACCTCTGGGGCGAGAAATTTTAATCCGGGCGAGTTTACCTGCGTTGGGTGCTGAAACTACTGTACAGTTACAAGTACCGGCGGGTGTTCGCTTGCGTCCGGGCGATCGGCTGACGGTACAGCTTGACTTCGATCGACTATTTATTTTTGACCCATCCACCGGCGAGGCGCTGTATCCCTAACCGCATTAAATCTCAAAGATCAAAATAGATTTGATTTATGCACTTGCAACCTCAGAAACCCGGTTTCTACGAATATTTCTCGTTTCTCGTTGCAAATTTTTCTCAGAAACCCGGTTTCTAGCCCCGGCTTTGGGCGATCGCACTCCCTAACTCCTGTTCCATCTCAAATCTCAAATCTCAAATCTCAAATCTCAAATCTCAAATCGCTCGACTGTTCCATCCACAGGCTAGGTGTCAGTCTTCTTCACAAAACTTTACACTTGACGTTTCGGAATTTACGCAGTAATGATAGAATGATTGTATTGCGAAAAAAAATCATCCCCCTAAAGGCGTACTTTTGTGAACGGGCATCGCGACCAACAACTTCGCATCTGCGCTCGAAAAGCGGCAATCCCGCCGCATAGGGATTAACTGGCGAACCAAAAACTCCGAAAAACTTTCTAGCGGCATTTCTTAGATGAATCCCGATAACCTGCCTCAAATGCTGCAAACTGGATTTCACCTAACTTTAGGTGCAACTTCCTTTTTACTTGAGACATTGCAAGATCCTCAGAAGCGAGAAGAAAATCTGGACAAACTTCGTCAGTCGGATTTAAGTCCACTAGCTTCGGAGTTGTTGGAAAAAGGAGAAATGACCGATCGAGAAGCCCGTAATTTTGTCGATACTATTTTCTCTCAACCAGGCGATCGGGAGAATGCACGCAGCGAGGAATCCGGATCGACACAGCAATCGGATACAGCAACTGACACTACTCCCGAGTTGGTTGTACAGCCTGATGTAAAACTAGAGATTCAAGAATTAACTGCACAGATGGCAGCGCTGAGGGCCGAATTGGAAAATTTGCGCGCCGAAAATTCCCATGATTAAAGAAGTAAGCATCTTTAACACAGCCGGAGTTTAGTTGGAAACAACTTATTGAAGAGAACTAAACTTTAGTCGTTATCCCAGTTTTCAGTACCGATTAAGTCGGCGATGCGATCGCGCAACAAGAAATCGCATTTTTCCAATTCTCCTTCTACGCAAGCCCATTCTCGGGGCGGAATGAACTGACACAGTGTGTAAATAGGCTGTTGCCTGCTGAGTACGCCTTCATGGACGAGGTGGCGTGCTTCGTCTTGGATAACATCTAAAGAGTATTGGATTCTGATAGTTGACTGAATCATAATGCGCCCTCAAGGTTTTACTACTAAAAAATTATGGCCCTGTTAATAATATAATCCAAACTTAGGATTATGGAAGTTAAATTTTTTTCTGTATACTGAGATACTGTTTGCCGATTAATTTGAAAAACTTATAGAGATGATGAGGGAGCAATGGGATCTGCCTGGGGATTTTGAGGGGTGGCAGATGTTGCAGGCTAAGAGGCGAATCTACGGCAAAGCTTTATTCAGGACTTAGAAAGTTGCGACAGATTCCCGGTTTCTGGATGCTGCGCCGCAAAAGCAAAATTTCTGACAGAAACCGGGTGGATCGATTTAAGTGCTGGTGAAGCCAAGGAAAGACTTGGCAGTCTGGCAGATCAAGCATTGCCCGTTTTGTTAATGCCGAATAGCAACTCTACAGTGAGAGATTGAGCTGCGGGCATTTGTCCGAAACAAAATATATAAGGAATAGTCGGAGGCAAGTGTGGCAAAAATTGTTCTAAAACGTAGGGGCTTCCGTAAACTACCACAGCTTGCAGTTCTCCCGTCTTTAATAAATTTTTAAACCAATCTTGAGCCGCTTGGGTTAACCCTGCACTACCTCGGAAGCAATTGCCCCGAATGAAAATTTGCAGCAGTGTCGGAGAAAAATGCTCTGCGCTTGAATTATGACTCAAATCGCCTGTCCGATCGTCAATTAGTTGCAATTCGTAACCAAACTGTTCGGGAATCGCGATCGCCGGGGTGTGTGTTCCCAAAAACTCGCAACCCAAAACATCATCTACAACAATCAAATTCCGCAAAATTTGCTTTTCCGAGGTTTTTTTAGCCACTAAAGGCAAAGCGCCACCAAATTTTAAAGAATCTCGCAAAATATCGGCAGCCGTCGCCCTTGCCTCTGCTGTTGCCAGCAAAATTAAGTCGCTAGAACTACCCCCCTTGCTCAGAGGCGGTTGAGGCGGGTCGAATTTGGGATTTGTGGCTGTTTGGTCGATCGACAAACCCACTTTAATTTTCGCTTTCCAAATTCGCTTGACAGATTCTTTGATTTGTGATATGTCGAGTCGCCCTTGAGTGACAGCTTCGCAGACAGCCAGAATCGCCCCTTCCGGGTCAAGCGGCATCAGCAAAACATCAGCACCAGCCTCGGCAGCCAAAACAGCAGCTTCATTAGGGCCGTACTTATTGGCGATCGCGCCCATCACCAAAGCATCAGTCACAATCAAACCATCAAATCCCAACTCTTGGCGCAGCTTTCCGATCAAGATTTTGCGAGAAAGAGTAGCCGGAAACTCGTCATCCCAAGCCGGAATCAGCAAGTGAGCACTCATCACAGCATCCACCCCGGAGGCGATCGCCCCTACAAAAGGAGGCAACTCAATCTGGGCCAATCGATCGGGCGAATGCGACAAAACCGGCAATTCCAAGTGAGAATCAACCGCCGTATCTCCGTGGCCGGGAAAATGCTTAGCCGTAGTCAAAATCGGGTGTTCGCCTGCGCCGCGAATAAAAGCACTTGCCAATTTGCTGACAATTTCCGGTGTCTCGCCAAAAGCGCGGACGTTAATCACAGGATTGTCAGGATTGTTGTTAACATCGACCACCGGTGCGAGAATCCAATTGAGACCGATCGCCCTAGCTTCGATCGCAGTCACAGCGCCCATTTGTTCCGCATAGCGATCTGCTTTACCCGCATCGTGCCGCGCAATTTCAGCAATAGCCATCGGCGGCCCGAACCAAGTCGCCCCGGCGAACCGCTGGCCGACACCTTCCTCAATATCGGCAGCCAGCAGCAGCGGAAATTTTGCCCAAGACTGCAATTGGTGCGATCGAACGGCCAATTCCGCAGCACTTCCCCCGACCAAAATCACCCCACCCACGCCCAAATTTTCCAGATAATAGCGGAGTTTGTCGGCCGTTGGTTCCCAGGCCCGATAGCGAATTTGGTGGTCAAACAAGTAGCCTGAAGCGCGCACCACGAACATCTGGGCTACAAGTTCGGGTAAGGAAAGATTGTCAATCATGGGAAATTGGGAATTGGGAATTGGGAATTGGGAATCGGGAATCGGGCATTGGGAATTGGGCATTGGAATCATAGATTTGGACACTCGCATTACATAATTCCAATGCCACCGGATTTGAGATTAATCCTCGTCTTCTTCTAAATCATCATCATCATCATCATCATCATCATTGGTCAATTTTTCGCCATCATCCGTCAATTCTTCGTTGTCAAACATACCTGGTTTGCGATCGGCAGAAAGCTGGTTCAGCAAGATCAGCATTTTATCACCCCGTTCCAAAGAACGATCTTCAAGAAATACCACTTCCGGAGTCCGGCGCAGTTGTATCCGGTGGCCTAGCTGGTTGCGGACGTAGCTAGTGGCAGATTTCAAACCTTCCATAGTCTCGGCCTTCGCCTCATCAGTACCGTAGATGCTGACAAAAATCTTTGTATGCTGAAGATCTCCGGAAACAATTACGTCGGTAACGCTAACCATACCCGCACCTACACGATCGTCCTTAATGCCGTTGAGCAACATCAGGCTGACTTCCCGTTTAATCATTGAAGCTACGCGCTCAATGCGACGACTTGTAGCCATAGCAATTATTCCCTACCTCTTCTATAACATACCGATCGGCTGTTTTTATCCCGATTGACAATTGTAGCGCGATCGGTGTCAAAATCGATTTAGTGTCCCGTGCCACCGGAAAGCTAAAGTCATGCGATCGACAACTCTGGAACAACTATCTGCTGCCGATGCCGAAGCCATCCTAAAATACCTTCCCGAACGAATTCGTGCCGCCCTGATTGCCCGTGCGGCTGAAATTGAATATCCGATCGAAATTGTTGTGTCCAGGCCAATTGCTAGCTTCCTCGATAGCGAAGCACTTGGTTTTGCCGATTGCAAACCGGTGCGCGTTCAACAGTTGACAGTTGACAGTTGACAATTGACAGTTGACAATTGACAGTTGACAATTGACAGTTGACAGTTTGAGAGCGACCTCTACCTATAAGTCAGAGGATTGGAGTTGAATAGTCTGATTTTCATTTCTCGGACTCCGGCGGGTGGCTTTCAACCAATTCTTTCTGGTAACTAAAGAATCTGAACTTGAAATCAGAGAATCATGACTCAAACTATCGCCACGCAACACCTTTCGACCGAAGCTATTCATCAGTTAGTCGATTATTTGCCTGACTATATAAAAGCTGCCCTCTTGTCCAAGTCCGCTGAACTTGAATGTCCTCTCGAAGCGGCAATCGAAATGGCAATCTCCAGCTTTTTAGACGAAGAATCCTTTAGCTTTGAGGATTGTTTGCTGGCCAAACGCATGAAAGATACTGTCTGAAATTTCATAGATATCGATCGCACTCCCAGTTAAGCTTAGGTTATGCCGATCGCCAATAAAAACATAAAAACTATGGATAAAGAATTTACCATCGGTCAAAAAGTCCGAGTTGTGGCGATGCCACCTTTCGTGAAAACTGCCGAACCGATGCCGATGCTGCGGCCTGCGAATGTAATTGCGATCGGGGCCCAGGGTGTTGTGATCGATCGGCGTCCCGGCAATTATTGGGGCATTCGCTTTGAAAAAGGTGCTTTTCTCTTAGACAGTCAGTACATTGAAGCTGATATCAGTTGACAGTTGACAGTTGACAGTTGACAGTTGACAGTTGTAAATGAGAATTGGCAATAGGGAATTGATAATGGGGAACTTTCAACCAATAACCAATAACCAATAACCAATAACTACTGACCACTGTCAACTATTCAAGAAGCTAACTTGGTCTCAAAACCCAAAGAATCAACCGAAAATTCCCCCAAAACTTCCTCTACAATAGGAGAGCCAAAATTACAACTTTGAGGCTTTCCCAAATAATAACCTTGACCGTAATCTACCCCAAGTTCCTTGAGTTTATCCATAACTGCTTGACTTTCCACATACTCGGCAATAGTTTTAATTCCCATGGCGTGGGCAATTTTGGTAATAGCTTCCACCATGACAATATCAATAGGATTCTCGGCAAGATTTTTAATAAAATTCCCATCTATTTTGATATAGTCAACAGGCAAATTTTTTAGGTAAGCAAAGGAAGACATCCCGCTACCGAAGTCGTCCAAGGCAAACTGGCAGCCGAGTTCCTTGAGTTTCCAAATTAAGCAGGCTGCTTTGCTGAGATTCGCGATCGCCACGGTTTCGGTAATTTCAAAACAAATTATTTCCGGCGGTATTTGATAGATAGAAAACTGCTCTTGAATAAAGTCGATGAATTTTTCTTCGTTAAGGCTGTCCCCAGAAAGGTTGATTGCATAAAGGCTGGGATGTTTTGTAAATGAAGCTTGTGAATTAGACAAGGAGCAGCAAGCAGGCAAGGTAGCTATTTTATCGCTGTCTGCGCCGGGGTTTTGGACTAAGAGATTTGCCGTGAAAATTTTAGATAAATTGCTAAATAAAGTGCGAATTACCCAGCGATCGATCGCGTGCATCAAGTTGTAGCGTTCGGCAGCCGGAATAAATGCCATTGGTGAGACTAACTGACCGTTCTCAAGCTGGAGGCGGAGGAGGATTTCGCAGTGGGTGCCGGTGGTGGGGAGCTCTCGCAAATGTACGATCGGCTGAGAGTACAAGCGAAAGCGATTCTCTTCTAAAGCTTGATTGATTTCGACTACCCACTGGGTTTCGCCGTGCTGTTTGATTAATTCCCGATCGCCCGCTTGATAAACCTGCACCCGATTGCGGCCTTTATTTTTAGCAGCATAGCAGGCTAGATCGGCCGCGCTCAACACCGCAGAAGTCGATACTGTTTTGGGATTAATTGCCACCAAACCGATACTGACGCCGATCGCAAAAGTTTTGTCCTGCCACGCAAACCGGAATTCCTGAATGTTTTGCAGTAGCAATTTTGCAACATCTAAGCCCTGTTCTGGCGGACAATTGTACAGGAGTACAGCAAACTCATCGCCGCCCAGACGAGCCAAAATATCTGTTTTGCGGATATTGCTTTTAAGTAGCTGGCTGACTTGGCGCAGCATTTCGTCGCCTGCAACGTGACCGCTGGTGTCGTTAACTATTTTGAAGCGATCGAGATCCAGGTAAAGCATCACGTGTTCTTGACCGTAACCTTGAGAACTGTGCAGGGCGTGTTCTAGCTGGTACTCAAATTCGTGACGGTTGACCAATTGCGTCAGCGGGTCGTGAGTTGCCTGCCAGGTGAGTTGTCGCGCTTGAGTTCGCACTTGGGTGACATCTCGAAATACAACGACGGCCCCGACAATTGTGCCGTTACTAGCGTGGATGGGGGCAACGCAATGGTCGATCGCAAATTCGCGGTTGTGGCGCGCAATCAGCAAGCTGTTGTGTCCTTGGTCAACAATCCGACCTTCGTACAAAGCAATTTGGGCGATATTTTCGATCGGCATCCGAGTAGTTTCGTCAACTATTCTCAACACGCCCGCTAGGGGCAAACCTTTAGCTTCTGAGGTTGACCAACCCGTGAGTTTTTCGGCAACTGGATTGAGGGTAGAAATGTAGCCGTTGCTGTCAGTAGCGATTACTGCATCGCCGATCGATTGTAGGGTAACTTGAGCTAGTTCTTTTTCCTTAAAAAAAGCTTGTTCCATGCGCTTGCGATCGCTAATATCGCGCTGCACGGACACCCAGTGAGTCAGGTTTCCCGACTCGTCAGCAACTGGTACGCTGTTGAGTTCCACCCAATAAGTGGAACCATCTTTGCGGTAGTTGATCAATTCCAAGCGCAGGGGTTCTCGGCGAGAGAAAGCGCGGCGAATTTTGGCAACTTGAGCGCCATCGCTGTCGGGCCCGCGCAGACAACTCGGTGTTTGGCCGATAATTTCTGCGGGCCGATAACCGGTCATTTGGGTAAAAGCTTCGTTGACATAGATGATGGTGGGATCGGAGATATCGCTGTATCCCGCATCCATAATCACGATCGCGTCGTTAGCGTTAACTACGGCAGATTCTAACAGTTGCAGCCGCACCTCTGCCTGCTTGCGGGTAACGATTTCCTGTTCCAGTCGGCTGTTAGTCAAGCTTAGAGATGCGATCGCTTTTTGCAATTCGCTAGTCTGTTCTTGGACGCTGGCGTGCAAAATATCGATCGCCCCGGACATTTCCATCGGGTCAAGTACGCTCAGTAAAGTGCTTTGAGTAACTATTCCCAGCAGTTCTCCGCCTTCGGCAGTGACTACTAACCTGCGGACTAAACGCTGCTGCATTTCCTGATGAGCCACCCAAAGCGAGTCTTCTGGCTTGAGACTAAATAAAGGGCTACTCATTACAGTTTCGGCGATCGTCTGCGACAAATCTATATCTAAAGCTTGAAATTCGACAATATCCCGTTCCGTGACTATGCCTACAGGAATTGGGAACGACACATTCATCGATAATTCTGTTGGCGCTGTAATTACCACGCAGCTAACGCGGTGCTGCGCCATCAACTCGGCTAAACTGATAACTGACGAGGTAACAGGCGCTTGAATAACTTGTGCAGTCATTACTTCTTTCACCAGGCGCATTTTTAAGATATTTGCCGGTTGCACCATCCCTTGGCGAATGCTTTCTGGCGTAATTACTCCTAAAAGTTGACCGTCACTGTCTAATACTGGCAAATGGTGAATTCGTTGTTGCCCCAACAGAATTAAGGCGCTAAAAATGTCTCTATCTTCACCTTTCGTCAGAGTTGCTGTCGGCTGCTGCATAACTTCTGCGATCGTAACATTTTTTAAGTTTTTGCCAGATGCAATCAAATCGACGAGATCCCTCTCAGTGAAGATTCCTTGCAATTGAGAATTTTGAGCAGATTGCGAGTCGGATTTTTCGAGGGATTGTTCGACGACAAAGACGCAGATACCTCTGGCGTCTCTGAGGGCGCTTGAGGTGAGGGGATTTGAGATTTCTGTGAGTTGCGGGTAGATATCGGTGGGTGGAATGTCTGGGTTTATAGAGCAACTTCCGCGCCGTTGGCCCATCAGGGTAATTACTTCTGCTAATGGGGTATCGGGCGCAACTGTCAAGGGGGAGCGGTCAATTACTTGATCTAAAGTCGGCAGATGCTTGGAGGAATCATTTTTTATCATAGGATTTAATTCATTTTGGCGATCGCGCGTTAACTCTGCAACCTTGCTAAAAAGCGCTGCTTTCCAATCAATATGTGGATTTTGACAGCGCTGCTGACACGTAATTAAAATTTTTTCTTAAAAATGCACCCCGAACTTAGGCAGGGAAGCTGGCCGATGACGGCTCTGGCTCTACCTATAAAGTTATAACCATATCTTGATTTTAAATGTAAATTTTCTGTCCCGTGACAGTTTTATTATAAATAATGTATTTCTAGGGAACTTTTTGGCAGATAATTAACTCAGACGATCGTCCATCGCAGCGGTAATTATATCCATCTTCGGCAAGAGACGTATGTTCGCTGTCCTGGCTAACCTAGAAAAGATTACTACAAAAACAGACCGTATTAAGTTCGGCAGTGTTAAGTTTTACGATATTAAGTTTTGCGAGCTTTTCTAGACCACCTGCCGGTTGCGGAGGATAATGAATATCACAGCAGGTCTGTGAATTCGATCGCAAATTTGCGAAAACGACCGTGGTAAGCTTGTAGATATAAACAGAAGAACTTAAACATCAAGTCTGGGGAGGAAAAGGGATTATGAAACGCCATTTACTAGCCACAACTTTTTTAATTGCTCCCCTACTGTTTGCCGGGCCCGCTAGTGCTGCAAATCCCGCTCAGGTCAAGCAGCTACTCTCCACTGGGCAATGCTTTGGGTGTGACTTGTCAGGAGCAAATTTGGCGGAGGCTCATTTGATTGGTGCAGATTTGAGAGAAGCGAATTTGCAAGGCGCAAACCTCTCCAATGCTAACCTCGAAGGCGCTGACTTGACCGGGGCTAACTTGACGGGTGCCAACTTAACCGCAGTTTTCCTGACTAACGCCAGTTTAAATGGCGCAGACCTCGATCGGGCAAATCTGACAGCCGCCATCATCAACACCGCTGACGTATCAGGCGCATCAATGGAAAACATGACCATTACTGATGCCAAAATCTACAATACCCAAATCGGCGTAGGCGGCAGCTACGATCAGTAAACTCATTTAACAAATAGTCGGGAACTCCCCCACCTCTGGTAATGAAGCAAGAGCGAAGCAAATTGCGGAATGGCTCATGTGGGGGATGAAAGACGCGGCTGTTTCCGCTATCGCTGCAACAGCCAATTCAGAGTATAATTGAGTTGGTCGTTGACCCACCCGCATGGCTGACCACAAAAGGCTTTTAGCCTGGGAACTAGCATGAGAAACGGGGAAAGAACAAATCCGCTGGCTGACCATTGTCGTAAGTCCTCCATGCGTTGTACGAATAGAAATCAAACAATCTCAGGAAGTGGGATTGCTGCCTGTGGAGGCTGTGTAAGACCAACGCTATGACGGCATAGTAGAGGCAACGGCTGTTGAGACGGGAAACTCCGAAGACGAATAAGACCGTCCTTGTTAGCTCCGGTTGGAAGCCCCAACTTCAGCGAAGCAAGTTGGGGTACTTCACAGAATGCAAACAGGCAATTTTCAATTGAAAAACCCGGTTTCTGTAGAGAAACCGGGTTTTTAGTCTTTAGGTTGGTAGTGAGGACTTCAGTCCTATCTTATTGGATGAGGACTGAAGTCCTCACTACCAACCTGATTGGAGTTATTTTAAATGTGACGAACCCTACCACTAAAACCCCAAATCCACAGCAATTCGATGGGCACAAGCAAACCCAGAAAATGCCACCGCATTTAAACCCTGTCCGGGAAACGTGCTATCGCCCACACAATACAAACCAGGCATAGAAGTTCGATTAAACGGCATCCCCAACAAACCCATTAACTTCTGGCGGGGAATCGGCCCGTAAGTTCCATCTTCGCGGCCCAAAAAGCGGCGGTGAGAACGCGCCGTCCCAACTTCCATATAATCCAAACCAGCATCTAAACCCGGAAAAATCTTTTCTAATCTGTCAATAATTCTGCCGCCTGCCTCTTCTTTTTTCTCCTCGTATTCCTGCTGAGAAAGTCCTTCCCATTCTTCCATCCAGCTAGAAGTAAAAGCATGAACGATATGATATCCTGCCGGAGCTAAATCTGGGTCGAGTACCGTTGGAATTGATACTAAAATAGTTCCTTCTGGGGCTTCCATTTTGTCCCAATCTTCTAACAAAATGTGGTGGCAGGCAGTACCAGCAGGGATGACGCTGGCTTCTACTCCTAAATGCAAGCTCAAGAAACTGGGGGCTTTTTGATAGCGCTGCTGCCATTTCTTCTCGCTAGCTGGCATCTCTTCGGCAGGCAACAATTTCTCGAAAGTATCCCAGCGCGTCGCATTAGAAACTATCCGTTTGGCTCGGTAAACTTCGCCAGTTACTAGCTCGACTCCGACAGCGCGACCGTTTTCTGTGATAATTTTTTTTGCTTTAGCTTTGTACTGAATTGTCCCGCCGCATTTTTCTAATCCTTCTACTAATTTTTGGGCAATTTGACCGACTCCGCCTTTGGGATAATTGATACCGCCGTAATGTCTGTCGGAAAATACCATTCCGGCGTTAATCATCGGCGTTAAGTCTGCGGGTACTACAGACCAGTAGTAGCATTCCATGTCGATAAATTTCAGCAAAGTCGGGTCTTTTATGTAGCGCCGCGCAATGTCGCCAGTATTTTGAGGGAGATATTTTACTAATCCCAAACAGGCTAAAGGATTCTGAAAAAAGACTCGAACTAGATATCCAGGTTCTTCTAGGGATAGCAATTCCATGCCGTTGAGGCAGTTGAATACGCTCCAGCATTCGCCGTAAAATTTCTGGATGCCTTCGCGCTCGTGAGGAAACCTGTCAATTAATTCTTGCAAGTATTTGTCATAAGGCTGGGGAACTTCCAGATCCAGACCTGAGGGTAGGTGATAGTGAAGCTGTACCGGGTCGGGAATTGTTTCTAGGCTGACGTTGACGGCTTTGAGGGCGCGGGTGAGGAGGTTGGTGGTGCCGCGCTGTCCGAACCCAAATATCATGGAGGCTCCAACATCAAATCTGTAGCCTTCTCGATCGAAATATCCAGCACTACCCCCCGGAATTGTGTAGCTTTCGAGTACCAAAACTTTGGCTTTCTTGGCTGCTAGCTGGGTTGCAGTCACGAGTCCGCCAATGCCGGAACCGATGACTATCACATCAAACTCTTGCTCTGTCGGGCGGGAGTTGGCGGAAAATAACTGGGATTGGGTAGGAGCTGACATTTGGTTAAAAATCTTAATATTTATACAATTTTACAGTCGATCGCTCCAGAAGGAAGAAGGAAGAAGGAAGAAGGAAGAAGGAAGAAACTATGCCCTATGCCCTATGCCCTATGCCCTATGCCCTATGCCCTATGCCCTATGCCCAATTCCCTATGCTCCTACGTCAAAAAAATGCGGGAACAGTCTACCATTGCCGACTGCCCCCGTCTGCCGATCCTTTGAGAGGAGAACACTAAAAATTACTATAGCCTTGTTGCTAATTTATGTCAATACTGTTGAAAAAATATTTCAATAAAGTGACGAAGGTCTACAAACAAAGAGACTTATAGCCTTTCTCAGAAAGATGAGGTAAATAAGGCATAGGGCATGGGGCATAGGGCATGGGGCATAGGGCATAGGGCATAGGGCATACCTCACTTTTTCGAGAACCGCTATATAGGATTTTAGATTTTAGATTAAAGAATGGAAGATTGTGATAAGTTGCACAGAGCGATCGTTAGCGAAGCCCGCCCTACGGGGGCTACGCCAACGAAAACGATCGCACCGCATCAAATCCTTCAAATCTAGCAATTTCCCCAATTTCCTCATGCCCCTGCAACTGCGCGTTTACGTTCCGCCCCACCCGTTAATTAAACATTGGCTGGCTGTCGCCCGCGACGCCGCCACCCCATCGGTACTTTTTCGTTCTGCGATGACAGAATTGGGACGCTGGCTCGCCTACGAGGCAATTCGAGATTGGCTACCGACAGTGGAAACAACGGTGCAGACGCCTTTGAGCCCATGTCCGGCGACTTTTATTAACCCGGAAGCTCCGTTAGTTGTGGTACCGATTTTGCGGGCGGGTTTATCACTGCTGGAAGGAATTCAGACGGTTGTGCCGCTGGCTTCGGTTTACCATCTGGGTATGGCGAGGAATGAGGAGACGCTGGAGCCGACTTGTTATTTGAATAAATTGCCGGCGCAGTTTAACCCGGAAACGCGGGTGATAATTAGCGAGCCGATGCTGGCGACTGGCGGGACGATTGTGGCGACAATGCAGGAATTGATTTCACGGGGAGTTAACCCGAGTTTGATTCGGATTATTTCTGTGGTGGCTGCTCCTCCGGCTTTGAAGCGGCTGAGTACGGAGTACCCGAGTTTGGTTCTTTACACGGCAACGATCGACGAAATAGTCAACGAACAGGGGTTTATTGTACCTGGTTTGGGTGATGCGGGCGATCGAACTTACGGCACTTGAACCAGGGAATTTTGGATTTGGGATTTGAGATTTTGGATTTTGGATTTTGGATTGACAGATAACTGTGGGGCTTCTATCCGTGTTTGGGTGAGGTGAGCAGTTTCTGGAATTGGTTGCGGAATCTCCGGAAAAAAAGATGGGTCTGGTTTGGTAAAAGCAGGCACAGAGAAAGTTAAGATCGAAAGTAGAAGTCAAAAATAAATAGCGTTTAGCACTCATTGCCCGTGAAACTTGATTCTGTACCGCCAAACTTGTCTGATTCTGACTCAGAAACCCCCAATTCTGATTTGCCACCACAAGTACAACTACAAAAACTTAAAGATACTTCTGAGATTTGTGCTGCTTTAACCCCTGAGCAGGCAGAAATTTCAGTGAGTGCAAATCCCGATATCTGTCAGGAAGAAAAGCAACTGAAGCCGAAGCATTGGGCAATTTTTGCTTCGACTTTTGCCACTATTTTTTTTGCGGAAGTTGGAGATAAAACTCAAGTTGCGATTTTGTTGATGACGGCTGAATCTCGGAATCCTTGGATTGTGTTTGCGGGTGCGGGTTCGGCTTTGATTGCAACGAGTTTGTTGGGGGTTTTGCTGGGAAGGTGGCTGGCGACTCGAATTGCTCCGCAAACTTTGGAGAGGGCTGCGGGAGTGATTTTGCTGGCGATTTCGGCGGTTTTACTTTGGGAAGTGCTGGGTTAAACGATGTGCGTTTGTAGTGCGGACTTCAGTCCGCTTCGGCGGTTTTACTTTGGGAAGTGCTGGGTTAAACGATGTGCTTTTGTAGTGCGGACTTCAGTCCGCTTTATTATGCTGCGGACTGAAGTCCGCACTACAAACGGTTTTTGTGACGGTAATCAACCGGACACGATCTGACTGATAGTTAACAACATGGGTATGTGGAAAGAAATCGGGTTTCTCGAAGTTTGTGAGTAAATTGTAGATTTCTAAATACCTAACTAAGAACTAAAAAAAATATGGATTGGCAACTTTTAGGAATAACCTTTATTACGGTGTTTTTGTCAGAATTGGGTGACAAAAGTCAATTAGCTGCGATCGCCCTTGGTAGCAGTTGCAACTCGCCGCGGGCTGTATTTTTCGGTACGGCGTCGGCGCTGCTGTTGGCGAGTTTCCTTGGTGTTTTGGTTGGACAAGGTACGGCGGAGGTGTTACCGGAGAGGTTGGTAAAGACGATCGCTGCGATCGGATTTGCGGTGATGGGCTTGCGCCTGCTGTGGCCAAAATCAGATGAGGCTGAAGCTTCCGAGTAGGATTTGCGATCGGGAAACTTGATATAGTTGACGATCGCTAAAATTCCCAAAAATTAACGGCGGGCGTAAATTCACGCCCGCCGCTACAGATTGAGTTTTTTCTCAATTCAACCTTTGAGGATTGTGTGAATTAAACTTGGTTTTGGTAGCACCAGCCCAGCAGCGTACCGCCGACAGCCAACTTTAGCGCTTCCAAAACAAAATATCCTTGGTGGAGTGAATTCATTGCGGCGGGCACTTCTGCTGCGGAGTCGAACAGATTTAGCTGAATTCCCAAAGCGCTCATTTGAGGTGTGAGGCCGTAGGTGTCAATCAGGGCGATCGCCAGAAGTACCAAAGATAATACGATCGCTGTGCGGCTGCGCTTGCCCGAGTCACCCATTAAATTGCTCAAAACCATCAAACCCGTTGCTACCAAGCCCGAACAGATTAACTCAACGCGGTTGAATCCCCAGAACATTAAATTTCCGGCTGCTGCAAAATCAGAAGATACCATCATGCCAGATACATAGAGACTCGGCATAATAACTAGATCGATAATCAGGCTACCGCTGAGCCAGAAAATCAAGGCTACCATGACAATTGCTTGCCAGCGGGGTCTGATTGATTCCACTCTCGACGATGTAATAGCTGTCATATAAATTAGAACCTCTAAAATTTTCTTCTGCCTTTTCTAGAGCTTAACTAACTTTTTTCTCAAATCGTGTTAAGTATTTTTAAATTAATGGTAACTTTTGTGTAACTGAATTAGAAGAATTGTTAAGCTGGTAGG
The DNA here is from genome assembly GCF_013299185.1 of Microcoleus sp. bin48.metabat.b7b8b9.023. Lineage (GTDB taxonomy): Bacteria > Cyanobacteriota > Cyanobacteriia > Cyanobacteriales > Microcoleaceae > Microcoleus. Next base: position 28,787 of record NZ_JAAFKG010000031.1, on the reverse strand, counting down.
TGTTTCTGTTGGAAGGCTTCGGTAGCTGGCGATCGCACAGCAATAGTTTAAACGTTGTGGCGATCGCAAACAACTATTGATAATTACTCATAGCAATATACCGATAAAATTTATGTGTTATTATTATTACAGTTAAATTGCCAAATATCAAAGATATTAGCCAATGATTGAAATAAACAAAATTCTGGAATTGAGTGCGGCAATAGCCAATCAATTTAAACCAGAAAAAATGATTTTGTTCGGCTCTTACGCCTATGGGAATCCCACGAGCGATTCGGATGTTGATATGTTGGTAATTTTATCTTCAGAAGGTAATAATTTTCGCAAAACTTGGGAAATACTAAGTAAAACTCAACCGAAATTTGCTCTAGATTTATTAGTGCGAACTCCTGCTGAAATTGAACAACGACTAGCTTGGAATGATTTATTTGTCAGGGAAATTATCGAAAAAGGAAAGGTGATTTATGAATCGGCTGACACTTGAATTCATCGAAAAGCTTGCAAACAAATACGGTTGAGGTTTGGTTTGACTCGACAATACCTAAATTATGCTTTAATTTTATTTTAATTCTTCAGTCTGCGGAGGCAGACATCGTTTATACATACCTGGTTTCAACCGCAGACTCTTATAAATTTATAGCCTTTCTCAAAAAAGTGATGTATGCCCGCTAATCCTATGCCCTATGCCCTATGCCCTATGCCCTATCCCCATGAGTACCTCATCTTTCTGAGAAAGGCTATAATATATGCCTAAATTTCAATTCTCATCTTGGCTTCCCCGTCTCCCTACTCAAGTGTGGATTCTCGCCGCCGGCAGATTCCTCTCCCAAAGCGGTAGCGGCTTTACTTTATTTTACGCGCCGATCTTTTTTGTCGATCGCGTCGGCTTGTCTGCAACTGCTGTTGGGATTGGTTTGGGTAGCGGTTCAATCTCGGGAATATTCGGCCGCATTTTGGGCGGTTCTTTTTGCGATTCCCAATTTTGGGGAAGGCGGCGAACTTTATTGCTGGCGGCAATGATTTCGGCTGTCGCTTCTTTTCTGTTGGCGGCGACTCATGATTTTCCAGGTTTAGTTGCTGCTAATTTATTGATGGGTTTTGGTGTGGGTTTGTATTGGCCTCCAACCGAAAGTATGGTTGCGGATTTAACTGAGGGCGCACAGCGACAGGAGGCTTTTGCTTTGACGCGGCTGGCTGATAATTTGGGTTTGCAAGTTGGGATTATTTTGGGCGGTGTTTTGATTGCGGTAACGGGGAATTATCGATCGCTCTTTATTATCGATGGTATCTCGTTTTTAGTGCTGTTTGCGGTGGTTTGGGGCGCAATTTCAGAAACCTACAAACCAGCTAACTCAACGGATACAAGCAAAAAAAATCTCAAAAATGGCTGGATGGTGGCGCTGGGCGATCGCACTTTGCTAGTCTATGCTTTAGTCAATACTCTGTTTACTCTCTACATTTCCCAAATTCAAACCACGATGCCGTTGTATTTTAGTAAGTTTGTGCCGGCGGGGACATCGGGAACAGGCTTTTCTACGGGTACAATTACGGTTTTGTTTGCTTTTAGCACATTTTTAACTGTGGCTTTGCAGATGCCGGTGGTTAAGGCTTTGAGGCGGTTTTCTCATCCGCAAGCTTTGATGATTTCGGCGCTGCTGTGGGGAATGGGGTTTATTGCGATCGGCTTGACGGGAATGGCTGCAACTGGCAATCTATTTTTAGCGGTTGTTGGCTTGACTTTTTTGTCGGTTGCTACTGTTGCTTATACACCTTTTGCTTCGGCTTTGGTGGTGGATTTAGCGCCGGAGTCTTTGCGCGGCGTGTATTTAGCGGTTAATTCTCAGTGTTGGGCTATAGGCTATTTAATCGGCCCGCCACTGGGCGGTTTTGCTTTGGATCGAGGTAAATGGGGGGCGGATAATTTCTGGTTGGGCTTGGCTATTAGTGTGATACTGGCGATCGCAATTTTGCAAAAGGTCGATCGAATGTTAAAAAAAAGTAGTCATTAGTCATTAGTCATTAGTCGTAGGGTGCACCGCCACAAAGAATCCCTTAAAAAAATAGACAATCTCACAGCGACGCACCTTACCATTAGTTATTATTTGTTGGAAATAACAAATAATTAATCACAAATAACTAATAACAACTAACTCATTTATTTTCTCCGATCGCCCAATTTGCGGTAAACCGCCCTCAAATCAACCTGATGGTGAGCCAAAGCAACCAAAGCGTGATAAAATAAGTCCGCAACTTCCCCGGCGATTCCGTCTTTATCGTCATCTTTGCAAGCCATCACAACTTCCGCCGACTCTTCACCAATCTTCTTGAGAATCTTGTTATCCCCGCCCTCGAACAACTTGCAAGTATAAGAAGTTTCGTTAGGATTGTCGCGTCGATCGCAAATTACGTCAAATAATTGAGATAACATATCCCCCGGCGGCGCCACAATTTCCCCGTCAACTTGGTGAAAACAACTTCTTTCACCCGTGTGACAAGCAATATCTCCCACTTGTTCGACAGTCACCAGCAAAGCATCGCTATCGCAGTCGTAACGCAGCCCTTTGACATTTTGAACGTGTCCCGAAGTCGCCCCTTTCGGCCACAATTCGGCGCGAGAACGACTCCAGAACCACGTTTGACCGGTTTCCATCGTTTTTTGCAGCGACTCCCGATTCATCCACGCCATCATCAACACTGTCCCGTCTAAGTAATCTTGGACGATCGCAGGTACTAAACCGCGATCGTCGTAACGGATCTTTTCAATTGGGATCGATCGGCTCAAACTAGACACATCATTAACAGACATAATTTTATTGCAGCTTTTCATATAAATTAACGCTTTCGTGTCGGATATTTTTTTTTTAATTAACCGCAGAGAGCGCAGAGGACACAGAGAGAAGAGAGGAGATTAGGCAAGTGATGGGCAAATTGTCAAGAACTATTTTACAATTTATTACAATTGAGAGCTAGGAGTGCTAGTGCGACAAATCCTAAAAAACCCGAGCTAGTATTGCTACTGATTGGTTTGTATCCTAAAATCTACTACTATAGTTTCCTTGAATCGGCTTAGCCTTTAACCAGAAGTCGCTATATTAAGTATCCTACCAACAACAGACCTTCACTAAGGAGAAAACATTGGTTTCTACAACCTTGAAAACCACCAAATCAGAAGAAATATTCGCCGCCGCCCAGAAATTGATGCCCGGTGGCGTTAGTTCCCCCGTCCGCGCCTTCAAATCCGTAGGCGGACAGCCCATTGTCTTTGACAGGGTAAACGGAGCCTACATTTGGGATGTTGACAGCAACCAATACATTGACTACGTAGGCACTTGGGGCCCCGCCATCTGCGGCCACGCCCACCCCGAAGTCATCAAAGCCCTCCACGAATCCTTAGAAAAAGGTACGAGTTTCGGCGCACCCTCGCTGTTGGAAAACGTACTCGCCGAAATGGTCATCGATGCCGTTCCCAGCATTGAAATGGTGCGATTTGTCAATTCCGGTACCGAAGCTTGTATGGCCGTTTTGCGACTGATGCGAGCCTTCACCGGGCGCGACAAAGTGATTAAATTTGAAGGCTGCTATCACGGGCACGCCGATATGTTCCTAGTAAAAGCCGGTTCCGGTGTCGCAACTCTCGGGCTTCCAGACTCTCCGGGCGTACCGAAATCCGTTACCGCCAACACCCTCAACGCTCCTTACAATGATTTGGAAGCAGTCAAAGCTTTATTTGCCGAAAATCCCGGCGAGATATCAGGTGTAATTCTGGAACCAGTTGTAGGAAATGCTGGTTTTATTACTCCAGATGCAGGTTTTCTTGAAGGTTTGCGCGAAATTACCAAAGATAACGGCGCTTTGTTGGTGTTTGACGAAGTAATGACAGGTTTCCGCATCGCCTACGGCGGAGCTCAGGAAAAATTTGGTGTCACCCCAGATTTGACAACTTTGGGTAAAGTTATCGGCGGCGGTTTGCCCGTGGGCGCTTACGGCGGAAGGCGCGATATTATGGGGATGGTGGCTCCCGCAGGCCCGATGTACCAAGCTGGTACGCTTTCGGGAAATCCTTTGGCGATGACTGCTGGGATTAAAACTTTGGAATTGCTGCAAAAACCCGGCACTTACGAACAGTTGGACAGGATTACTAAAAAACTGTCGGAGGGATTGCTGAAAATTGGTAAGGAAGCGGGACACGCTGTTTGCGGCGGCCAAATTAGCGGGATGTTTGGCTTATTTTTTGCGGCGGGCCCAGTTCACAATTATGACGATGCGAAGAAGTCGGATTTGACGAAGTTCAGCCGTTTTCATCGCGGAATGTTGGAACACGGTATTTATCTGGCTCCTTCGCAGTTTGAGGCTGGGTTCACTTCTTTGGCCCATACTGACGAAGATATCGATCGAACTTTAGCAGCCGCCCGCGAAGTAATGGCAAGTATTTAAGGCTTTGCAGTCAAGAATGCAAGTTCTTAAAACTCAGAGATAAAAAATTAAAGTCCTGACTATTTTTTGCAGTCAGGACTTTGATTTTCAAAGGCTACCCAATCGGCGTTAAAAGCCTCTCGGGGCTGAAACAATAGGCGAGAAATCCGGTTTCTTCGTATATTTCTCGTGACTCGTCACAAAATCTCGTAGAAACCGGGTTTCTGAGGATTTTTTATTTTTTCGATAACCTATTTAATGACAACTGTCAACTGTCAACTGTCAACTGTCAACTGTCAACTGACTAATTTACTCATTAAGAAATTCACCTTCACAGATAATCGAGTCTCTGTTCTCCAAATCCTCTTGATTCCAAATCGCATTTAATGCTGCCGAACTTAAGGAACTTGAGATCGTATTTAATGTGGTGTTGTAGTATTCTACAGCATTATTAAGTTCCATCTGTGGGGCTTCTTTGAAATAGGAATTAATATCAGGCGTGCAGCGCTGGGCCTGATAGTACAAATAAGCTTCAGCATTAATACACATTACGTGGTAAAAATCCCTATTTGCTGTTGCAATATCTCCCAATTTGTACAGCGCTAAACCCCGATTGAGATAAGCTTTAACATAGTTGGGGTCGAGTTCCACTGCTTTGTTAAAGTCTTCAATCGCCATCTCCATTTGTTTTAATTTATAGCGAACGCATCCTCTGTTATAATAGGCATAAACATTGTTGTGGTCGATGCCGAGTGCTGTGTTATAATCGGCGATCGCCTGGGTGTTGTCTCCTAATTGGTGATAACAGAGTCCGCGATTTATGTAAGCTTTGATATATCTGGGATTCAACCTTAGCGTTTCGTTAAAGTTCTCCGTTGCTGCTTGTTTTTCTCCCAAAAGGTAGTAAGCACGCCCTCGGTTGTAATAGGTTTTATAATTTTGCGAATTGATAGAGAGAGCTCGATCGTAGTCTTCTATTGCTTCTTCGTAATGTCCTAAATTAGCAAGTACGAGTCCCCGATTGTTGTAGATAGCGTGGCTGTCAGGCTTGTTTACTAAAGCACAGTTGAGATCGTCAATGGCTTTTTCGTTTTCTCCCAGATGGCGCCAAGCATTGCCGCGATTTAAATAGGCCTCGAACAAATGAGGATTGATATCTAGTGCTTGGCTGAGGTCTGCGATCGCCTTTTGGTAGTCTTTCATATAATAGTAAACCAAGCCCCGATTGTTGTAAGCTTTGGCATCGGCGGGATTGACTTGCAGTATCTGATCGAAGTCCTCAAGCGCCGCTTCGTAGTTGCCTTGCTTGGCGCTGTGCAACCCGCGCTTATAAAAATGGTTGAGGTTCGATTCTTTGATGTTCATAGGTCAACTTTCATTCCTTGCTGGATTCTGGATTGATTCCTTTGCACTCAGTGTTGAGTTCGACAGGGGTTAATCTGTTGAAAGAGCCTCCACACAGCACGCAGATTAACTTCTAACTGATTCCAGGAAATATACCCAAAACAGGATTTTAGGTTTATCTTAACACGGTGGTTTTTTGTTGATTACATACTACCAATGTCTACCGCTATCTTCAAGGAATTTACAAGAAATCGTTTACTATACGAAAGCAGCAATTAAATCCTGTTAAAAGAGCCTGTACCTCGGCTGCATTTACTTTGTAAGTTCGATTTTTTACCGGATAGACTTCAATCTAAAATCGAGTTTTCGTTGGCAATCTCTGTCTTTCGATGGCGGTGCAATAAGCCGATCGCAAAATTCAGCTTGACGCGGCTGCGATCTTACAGATCGCTGCACGTACTTCATCAAGAGTAAAATTTATATCTTGATTGTCAAACTTTGTCTCAGTATTTCCCGCACCCAGTCTCTACAAACTTTGGTTGGGTAATTACCAATTCTCGATTACCAATTACCAATTCTCGATTTAACGATTGATTTCCTCTTCCACATAAACTCTCAATTTCTCCAAATCTGGAAGTTCGACCAATTCTTTTTCCTTTTCCTGAACAGAGATAGGCACCCTGACAGGTGTGCGCTGTTCTATCCAACAACTCGCCAGCGGCAAAGTTTGTTCCAAATCTTCCAAAGGCCTGGGAATTACCATTACGGCGTTCAACTCGCCAATGCGCTCAGCTTCGTACATCCCGGCTTCTACGGCTACTGCGACATCTGCGACTGCACCGCGAATAATTGCTGTGCACAAACCGGCGCCAATTTTTTCGTAGGCGGCCAAGTGTACGTCGGCGGATTTGAGCATAGCATCGCAAGCGCCGACCATTGCCGGAAATCCCCGCGTTTCTAGCAAACCGATCGCCTGATTGCTCAGTCGAGAAAAACTGCCGCTTTCCGACAGTTCAGTCAGGCGAAAGCCGATCGGCAAAACCACTTCCAAATTAGCCAAAGGCCTAGCAATCACCAACTTAGAAACAAACTGTCCGAACTGTTCGGCTGTCTGAGCTCCTGCTTCCACAGCCAAACGCACGTCGGAAATTCTGCCCCGGACGATCGCCGTACAGTGACCGGAACCTATTTTCTCGTATCCTACTAAAATGACCCCTGCGGACTTCAGCATCATGTCAGCAGTCCCGACAATTGCCGGAAAACTCTTGGTAGATACCAAACCCAAAGCGGTGTCTTTGAAATATTCCTGGCGCTGCGATCGCTCGGAGTGACTGCTGTTACGATCTATTTGTCCGTCCATCTTTGATTACCCTTAGAAACTTCCAAACATAAAATTTTGTTGATAGTTTTAGTGTCTCAGATGAGAAGACAAACTGCACGAGCTGCAAGATACATATTTATGCTGCAAGACCTTAAAAATTGCTGAGCTACCAATAATATGAGCTTACCTATTTATATTTTTTGATTCTGCCTTTAGCATAGCTGCATTTTGCACAAATGACCACGCCCCAAAATTAATAGCAGCCCGACGCCATTCGTGGAGAGCAAAACAATTTATACCCCAGTTCAACCTCCCAGATGCAATGCTGCAAGTAAATCTAAAATTCTTCAATTCTTCAATCGACCAATCGCTATCCGGTACCGCCCGAGAGAGTTTGACCGTTTTCCTGCGATCGATTAAAAGCTTGTCGGTGCGGAAACAGCGTCCCCAGCAACTGATTGATGTGAGCTTGACCGTACAGAATAGTTGGAACTTCTCCTGGTTGGGGCGGCGGATTTGCCGCAGTTTCTGGTGATGGATCTGGGGCTGTCTCCGGCGGTGTTTGAGGCTGTGTTTGGTCGGGTTCGGGCGGGTCGATCGGGCGATCGACGGTTGGTTCAACTGGTGGCGTAGTGGCTGTGGTGGTTTCCGGTGCCGCGGTTTGAGCTTCTGCGGTTGGTTCTGCGGCGACTTGGCGGCTGGTATCTCCGATCAGAGAACCTGCTGGCAAAATTTGCATTTGGTCGATCGCAGGATTAATCAGCGTTGTTCCCGCGCCAATACAGGCATTTGCGCCGATCGTCCCCGCACCTACCACCAAAACTCCTGCACCCAGCATTGCGCCCGCCTCGATTTCGAGACTACCTTCACGGGCGTGAAGAATGACTCCCATACCGATACAGGCACCGGCGGCGATCGAGATCCGGCTACCCGGATCTGCTTGGAGGATGACTCCTGGGGCGATCGCCACACCTTCATTCACAACTACATCGCCACTCAGGAAAATCTGAGAGTTGCTACTTAATTGCAGTGGCGATAAATACATTCAACTTCACCTTGGAATGAGCTATGATTTTAGATAAAACGACTTTAATTTATCGCTTTTTAGAATGATTATTTTAACTCTATCAATCTAATAAACGATTATTTACTAATAATTAAAAGCTCGATTTGGACTTACACATTACCAGAAAGAATTGGTTGAAAGCCGGAACCATTTTCAGGAGAAATTCAAATCAGACGATTCATTACTCCAATCCCCTTCCTTCTTTTGTCAACTGTCAACTAAGAGGGCGGGCACGGGGGCACCGCCCCTACCACCGATCGACTGTCAACTCTCTACTGTCAACTGTTAACTGATTCTCCCGCTAGCCCAACGCGAGCACTTAACGGGAGAAAGCAGCTAATTACCTGACAAATTATGGGCGTTGGATAATTTCTTCGAGTACCCGGCGCTTGGCCTTGGAGTCGATACCGAGCAAGCGGACGTAATCGCCACTGTGTTCTGTCATACAGCTTTCGAGAGCCGAAATTACTTCGGATTCGCGGTTGGTGGCGATCGGCGCGCAACTGCTCCAAGAACCGGTGCGGAAACGGCGCGCGTCGGCGTGTTCCGTGCCAATTTTGTAGCCTTGGGAGAGCAGGTTGCGGATTTGGTCGATCGTCTTGCCGGTCAACTTTCCACTTCCAGCCGAACCAGTCGTCGTGGCTTTGAATCCTGATGTTGCACCCGGTTTAGCCGATTGAGCCACAGGGCCGTCGGGACGCTGAATCAGTTCTTCAACTACGCGGCGCTTAGCTTTCGGGTCAATCCCGATCAAGCGCACGTATTCGCCCGGATATTGGTTCATCACAGATTCTAAAGCGGCGATCGCCTCAGATTCGTTTCTGACTTGCAGCGAAGCCCCGCTTTGCCAAGAACTGGTACGGAAGCGGCGGGCGTCGGCGTGTTCTGTGCCCACCTTAAAGCCTTGAGATAGCAAGCCGCGAACTTGAGCCACTGTTTCCGCGCTCAATTTGCTGGATGCGGAACCGCCATTTTGGTAAGCAGTTTGTGCAACTTTACCGTTAGATTTGTGAGTTGTGGCGCCGTTACCGTTAGAGCCGTTTTCTCCCGGTCTTTGGACGATTTCTTCGAGTACGCGACGCTTGGCTTTGGTGTCAATCCCGATCAAGCGGACGTATTCTCCTTGGTGATCGGCCATACAGGCCGACAAAGCTGCGATTACTTCAGAGTCGCGAGTTGAGGAAATTGGGCCGCAAGTGCGCCAAGAACCGGTACGGAACCGACGGGCGTCGGCGTATTCCGCTCCCACGCTGTATCCTTGGGCTAGCAAATTGCGGATGCTATCGGCTAGAGAGGAACTCAATTGGGTGCCGGCATAGGTAGAATAATTCATTTGAGTGATATTTGAGTTTTTAGCTTGCTCGTTGCGAATTGGTGCTAGACAAGCGATGTTGTCAGCGCAGCGATAACCCGTTCTCAGAGCGTCATTGATGCCGATGACGTGGGTCGCAAATTTAACATCTGAATCTTGAACGTCAGGCAGGCGATCGGCTTGCTGCTGATTAGTGATGATGGCTCCCGAAGGTATGTACTTACCGGGGGGAATCTCCACATCTTGAATTAATACGTGCATCATGACAATGCAGCCGTTGCCCACTCTGGCATTGAACACCGTAGAGCGAAAGCCGATAAAGCAATCGTCGCCCACGTATGCCGGGCCGTGAATTAAAGCCATGTGGGTGAGGGAAGTATTTTCCCCGACCCAAACGGAATAGGATTTGTCGTCATCTCCTGTGACTCGACCTTGTTCTAGGCCGTGAATCACTACTCCGTCTTGAATGTTGCTTCCCGATCCGATATTAAACGGAGTGCCTTCATCAGCGCGGATAGATGTCCCGGGGGCAATCATCACATTTGAACCGATATGTACATCCCCAATAATGTTAGAAAAGGAATGTACGTAGGCGGTGTCATGAATTTTGGGCTCAGCCAAGTTTTTCGACCAAGGCGTCGGGGGAGCCGCAACGCTGCGGACTGCCATAAATTAAGTTCTCCTAAACTGAAAAAATTTTTGTTAGTTGTTAGTTGTTAGTTGTTAGTTGTTAGTTGTTAGTTGTTAGTTGTTTACTGTCAACTGCTTTCCCTGTCAACTGTCAACTGTCAACTGTCAACTGCTTTTCGAGTCAACTGTCAACTGTCAACTGTCAACTGTCAACTGCCAAACTAGCGGTACGGGTCGTCTTTTTTACTGTAAATGAGGCGATTTTCTACATTGACAGTATCTATAATGCCTACTACTAGAGCATCGATCGGACGGTCTTCGCTCCCGGGCGCGATCCGGGCCCCGCTGCCGCGGGTGACTAAAACCCATTCATCTATACCAGCGCCCACACAGTCAGCCGCTACTTCATAGCCGGGAACTGGCGAACCTTCCTCATTGATGAATTGCAGCAGTAGAAATTTCGATCCTCTCAGCGTCGGCTCTTTTTGGGTACTGACAACTGTGCCGAGAACTTTGGCCATTTGCATTTTAGGTAATTGGTAATTGGTAATTGGTAATTGTCATTTTTTTTTCCGTCACTTGTCTTTTTTTAGTTAGCTTTATTCAGTCCCATGTCTTCATTTTAGATTTTTTCGTCTAGTAACTAATGACTAATGACTCGTGACTAATGACTCATGACTTATGACTAATAACCAATATCCCACGCTTACCTCAATTAAAAATTAAAAATGCTAAATCAAAAACATCGCGATTTTTAATTTTTGATTTTTAATTTTTAATTACCAAACGCCCCAAACAGCCTTGAGCCTATCTTAAGATCTGTTGAGAGGACGAATGCCGCTCACGCCTTCGCGGAACTGTTCTACAGCTTCGGTGTAGCGAATTGGTAGGACGTACTCCAAGTTTTCGTGAGGGCGAGCGATAATGTGGGTGGACATCACTTGTCCGCCGTTAACGCGCTTCACTGACTCTACTCCAGCGGCTACGGAAGCTTGCACTTCCGAGACATCTCCTCTTACAATGACAGTAACGCGAGCGCTACCGATTTTTTCGTATCCTACCAAGGTGACGCGGGCTGCTTTGACCATCGCGTCAGCGGCTTCTACTACTGCGGGGAAGCCTAAGGTTTCGATCATGCCAACTGCAATTGCCATTGGTTTTACTCCTAATTGAATATTTGGGGAACTAAACTGTTAATTTTTGACGATCGCGCTGCTTTTCGTCAAACGTTTCGTCAAACGAATTTTCAGCGCGCTAAGAACTTAGTAGCCTCGGAACTGCTCTACTGCTTCTGTATAACGAATTGGTAGAACGTATTCTAGGTTTTCGTGGGGGCGAGCGATGATGTGGGTAGAGACGACTTCTCCGCCGTTCACCCGCTTGACGGATTCCACTCCTGCTGCAACTGAGGCTTGGACTTCCGACACGTTGCCGCGCACAATTACGGTGACGCGAGCGCTGCCGATTTTTTCATAGCCCACGAGGGTAACGCGAGCAGCTTTAACCATAGCGTCGGCAGCTTCCACAACAGCGGGAAAACCTTTTGTCTCAATCATTCCCACGGCAATTGACATTTTTGAATCTCCAAGTTGAGGATTAGCGGAATTACCGTAACAAATCTTTGAGAAATCTAAAAATTTGGACGGGGAGGCCCACATTATTTAGGAATGCAGTGTAAAGCTTCCTATCCTTATAGAATAGGGGAAGCTGTCCACCTTGACAATATAAACTAACATCATAATGTTTAATAACAAAAATTAAATTTTTTTATGTTACTTATAATTATTTAATATTTATTTAATAATCTTAATATAAACTGGAGCAGATGCGAAGGGCGAGCTAGCAGTGAAGTAAGTATAAATACCTGTAAACTAGAGTTCGGTGGGTAGGGGCTGGGGATCTCGGTGTCGGTCAACTTCGGGATTTCCCAGGGGGGATCGCGGGTAAACAGACAAAAAAGACAGTCTTGACCGAGATGCGGGCTTTTTTTTTTGAGTGCCGACCCCCAGCAGCCTGTAATTTGGTATTCAGAGAATACTAAGTTTTGATGCTTTAATGTATAGTTAATTTTGGGTGCAAATTATTTTGCTAAAGCTATACGATCGGGTTTAGTCAAAGTTTTACGTTGTGGCGCGATCGCCCGGAACTGCCTTTGTATAAAGGTAGCCGGTAATTTGAAGTTTAACGGATAAATTAAGTCAGTAACTCAGCCCTAAAGGGACTGAGCTTGTAAGAGAAATCGACCAAGCTGTGCTGACCAGCCTAAGATCTTAGAGGTCTACGTTATTGGAGTCACGACACCGGCGAATGCGACGCTAGTTTTGGGCTCTGTCATCTGCAATTAAACAGTATTAAAGTCACTGATACAGTGTTGCAGGTATAAAAAGCTCTTATAACATTGGCGAAGCGAACATTACCCCGAAAGGGAGGCTCTTACCGGAGCAAACATTATGCGTACAGGGTTGCGAGATTTGAGGTGGTAACTGTCCCGCCGAAAGTACATTACAAAAGTACACCAAGTCAAGCAACTCCAAGGCGGTAATGGAGAAAAAAAGATTCAGGGCGGTTGAAACCACCGGGGCGTTTCCCTCTCAGGTCTGAAAACACTGAGTTTCCCACTTACCGACTTTATTTTTATGACAGAATTTCTCCTCCAAACCTGTTGGTGGATACCTTTATATGGCTTAATAGGCGCGATTCTAACTTTGCCGTGGTCTACGGGAACCGTTCGCACAACAGGGCCAAGACCTGCGGCTTACTTCAATTTACTGATGAGCGTGCTGGCTTTCATCCACGGGTCAGTGATTTTTACAGCAACTTGGGATCGAGCGCCCCAACACTTGCTCCTCCACTGGGTGCAAGCAGCAGATTTAGATTTGTCTTTTGCCATAGAAATCTCCACGACCAGCGTCGGAGCAATGGAACTGGTGACAGTTCTGAGTTTGCTAGCACAAATTTACGCACTGGGCTACATGGAAAAAGACTGGGCGCTAGCTCGATTTTTTGGGCTGCTCGGTTTTTTTGAAGCGGCAATTAGCGGGATTGCGATTAGCGACTCGCTGCTGCTAACTTACGGTTTGCTCGAAGTGCTGACGCTTTCAACTTATTTGCTAGTCGGATTTTGGTACGCTCAACCGCTGGTAGTGACGGCGGCTAGAGATGCGTTTTTAACCAAGCGTGTAGGAGACGTACCGCTGCTGATGGGAGTAGTAACGCTTTCAACTTTAGCCGGAAGTTTAAATTTTTCCGATTTAGAAGAATGGGCGGAAACTGCAACTTTATCTCCTTTAGTAGCGACTCTTTTAGGCTTGGCTTTAATTGCCGCACCTACAGCTAAGTGCGCTCAATTTCCGTTTCACCTGTGGCTCGACGAGGCGATGGAAGGGCCCAACCCGGCTTCGATTATGCGGAATACGGTAGTTGTGGGTGGTGGGGCTTATGTTTTGATTAAACTTCAGCCTGTTTTAGCGCTATCGCCGATAACTGGTTTGGTGCTGGTGGTTTTGGGTGCGGTGACGGCGGTTGGGGCTTCCTTAGTGGCGATCGCCCAAATCGATATCAAAAGAGCACTATCGCATTCTACCAGTGCTTCTATGGGTTTAGTGTTTATCGCGGTGGGGCAGAATCACGTTGACATTGCATTGCTGCTGCTGTTCGCGCACTCGATCGCCAAAGGACTATTATTCATGAGCATAGGCTCAGTAATTGTCACAACCAACACTCAAGATTTAACAGAAATGGGTGGGTTGTGGTCAAAGATGCCCGCCACAACAATGGCTTATTTAGTCGGCGCTGCGGGGATGGTAGCCCTATTACCGATGGGCAACTTCTGGGTAATGCGACGGTGGCTGAACGGTTTTTGGACAGTGCCATTGTGGTTGGTAGTTGTGCTGCTGTTAGTTAACGGTTTAACTGCGCTCAATTTAACTCGCGTATTCGCCTTAGTATTTGTCGGAAAACCGCAGCCCAAAACTCGCAGAGCTCCGGAAGTCGGTTGGCCGATGGCTTTGCCGATGGTAATTTTGACGGTGATTGGGCTGTTGGTGCCTTGGATGTTGCAGCAGTGGCAACTTTTAATTAGTTGGACTGGGCCTTGGGCAGAAACTGGGGATTTTGATACTTTAAATTTGCTGCTGAAGACTCTAGATATTCCGCTGTTGGTGTTATCTGGCTTGATTGGGGTTGGCGTTGGCGTGGCGATTTATTGGTACAACGTTTTACCTCGACCGGTACGACTGCCGGTGCCAGCGGTGCAGGATTTGTTTGCTTACGACTTTTATATCGATCGAGTTTACCGCTTGACTGTGGTTTGGGCCGTCGCTTCTATTGCGAAAATCAGCGCTTGGACTGATAAGTATGTAGTAGACGGGGTGGTGAATTTGTTTGGTTTTGCCACAATTTTCAGCGGTGAAGGTTTGAAGTACAGCGGCACGGGTCAATCGCAGTTTTATGTGTTGACTATTGCTGCGGGAGTTGCTGGGTTGCTGGCGCTGATTATTTGGCAATTCTAAACCGCAGATGTTGGTGGATAAACGCGGATCAACGCAGATAAATTGTTTTTGGTTTGTCTGCTTTGTCCCTAGTTTTATTCAAAGTCGATCGGCCACAATTCTCCAACCGGAACTTCCCAACCGGGTAAAAGTTCTGGTATTGAAATCGTGTCGCCGTCTGTCAATACAACTGGCTCGGCTTGGGGAGTGTAAATCGTTACTGTATGTTTGTCGGGGTCGATTAACTACCAGCCGGGAAGTCTAAGGGTATATTTAGAGGGGATTAATCTCAATTGCTGCGCGAAGTACCCCGAATAAATTACCGTAGGGATGTCCAGAAGCGTCGGGTGTCGCGGACGGAAACCGACAATTAGACATTTCAAGTACCTTTAACTTTGATGTACTTTGTCTTACATTAAATCCAAAGAAATGGTACATTAAGGCAGGTCGAAAAAAGGAAGTTAAAAAATGCAACTCACGTACAAATACCGCCTCAAACCTACAAAAGCCCAACTAACAACTATTGTGGCTCATTTAGAACTCTGCCGTCGGCAGTACAACTACCGACTCGGCGAAAGATTTAGGTGGTGGGAAGCCACGAGAACACCTATCAACGCCTGCCCATTGATTGTTTCGATAGTCCCGATTGAGGAAATTTATCAAAATATTCCCTTAACTAGGGTGCAAACTAGGAACGGCAGAAAAAAGGATGAGTCAGGCAATTCTTTGACCAATAAAGGTGATGTTTTCTCGAACATTGAAAGCGGATATGTACAGTGGCAAACGATACAACTTGCCGACCTGAAAAACACCAAAAAACTATTTCCTGACTACAAAGCGTTGGATTCTCAGGTTTTGCAAGATGTCGTCAACAGAGTTGAAACTTCCTTTTCAAATTTCACCACGCCAGATAAAAACGGCAATCGTAGAGGGAAGCCCAGATTCAAAGGGCTTAACTACTACAAATCCTTCACTTATCCTCAACTAGATAACTTAGATATTGTCAAGGACGAGCAAGATAGGATTTGTATTAGTCTCGTCAAAATAGGTCAAGTGCCTATGGTTTTCCACCGTCCAATACCAACAAAGTTCAAAGTTAAGACGGGTACAGTTATCAGAGAAGCGGATGGGTGGTATATTTCCCTAACGCTAGAAGATAAAACGGTTCCCGTAACGGTTGCAGAAATTCAACCGACGGTCGAAAATTCTGTTGGTATTGATTTGGGAATAACCAATTACGTTTACCTATCCAATGGGGAAAGGGTTGAGAATCCTAGGTTTTTAAGGAAGTCGGCTGAGAAATTAGCAAGACTTCAAGCGAAGTTAGCTAATAGAGTTAAGGGTTCTAAGCCTTGGAAAGTTATCAAGGACAAGATTTCCAAACTCCATCAGTTCGTAGCTAGAGCTAGATTAGATTTTCAATTCAAAACTGCACATGAGTTACTTAGCAAGTGTGAAGTTTTAGTTGTTGAAGACTTGAGTGTTAAAAATCTAACTAGACGCGCCCAGCCTAAAACTGACATTGAGAATGGCAATTTGGTTTATTTGCCGAACGGCCAGTCAGCAAAAAGTGGCTTGAACAAATCGATGCTTGATGCTGCTCACGGAAAATTCGCCAGCGTTCTCAAATATGTTGCTGGGAAGTTAGGTAAAACTGTTCTATTTGTTGACCCCAAAGGAACTTCTCAACATTGCTGGGATTGCCTCAACAAAGTTCCGAAAGAATTATCAGATCGGTGGCATTCTTGTCAGTGTGGAGAATCCTTGGATCGAGATGAAAATTCAGCCAAACTTATAAAGAAGATTGGATTGAGTTACGAAAGTGGCGGGGGAACTCCGTCACTCAAAAAAGCCTTTGAAAAAAAGGAAAAAGAAGCCTGCGGTCTAACTGTACTCAGTTGACCGTCAGGTTAGTTCACATATAGTTCTAAATATTGTGTAATAAGGGAAAGTTTTAATTAATGCTCAGTGCTTTAATCTGGATACCAATGTTGGTCGCCGCCCTGATTGGGTTTTGGCCCGGTGCGATCGCCTCTAAAATAGTTCGGAATGCCGCGATCGCCATTGCGGGTGTAACTTTTATTCTATCGGTGTTTGTGGCAGCTCAGTTTGATGCCAACAGCAGCCAATTACAGTTTTCGGAATTTATTCCTTGGATCGATGATTTGGGATTTAATTACAATCTCGGCGTTGATGGTTTGTCTCTGCCCTTGGTAATTTTAAATACCCTACTGACAGGAGTAGCGATTTACGCTACGGATGAGGCGATCCGCAGACCTCGACTTTATTATTCTTTGATGCTGTTAATTAGTGGTGGCGTCACGGGAGCTTTTTTATCTCAAAACTTGCTGCTATTTTTCCTGTTTTTCGAGGTAGAACTAATTCCGCTTTACCTGTTAATTGCAATTTGGGGAGGCGAGCGCCGAGGCTATGCAGCGACTAAGTTTTTAATCTATACGGCATTTTCGGGAATAGTATTGCTGGCTGCTTTCTTGGGTGTAGTTTGGCTGAGCGGTGCTTCTAGTTTCGATATGGTTGGTGCAGCCGGTGCATCGCATTTGGAAGGAGGCTCGCCCTTGCCTTTGGTCAGACAAATTGTATTGCTGGCTGGGATATTGCTGGCCTTTGGAATTAAGATTCCCTTGGTGCCTTTTCATACTTGGCTTCCGGATGCTCACGTAGAAGCTTCGACTCCGGTTTCAGTGCTGCTGGCGGGGGTGCTGTTGAAGCTGGGAACCTACGGGATGCTGCGCTTTGGTATGGGTTTGTTCCCGGATGCGTGGGCGGTGGCTGCACCTTGGTTGGCGAGTTGGGCGGTGGTGAGTGTGCTTTACGGGGCTAGTTGCGCGATCGCCCAAAAAGACATGAAAAAAATTGTAGCGTACAGTTCGATCGCGCACATGGGCTACATTTTGCTAGCTAGCGCCGCAGCTACTGAGATTAGTATGATAGGAACTGTGTTGCAAATGGTTAGCCACGGTTTAATTTCAGGGTTGCTATTTTTGAGTGTCGGGATTGTTTACAAAAAATCCGGCAGTCGCAACATAGATGTGCTCAAAGGTTTGTTCAATCCCGATCGCGGTTTGCCGGTAATTGGCAGTTTAATGATTGTCGGCGTGATGGCGAGTGCCGGCATTCCCGGGTTGTCGGGATTTATTGCTGAATTTTTGATATTTAGGGGCAGTTTACCAGTGTTTCCCATCCAAACTTTGCTCTGCATGATCGGGACTGGTTTGACTTCAGTTTACTTTTTAATTATGGTCAACCGCGCCTTTTTCGGCCGCCTTTCCGATTTGGTAGTCAATTTACCGCAAGTGCGCTGGGGCGATCGCATTCCTTCGCTAGTTTTAGCAGTAATCATCGCCATCATGGGAATACAGCCCGGAGTTTTAGTGGCTTTGAGTGAGAAAACTGCGATCGGCTTAGTATCGACAGTACCCGCACAAGTTAAACAAGTTGCTCAAAACTTAGAGTGATATCTTTCATAGGTATGTAGTTGCGCTTCAGCGCCGGCCGGCGCTAAAGCGCAACTACATACCTAAAACATAGTTATTCAATGTAGTTGTGCGTTGACTCGCTCTCATGAACCCTCAAGCGCAACTACGAACCAAAGCTAAAACATAGTTATTCAATTAAGGTTCAAATCAAATGACAAGTACAGTATTAAAACCATCTTCCCATCCTCTAGCAGCCTACATTGACATCTTGGAATCAGGCAAAGCTTTGCTTCCAGAATCTACCGAAAATGTAGTAGAAGTTGTCGGCGTACTCAAAAGTTACGGTGTAGTTCTAGATGCCTATTCCCGCAATTTAAACTACATCGCCGAAGAACAATTTTTAGTGCTTTTCCCATTTTTCAAATATTTCAACGGAGAAGTGACTGCGCCGAAATTAATGCGCTATTTGTGGCACGATCGCATAAATTTTGAGTATGCCGAATATTGCATGAGAACCATGATGTGGCACGGCGGCGGCGGTTTGGACAGTTATTTGGATACTCCAGAATTTAGCAATTTGGCCGAAAAGGCGATCGCAGCTAAACTCAAAGGCAACTTTTTGATGCAGGGACTGCACAAAGCATTCCCGGAGTTTTTGCCGGAACAAGTGCGGATGTTGGCTTATTACACGGGTTTGGGGCAGTTTTGGCGAGTAATGAGCGATTTGTTTATCGATTTGTCCGATCGCTACGAAGCCGGTACAATTAAGTCGATCGCAGAGATAGTAGATTTCGTCTTAGCCGGTTTAGTAAGCGCCGCAGCGTTACCAATCACCTACAGCGTCAAGATTCGCGGCGAAGTCTACGATATTCTGCCCGCATCTGCCAACTTAACCTTTTTAGCAGATGTAGCAGTACCTTATGTAGAAGCAGTTTTCTTTAGAGGAACAGCTTTTTTTGGCACAGTTTCCTACAACGCGCAAGCACATCAAATCCCAGAAGAACAAAAAGAATTTGCCTACGGGGCTTTGTTTGCAGATCCTTTACCCATCGGAGGTGCAGGAATTCCGCCAACTCAATTGATGCAAGATATGCGGCATTATCTCCCGGATTATTTGCACGAAATTTACCGCACTAGCTGTCGCGGCGAAGACGATGTGCGCGTGCAAATTTGCCAAAGTTTTCAGAAGTCAATGTTTTGCGTAACAACAGCCACTATTTTCGGTTTAGCACCTCATCCCATGAACACCTCCGATCCTGAGGAGAAAAAAGCTAATCGGGCTTATTTAGAAGGTTGGATGGATCGATTTGGCACTTCTCGCTTGGATTGGGCAAATCAGCCAACTATCAGGGCTTGTCAGTTGTTCCCGGAAAGATGAAAGAGGCTGGGTGTCTGTTGTTACGATCGGGAGCGGAGGCAATCTCGATCGCACTTCAGCACGCCACATCTATGAAAAGCTGGGCTTCGGGCTGTTAGCTCTTCTTGAACCTCTAGATTCACATTGCCAAAGGTTGTAGCATTGGTTAGTATGATAATACAGTCATACTCGTCAGTCGCATGAACTTAGTAAGTTATGAGCAAAAAAGTCAGTATTACTTTGGATGACCAAATTCTAGATTTTGTCGATCGGCTAGCAAGCAATCGTAGTAGTTTCATAAATGAAATTCTCTGGAAGGAAAAAAGGAGGATTATGATGGAAGAGCTGGAAAATGCTTATAAAGAGCAGGCTAACGATCCTGATTTTCAAGAAGAGATTTCTGTTTGGGATGTTGCGGTAGGCGATGGTTTAAATGCCTAACGGGACATTAACTTATAAACGAGGAGAAATATGGTGGATCGATCTAGAACCCACGACCGGTCATGAAACCGGTAAGCAGCGTCCTTGTCTAATTTTGCAGAATGATGTTGGCAATCAAAATGGGACAACTACAATAGTTGCCCCTTTATTGCCTGGGAACAAAACTTTTCCATTCGTTGTGAATGTTGTTCCAACCCCGCAAAATGGACTAAACGGAGAACGATACATAAACTTAAGTCAAATGAGAGCTGTAGATGCTCTGAGAATTAAAAACAAACAGGGAGTTTTAGAAGATTTTTATTGGGAAGAAATTGAGAAGGCTGTCGGTATTGAGCTGGGTTTTAGTTGGGTATTTAAAGAGGGATGATTGAGGTTTCGTTTTCTCGCTCGTTTAGGAATGAGAATTAAATAACTTACCATTTGATGATTATTGTGGGATGGGCGTCCCGCCCGTCCTCATCTGGACGGGCGGGACGCCCATCCCACTTTCAAAAGTATAAATTATTTAATTTGCGATTCTAAGTAGTCAAGTTATTAATTTTTTTTCCTAACCAAGGTTTGTAGTGCGGACTTCAGTCCGCTTTATGCTGCGGACTGAAGTCCGCACTACAAACGACTGCTTCTCCGCAGTGAGGGCAGTCATAAAATAGATACCAAACAAGTCGTTTGTCAAAGACAGACTGACCGAAAAACATCTGTATGTCTTTGCCGCAATTCCCGCACAGTCCGTATAAATCGCAATTTATAATTTCCAAATTACCTAGATTCGGACAAGAAGACTCAGGCCGTGAGAATCAGTTCCACAAGTTCCCAGCAAACCATGGGTTTCAGCTAAATCTTTGACTAAAGCAGTTTGTTTGGGACTCGGTTTCCAAGGATTAGGATTGCCGTAAGCATAGTAAACTTCTACGCCGTCAATGCCAAGACGGGCTGCTTCTGGAATTAGTTGATCTGCGATCGATCGATACCGACAAGGATGTGCTAGAACTGCTAAACCTCCTGCTTCCTGAATCGCTTCAATTACCTTGGCTGCGGAATAAGAAGCGTGGCCTTCAGTGCCTTTACCTCGCAAGTAAGGTGTGAGACTGGGATGTTCAGGATCGAAGGCGTAAGCGAGAATGTGTACGTCGTTTTTGAGCAATTCAGCGTTAATTTCAGCGCCCGTCCAAAGAGTCGGCGCTGCGGTACTCCTGTCGGGATGCTTTAATTTCCAGTTATCCAGCCAAATTTGAGCTTGAACGTAGCCTTTGGTGCTGTGGTGATCGGTGATAGCGAAGCCTTTGAGGCCGCCTGCTATGGCTAGTTCCATCAACTTCTCTGGCTGCAATCGACCGTCGGAGTAGACTGTGTGCATATGGAAGTTATAGGAACCCGGACAGCTACCGGCATCAATTGTCTGCCAGACTTGTTTGAGTGCCGAGATATTCTGGGATTCTGGTTTGAGGCTAGAACTTGTTGAGGGAGCGAGATTGACCGTCATAAGCATTATTATAAAAAAAACTAGCTTTGTTAACTATATCTAATTTTTTCTTTAAATGTTGGGGGCGAATCCCCGCAGGTACTTTCAACAGTTGACAGTTGAGAGTTGACAGTTGAGAGTTGACAGTTGAGAGTTGACAGTTGAGAGTTTGAGAGAAACCTCTACCCTTAAGTCTGAGGATTGAAGTAATGAACAGTCTGAGTTTAATTTTTCCCGGGCGGGCGGGCTTTCAACCAATTCTTTCTGGTAAAGCATTAGTCGCACTTTAAACCTGCGGCGGTGGCTGTCGGAAATTCGATCGGCACAAACGTCACACCAAATTGTTCTCTAGGACACGGAACAATGTGCGCTAAAGCTTTAGGAGGGTTTTTTCGATTTCCCGTTGTCAAGTCAAACTCAATTATACCCGTGGCACCATCAGCTTTAAAGTCTGGAGATGCTAGGGTTTTTTGCATTCCTTCACGGCTGGGTTCTGGCTGTAATTCTAGGGATTTAATCAGCGTTTTAGCTGCATCGTAGGTTAAAGCCGATCGAGTATTGACTGGGCCTCCCCACAATTTTTCAGCATTAACTGGAAACTTTTTATCAAAACTGATTAACGGATGCCAAAACACGGATACGGCGAGTTTTTTTACAGACTTTAGCTGTTTTGCTGCTTCTAAAGTTCGCGGATCGTACAGAGTCCAAGGGCCAACAATCCACTTGAGATCGTCGTTGATTTTGATCGTATCGAGGGCGTGTTCGAGAGAATTAGTGACTTGACCGTCGGGAAAGAGAGCTATGGCTGTTATTTTGGCTTTTTCAACTTCTTTGATTGCTGCTTCGGCGTTAAAATCATTTTTAGATAAATCGAAATTACTGGATCTAAAAGTCGAACCTCCTTCGGCTTCAAATTGCTTTTTAAATTCTTCCCACAAGGAAGCGCTAAACGGACTATTGGGATTGTAAAAAACCGCAACTCTTTTTTGACCGACTTTAATCAGTTGATTTGCTAAGCCTTCAGCTTCTTTGCTAGTTGTTGGGGCTGTCCGAAAGAAAAATTTCCGAGGTTTGCGCGTTAGTTCTTCTGTTGTGCTTCCCGGAGAAATGGCGACCAGTTTATTTCGATCGTAAATATCTACTGTTTCTACCGTCATGTCACTGGTGTAGTGTCCGATGACTGCTAGAATATTTGGTTGAGTGACTAGGTAATTTGCCCTTTGAACTGCGTAGGATTTGATATTGGCGTCATCAGCAATGATTACTTTGAGACCTTTTCCTTTAATCGATTTTGCTTCGAGAAAGCCTTGACCGGGAAAATCTCGATCGCTGTTATTTCCAGACAGAAGACCTAAATTCACTTCGGTTTGAGCTTGACCAATACCGCGCAGCAGTTCTTCGGCTAAACTTGCATTGACTATAGTTCCCGTCCCGTCCCGATCTCGGCGAATGGGAACAACAATTGCGATCGTATAATACTCTGCACCTATCGCCTCCAGCAGAGCATTGTTGGTGTAAATTAAAGTTTCTGGATCTCTGCGGTCTTCCCGCCAGGACTGTTTGAACAATTTTAAAGCTTCAGGATAATTTCCGCTGGCAAATTCATTTATTGCCCTTTGTTTTGACCAAAGGGCGGAGGTTTCTACTAGGAGTCTTTCGCCGGAACTTACACGTGGGGAGGGTGTAGGTGAGGATGTAGGTAGGGTTGGTTGCGGCGAATTTGTCTGGATTATGGGAAATTTTTTGATGTTTGAAATTACGATCGCCCCTGCCGCCATTACCGCAACACCCAACAGCAGCCAGCGAAAGCGCGATCGCCCCTGCGGCGGAGTTTTGCCTGACTCGGGTTTTTGGCTGGGTGGTAAATTCGGGTTTGGCGAAACTTCAGTAGCATCAGACGAGATCGAATTCGGCTGAGGTTCGGGTAATAGAGGCGATCGCATATCGTCTAAGTCTTGCAAAACCTCCGTTACAGATTGATATCGATTTATATAGTGGAAGCGAACCATGCGATCGAGAATATTTTTAAAATTATCGCTCACTGGTAGCGGAGTGCGATCGCACGTCGAGTCATGCCAGATTATTTCACCAGCACCATCGTAGTTTTTGAACTCTGTGGGATGCTTTCCGGTGAGAGCTTGAATCACGATCATCCCTACAGAGTAAATATCATTACAAGCATGGGCAGTACGTCCATTTGATTGTTCGGGAGACATATAACCGCTGGTGCCGATCGCCTGCGATGTGAATATTTTACCTGTAGAGTCAGCAGTAAAAGTGCTGATTTCTTTGACAGCCCCAAAATCAATTAAAACAATTTTGTTATCTGTTGTGCGCCGAATTAAGTTAGAAGGTGTAATATCGCGATGAATAATATTTTGTTTATGAACGAACTTTAAAATTTCCAGAATTTCCAGCAACAAGGCGATCGCCCGATCCTCTTCCCAGTGTGTATCTGGAGTGAGTTCTTCCTTGAGCTGATGTCCTTCAATGTATTCTTGAACCAAGTAAAAATGGTCATTTTCTTCAAAGTAAGCGAATAATTTGGGAATGCACGGGTGATTGCCGAGACAACCCAAAGCACTAGCTTCCTTGTTAAATTGCGTCCTTGCCTTCTCCAAGACGTGCAGAGCGTTCGATGAAGGAAAAGAAATTTCCTTAACAACGCACTCGGGATTTCCGGGTTTGGCTAGATCCTTAGCCTTGTAAGTAATCCCAAACCCTCCCAGTCCCAATTGCTGGATAATTTGGTACCTTTCGTGAAGGATATACCCTGGCTCTAGACACATATATTTTTCAGCACCTGTTGACTGGCTCCGGTCTTTGATGTTGATTATACGCTTTTTTGTTCCTAGATACACTGTGGCAACATATCAAGTTCGTCTCTGCCCATATCAAAAACATGATAACTTTCAGCAATTTATCATTTCCAGTTGTCACTGACCAATCAATAATGATGATTGATAACTAATGACTAATAACTAATGACTAATAAGGATCTATTCGATACAACTTCATATAAAAATGGTATCAGTCATACCTCATCTTTTGGAGACAAGCTATATATCAAATCCAGTATCTATAGCCTTTCTCAAAAAGATGAGGTACGTCAGAGAGCTGGTATAACCGCTTAGACGTATAGGGTTCGCATCCCAACAACATACCTCATCTTTCTGATAACCGCTATATATTCTCTCTGTGTCCTCTGTGCTCTCTGCGGTTAAATTATTTTCATATGGCCGCAAACTATATTACCTGTTCGATGGTATAAATATGATAATAATTAATCGCAAAAACAAATTCCCAGGCATGACCTGGGAAGGTAAAACTTTAATAAAAATAATGTTGTTTTAATAAATTGAATTTGCCAGAAAGCGGCGATAATTTGGGTAATAATTGAGCAGCGCTGGTAGATTTGAGAGCGGACTGCGGGGCGGGCATTCCGGTTCCGGTGCCGCACCCGATCGCATTTTCCAATCTCAATAAAACACTTGCGTTCATGTTTGATCACCCGTTATGCTTGGCTGCTGTTGCGAGTCTGGCTTGCCAGATCCAACAGTTGTGCCCAACGTTTTTGGACTTGTTTGGGGGTGCAGTTGAGTGCAGTGGCGATCGCCTTGTCGCATTCTTGATTCCGCTTCATTGCTAACAGTTGTTGTTGTTCGGGCGACAGTTGAGCGCGAAATGTTTCCCATTTGTCGGAAGTCATGCCCAGTTTTTGATCGACATCAGCACCCAGCCATTCGTGGACGAGTTTCCAGTTTTGAGTGCGGGCAAATTTTTCGACGTGGTACTTAAACCGTTGTTGCAAGTAGTCGCGCTGGCGGGAGGACAAACCGAGAACGCGATCGATTTCCGAAGCCGAAAGATCTTGCAATTTCAAAGTCAAGTAGCTCACACATTCGGGCTGATTTTGGGATTCCAGATAGGCGATCAATTCGGTGACTACTCGATCGCGCAACACAGCATCAGCCGGATCGACAGTTTCCGAAACCATTTGTTCGCGCACTTGTTGCAGCGCCGGAGAGCGGCTGTACATTTCTGCATCTTCTCCCTTGCCGGATTCTACAGCCATTTCAATGTCGATCGCAGTTTCGGGAGGTTGGCCCTTAGCAAATCCTTGAGCGCGAAGCACGATCAGGCGTTGGCGGTTGCGGCCGGGTAAACCGATTTGGCGCTTGGCGTATTGTTCGGTAAAAGCCATGTACTCAGCCAATTCAATCTGAGTGCGGGGCTGGTAGGTGGCGTCGAGTTGGTGTTCGCGGCGGAAGGCGCGCAGAGATTCGATGTAAAAGCCTTGCAAAAAGTCTTCAATCATGTTGTAGCGAGCTTGGAAGTTCAAGTTCGATCGGAAAGAAGCAACATGACGGTAAATCATTGATGCGAGGTGAGAGTGCAGTTGAACGCGGCCTTGTTTGGAACCGAGGCGATAGAATTCGAGAGTTTTTTGCAACCGGTGTTCGGCCAAGGTGATTTGCCAAGCTTCAACTTCGCCGGAAACTTGGATGCGATCGCTTTTTTGGCAAATCCGTTCGACTTCCTTAGCAATTCGCATCGCCACTGCTTGAGCGCTGCGGCTGGCAGTTTTCATTTCTGCTTCCAACTCTTTGAGGGCGAATTCAGCCAAAGCCAGGACATCGATGCTGGAAACTGTATTGATTTCGGCGGTTTGTTCGGTGGAGGTAGCCGGAATGAAGTTGAGGTTAGAAACAGTGTTGCAGTTGACGGGGTTGGTGGCAGTTGTGACAGTCATGGCGTTTATCGGGTGGTAGCGCACAGCGTGCGAGGACATTTTTCAGGGAGCGAGGCGGCAGTTGCTGGCGGTTTCGCTTGGCACGGCTGATTCAACTCTCTATGTATTGAATATAGGGAAATACAGATAGGCACAGTGATGCCAGTGTTCCACTCTCTCATGCAACATTTTTTGGCTGCCGAATCTGATTTTAAGCGGTGGCTGTTGAGGATTGATTTTATTGCCTTCAAAGCCTGACTGTACAAGCATTCTGAGCTGTTATGCGGGTGTGGCGATCGCGACAAAGATTGACGGTGTTCCGGGGCCGCTGAGTGGACAATTTAGCAACTGGCCTTTTGAGGGGGTTTTCGGCGTCGGAGATTGCGGAATTGAGACTCGGCAGAATGTAGCGAACTGCACTATCTTCAGAACCTACGCTACAGCAGTTGGGAAACCCGGTCAATTTAGAAATTTTCTTTTAAAAGGGGCAACGGCTTTTTTTGAACGAACCGCGAAGACGCAAAGGACGCAAAGGAAGACAATAGAAGAGTATTCACCCTGCTTCTCTCTCCAACACCAAAGTCACCGGGCCGTCATTATCTATAGATACTTGCATCATGGCTCCAAACAAGCCTGTTTCGACTTTTAACCCGCTCTGGCGCAACTTTTCGACAAATTTGTCATAAAGTTTTTCGGCGGTTTCTGGGGCGGCAGAGCGATCGAACGAAGGGCGCCGACCTTTGCGACAGTCGCCGTAGAGCGTAAACTGACTGACAACGAGCAACTCGCCGCCGATGTCTTGTACGGATTTGTCCCAGCGGCCGCCGTCCCTGGCTGAGTCGGGAAACAAACGCAATTCTAGGCATTTTCGGGCCATCCAGTCGAGTTCTGCTTCGGTGTCGGTGTCTGCAATACCTACAAGCAAGTTGAGTCCGCAGCCGATTTTGCCGATAATTCGATCGTTCACTTGGACTTGAGACGATTTGACTCGCTGGATTATGACTCGCATGGGAAATTTAAAACAGTCCTGGACATATATAAGAATGAATTCTTAGGTACGTAGTTGCGCTTAAGCGCTCTTTCCGATATCCCGGAAAGAGCGCTTAAGCGCAACTACATACCTGATTTCAAAAGCGAAGACAGCGCAACTACGTACCTGGATTTAATGTGACAGTTGCGTCCAGGTTAGTTTTTCCCGAATCCTTTGCCGCGATTGGGTGCAGGCGTGCAGAGACAATTTTCGATTTGCGATCGCAAAGTCTCGATATCCAAACCCTGACCGATGAGAACAAGCTGGTTTTTTGGCTCACCTTTCCACTCGTCGTCATCTATTGAAAATCGCTTGCCGCTCAAGTGGAAAATATGCCGTTTCGGACTTTCTTCAAACCACATAATCCCTTTCGCACGAAACACGTTTGTTGGCATTTGGTGGTCTAAGAAATATTGAAATTTCCTCAGAGAAAACGGCTTGTCACTCTGGAAAGAAATTGAGGTAAATCCGTCATTGTCTAAATGGCCGGAGTGATCGTGATGATCGTGTTCGCTATGATCGTGATGACCGTGATCGTGATGATCGTGATGACCGTGATCGTGATGACCGTGATCGTGATGACCGTGATCGTGATGGTCGTGATCGTGATGATCGTGACTGCTAGCAGTTTCCTCAGATTGGAAATATTTGTCAGATTCAAACAATCCGACGCTAAGGACTAGGGGTAGGGGAACTTGCGATTTTACTGTTCGCAAAATTCGAGCACCTTCTTTGACATCGCGAATCTTAACTTCCAGCAAATCTAAATCTGCTTCTTCAACCAAATCTGTTTTGTTGAGAATAATAATATCGCCGTAAGCTATTTGACTGTAGGCTGCTTCTGAGTTGAACAAATCTAAGCTGTAGTTGGCTGCGTCTACTACTGTAACTATTGAATCTAGACGGGTCATGTCGCGCAGTTCTGTGCCTAAAAAAGTCATCGCTACTGGCAGCGGGTCGGCGAGTCCGGTGGTCTCGACTACTAGATAGTCGAGCTTTTCTTGACGTTCTAAAACTTTGTAAACTGCATTAACCAAATCTTCGTTAATCGTGCAGCAGATGCAGCCGTTGTTCAGCTCGACCATGTTGTCGTCTGTAGTAACAATCAGTTCGTTGTCGATGCCGATTTCACCAAATTCATTGACTAAAACTGCTGTTTTCAAACCTTGCTGGTTGGTCAGGATGTGGTTGAGCAGGGTTGTTTTGCCACTGCCGAGAAATCCTGTAATGATTGTAACGGGCAATCCGTGTTTGGGAGCTTCCATCGCCGTTTCTGTCTCGGACTGAGTTGTAGATTGCATAGCTTGACTGTCAAATAATGTCGATCGCACTTTCCTTGTGGTTCTTATTGTATCTTATTTAAGCTCAGCCCCCATCAACCCGGTTTCTGGGAGAAATTTTGGGTTTGGCGGCATGGCATCTACGCATCAACCGCAAATAAGCTTCAGAGTACGAATGCTATTGGCTTACAGCCTGTTTTTCCGGTAAATCCAGCGGCGACAAATTTGGGGCAGACAATCGCTTCGTGCGATCGACCAATTCCCCCTGCTCTATGATGGTTTTTGCGATCGCGCTACTTAATTCAGTTGACAGTTGACAGTTGACAGTTGACAGCGACCTCTACCTAAAAAGGTAATTGCTCAACTAGGGGAAAAAATGGAGCCATTAATAGAGAGAGCTTGTTGAATAGATTGATAAGCAGTTAAACCCTGACGCTTCCCAGTATTAACAACCGAACGAACGGCCGCAAACAAA
>NZ_JAAFKG010000030.1 GCF_013299185.1 Microcoleus sp. bin48.metabat.b7b8b9.023 | reverse complement strand
CCTTGGTTCGTGAAACAACCGAAACCGAATCGCAAAACTACGGTTACAAATTCGGTCAAGAAGAAGAAACCTACAACATCGTTGCAGCCCACGGCTACTTCGGTCGTTTGATTTTCCAATACGCTTCTTTCAACAACAGCCGTTCCTTGCACTTCTTGTTAGGTGCATGGCCAGTAGTTGGCATTTGGTTTACCGCTTTGGGTATTTCCACAATGGCATTCAACTTGAACGGTTTCAACTTCAACCAATCGATTATCGACTCGCAAGGTCGCGTCATCAACACCTGGGCTGATGTTATCAACCGCGCTAACTTGGGTATGGAAGTAATGCACGAGCGCAACGCTCACAACTTCCCTCTCGACTTGGCTGCTGGTGAAACAACTCCAGTTGCTTTGGTTGCTCCTTCCATCAACGGTTAAGTTTTAGCTTGAGATAAACAGAAAGCGCTCCTAGAAATAGGGGCGCTTTTTGTTTGGGCTTTTCCCCAAATCCAAGAAACCGGGTTTCTGCGATAATCTTGGCATCCCACCGAGATTTAGGAAGAAACCCGGTTTCTGAGCCCCCGCACCTAGTCCAAGAAACCGGGTTTCTATGAAAATTCACGCCTCCCCACGAGATTTTCCGCAGAAACCCGGTTTCTAAATCCCACGAGGAAACCCCATTTCCGAGTCCCCACGCCAAAAGAATGTTTAGTTATCGCCTGCGAATCTTCACAATATCGCTACTGCTAACCGGTCTATTATTCAGTTTAGCAAAAGACACCCATGAGCATATTTCCATAAAACCCGCAGCGATTTCAGAAAATCTTAACCGGGAAGTTTCAGAAATTGCGCGTCTTGTCACTGTCAGAATTTTATCCGATTCTGGGTCTGGTTCTGGGGTGATTATTGGCCGGAATGGGGAAAATTATCGGGTTTTAACTAACAATCATGTGGTAGCTGGCAATACTCAAAATTATACTGTATTGACGGCGGATGGACAGACACATATTGCTAAGCGGTTGTCTTCATCTCAGTTTAGCAGATTAGATTTAGCTTTGGTGGAATTTACGAGTCGTGAATCTTATCGAGTGGTGGAGATAGGAAACTCCCATAAGTTAGCTGTGGGAGATGCGGTTTTTGGGGCGGGTTTTCCTAATTGGCATTGGATTGATGCTAAGGCGATCGAGAATACTCGGAATTGGGGGTTAAAGGCGTTTCGGTTGACGGCTGGAAAGGTGGGAATGTTGCCAGAAAAGTCTTTTGTGGAGGGATATCAGTTGGGTTATACCAATGATATTACTGAGGGGATGAGTGGCGGGCCGGTGTTGGATAGTCGGGGGAGGTTGGTAGGGGTGAATGGACGGTTGAAATATCCTTTGGCGGGTATTGAGGTGTTTACGTTTGTGGATGGAAGTGTGCCCTCGGAGGGGGTTTTTAGGGAGATGGAGGCTTTGAGTTGGGGGATTCCGATTGAGATATTTAAAGAGTGGGTAAATTGGAGAAAATGAAATCTAAGCAAATATTATGGTAGTGAGTTTTATAGTGTTATCTCAATCAAAGACTACATTAGTAACTCCTGAACTTTCTTAAGTGATTTTTGGAGTAAGCCTTGGTTTCCTTGTTGCATATGCAAGTCAGCAGCTTTTTGAAAGTCCTGTATTGCTTCTTGTTTATTTCCATGATCTTTGTGGATACAACCCCGGTTGTAGTAAGAAGTAGCATCGTAAGGAGCAAGGTGAATCGCTTGGGTATAATCCGCGATAGCCATATGTTTGTTTCCCGATCTTAAGTAGGCATTACCCCGATTGATGTAGGCATTAACGTAGTTGGGATTAAGCATAATTGCTTGAGTATAATTCACGATCGCTTTCGGGTTTTCCCCTGATTTTAAGCAGGCATTACCCCGTATGAAGAAGTAATTGACAGCATCTTTATCAAGAATAGTTGGGAGAAAATCGGCGCTTGTCTTCTCTACAGGCGTCTTCTCTTTCTCTACTTGACCCGAAATAAATGCACCAATAGCTATTAAAATAATGAGTATTACACATAGAATTTTTAATGCAGACCAAAAGAAAATCCAAAATCCATTCCACCAATTTTGGGTCTCTATTTCTTTAATAATTTGAACCGTCTTTATCGCTTCCTTCTTGGGTTCGGATGCCTTTTTCTTTTGCTGCTCAGTTGATGGTTTTGTAGGCGAAGGCGAAGGAGAAGGAGAAGGAGAAGGAGAAGAAGAAGGAGAAGGAGAAGGATCGATCGCACTCTTTTCGCTAGGTACAACAGGTGATGGAGTTGGCGGAGATGGCGATGCGACCAATTTCTGCAAATTCGGCACTAAAGACGAATTAATCGGAATAGCCAAATTTAGCCCAGACTTACTACCATCTCGCCGATCGCCCTGTCCGTGAATACCAATTATTTGACCTTCTTCATTCAGCACCGGGCCACCACTCATCCCCGGTTGAGTAATATTATTATAAATCAAAGCATAACCATCTTGAGGCGGTTGCACTCCCACAAGAGTACCAGGATTCACGATCAAAGTACGTTGCGGAATCGTCTCATTTGCTTCGGGTGCGCCGGCGACATAAACAGTGCTACCCTTCGGAACTTTATCAGAATTCCCCAACTGCGCTACCTGATAAACTTTATCGCTGGTAAACTGCACTACCGCCAAATCCATGTCATTTATAAGTTGAATATTAGTAGCTTCTGTGCGGTGTCTCTCTCCCTCTGGAGTAATCACATAATAAATTTCATCTACGTTAACAACGTGCTTCGCTGTGAGAACAGAATAAACATTACCATTGCGCTGAAAAATTACCCCCGATCCAGGCTGGTAGCCATCAATCAAAACAGTAACTTGCGCTGCTATTTGATTAACCTGCTGTGGGTTGAGAGCAAAAGCGATGTGAGGTATGATTACTGCCAAGACAGAAATGAGCAAAATTGCTAAAAATCTACGCATCATCAACTTTTATCCTCACAAAAATCATACCTAAAAACATAGAATTTATCTGAATTAATCCGCATTACTTTGATATCACAACTTGCTCTCAGCAGCGTAGACAGGACTTAAGAAAAAACCCGGTTTCTCCGAAAAATAGTTGATTATCCGAGATATTGGCGCAGAAACCGGGTTTTTAGCCTCGCGTGTCTCAGGAACTACTAGAGTTAAAAACCACTGTCCTTTCCCAAAGAGCGATTAACTAATGTTTCCAAAGGAATAAACTGAGGAGTGTGACCACTTTCTGCTGTCGTACTATTAGAGGCAGCACCTTTAGCAAAATTAGTGATTTTTACGAGTATTTCACCGGGAGTTTGAGAATTTTGCTTATTAAGAGTAAACAGCATATTTTGGCGATCGCAGCTTTTTTGTCCTGCCGTCACCACACAAATAACTGTATAACCATTATCTACCTTTCCAGTCGTCAAATCCAACTTTGCTAACTTTCCACCATTTTTCGCCACTACCTCTGTCAATCTTTTTGAGACAGTTTGACAGCGTTGTTCTGGCGACCACTCATCGCCGAATTCTGTGCTATTCCAGGTTAGCAAAGGATTTTGGGAAACAGCATTTCCTCTTTGAGCAACTGTCGCCCAGCCATTGGGTTGCTGAACGCAGTTGAAAGTTGTAGGGATAGTAGACTGAGAAGTTTTCAGAGCTGAAGCTGTTAGATTGGAAGCTGTCGTTACGGGAGAAGTTGCAGGATTGTTGCTTGTCGATGCAACAGGCTGAGTTTCAGAAGTAGAAACCGTTGTTGTCGAACAAGCCGCCGCCCCAAACAGTGTCAAAACGATCGCCAAAATTTCAGTAATCAACCGACTTGATTTAGTAGTCATGTCTCACCTTATAGATTTTACTCAATTTTAATGAATTTATTTCCCACCAGATTAGAAAATTATACTATTAGGGCTAAAGTCAAAAAACCCGGTTTCTCCGAAAAATCGTCTCTCCGAGCGATACTGACGCAGAAACCGGGTTTTGGGCCACGTCTGCGTAAGTTCTGACTATTTTTACCTAGATGTGTAATAATTATTGCAAAAATTGTAACATGAAAATGATTATAGGGCAAACGATTGGTGGACGATACCACATCAAGAAGTCATTGAGTCAAGGTGGATTTGGCGAGACTTACGTCGCCGAGGATACACACTTACCGGGAAATCCCCAGTTTGTTGTCAAGAAA
This sequence comes from Microcoleus sp. bin48.metabat.b7b8b9.023, assembly GCF_013299185.1. Lineage (GTDB taxonomy): Bacteria > Cyanobacteriota > Cyanobacteriia > Cyanobacteriales > Microcoleaceae > Microcoleus. Next base: position 87,024 of record NZ_JAAFKG010000030.1, on the reverse strand, counting down.
CTCAACCCGCAATCTACCGATCCCTTTGTCCTGCAAACGGCGAAGCGGCTATTTGAAACAGAGTCACAAGTGCTCTATAAATTAGGTAAGTGCGATCGAATTCCGCAGCTATTCGCTCACTTCGAGGAAGATCAAGAATTCTATCTCGTTCAAGAGTTAATTGTCGGACACGATTTGAGCCAGGAACTTGTTTTGAGCAATCAACCCGGAGTGAGAGGAACTCAACTCAGTGAAAATCAAGTAATGCAGCTTTTACACGATATCTTGGAAGTCCTAACAGTAGTTCACCAGGAGGGAGTAATCCACCGGGATATCAAACCAGCAAATTTAATGCGGCGCGACTCAGATGATAAGATTATACTGATTGACTTTGGCGCTGTCAAGGAAAAAGTTATCAGTGCGGTTAAAAATAGTCAAACGCAACAGAACATCACAATTTGCATTGGAACTGAAGGATATATGCCGAACGAACAAATGAACGGCTATCCGGGATTATCTAGTGATATTTATGCAGTAGGAATGGTGGCTATCCAAGCTCTCACAGGAATATCGCCCGATCGGTTTCCGAAAGATCCCGACACGCTAGAAGTTATGTGGAGGGAACAAGCAGCAGTTAGCTCAAAACTAGCTGACTTTATAGATAATATGATTAGATATCGCCATAGCGATCGCTATCAGTCAGCCCATGAAGCATTGCAAGTTATTAAATCTTTAGTATCGGGGTCTGTAGGAACTACAGTTATTTCACAAAATACTGGGTGGAAATCGCTCTTAGCGAATGTCAAACCTAAATTAAAGTTAACAATGGGTTTAATCGGCTTGGGAATTGCTGTTATTGCTGCTGTCATAGTCTTTCAAAATGTTGGTAAGATTCAACCCCAATCTGCTCCAACTTCAACACCTACTCCTGCGAAGGATGGTGTGTGGTAAAAATAGTTGACTATCCATTTAAATTGACAAGAGGTAGAATTTATGAATCCTAGAAGAATTGACTGGCATTTGACCATTTCTGCGATCGGACTTGTACTCGCCTTTGTGGTGGCGATTCCTACACTTTATAATTTTGAGAAACGCAGGTTTTTTTGGCAAGCTGATTTACCAAATCAAGAAATCACCAAGAATTCAGATGCGATCGAGTTTTAGTAATGCGCTCCAAAATCCAAGAAACCGGGTTTCTGTGACAATATCGGAATTCCCACGCCCAATTTTGGGAAGAAATCCGGTTTCTGACTCCACAAAATTATTTTTACATAGCAGTCAAAAAACTAGAGGTTCTCCCAATCACTAATATCAACTTTAGCCTGTCCTAAAATCTTAACTAAAAAGTTAGCGCTGATATCACCTTGATGAGGATTGGGGATAGTGATGCGAAGGTTATCTTTTAGCATAAACTGGTGCTTTTTACCTGAATATGGCCCATCAAATCCTAGTAGTTTCAGGTAATGAATTAAGTCTCGACGTTTGATTGGTTTTAAAGGTGGCATCAGGCAACATCTTTGGTAATTGTAAGGTCGATATTATCGAGGATGGGTAAAGGAAGATTCATAGTGAGACCAAGTAAAATCCAGTCTTCCAATACCTCTTGCAATTCTTCCCGACAAGCTTCGAGAGTTACAGCATTTGCATAGACTCCTTCACAGATAGGAATTTCTCCGTAGAAAGTCCCATCATCAGGGAAAATTTCATACTTAGCTTGCTTCATGGCAGCTTGGATGTATTTAGTTAACATATTAAAGCACTCTCCTTTAGGGATGTCTAGCTAATGACTTTATAAATAAGTTATAGCATCAATTAATACTTGTTCAGCTAGTGGATGAAAAATAGAGTTTTTCATTCCAAATTACGATCGCCCAAAAAATTCATGACTGAGACTTAAGTTTTGCCTTAGCCACTCGCAGCTTTTCCCAAGCAGCTTCGGTTCCTGGTCTTGGTGGTAGGGCGGCAATTCGAGCAATCAGATCGCGATTTTTTTCTTCGTAGTACAGCCGCAGTTCCTCAGCTTCCTTAAGCACCATTTGATACTCGGCTTCAACATCAGCGCGATTTGCCTCAATGTAAGCTAAAGCTGCATTAATTTGTTCTTCTGTCAGATCGAACAATCCCCTAATAAACTTAGGCGGATATTGAGCCGTCACGTAGTCCATGATGTCGTAGATGGTGATGCGCGTACCTGCGATCGCCAGTCCTCTTTCTGTACGGATAATTGCTGTTTGTTCGTTGGATAGGGTTGTCATTTTTATGGCCTCCTAGAAGTTATTTTTAAATTGGTCGAAAACTCTGCACAAAATTCAGCCAGCGATCGACTTTATTGCCAGTAATGTCTAAAATTGGGATAGAACGAGTTCGGGATATTGGCGGCCCTGCTTCTTCCTGAGAATATTCGATCGCACTACGCTCTGGTTTGCCTAAACCGTAAGTCTTCGCAATATCTCCCGCCAACAGACAGGTGATTCTGAATGTCCCCATGCTAATTCTGCCATTTCCGGCCCTGTACTCCCAATCTCTAAAGCCAGCCCTGGGTATCTCCTGGCAATCAGCATAGGTCACTTCAAACATCTTAGCGATGTGCACGTCATAGAGTCGCAACTGACCCCCATAGGCAGATTTTGTGGTGTCCGCCTCCGACACCGTAAGGGTATAGGTTCCTTCCCCGTGTTGCAGTCTCATCGGAACCTTTGTCTGGGCGATCGCCCCTGGTATCCTCTGAATAGGAGTCCCGAAAACCCAACTCATAGTAATAGCGGTCAAGCTGGTGAGGAATAATTCTTTCGCGCTTCTCATTTATCTCTTAAAAGCTATAGCCTATTTGTAGCATATATTTAATTTTACTATAACTGTAATTTTTAAGAATAATTTTACGGTTATACCTCAATAGGGTTTACTTAACGCTTTTGATGAATTTCATCTGACGATTTTTGGATTATAAAGAGGTGAAGTAGATATTAAGAAGATTTTACCGCAGAGAACACAGAGAACACAGAGAGGGGAGGGATAAAAGGTTTTTTACGACATCCAAAACCCTCGCAATACTCTTCCCTCTGCGCCAAGAACGCCCCAATACGGTTCAAAACTCTTCTCTTGATGGAGTGGATTGTATTTCAATACGGTTTACTTAATGCTTTTGATGAATTTCATCTGACGATTTTCTGGCAATATAGCCATTTTTGGCAAGTCAGATTTTTCTTAAGTCCACTGAATGAAGGTTATACCTAAATTTTATGTATTGAACCAACTGCCAAACTATACGATCGTAAATAGTGATGGGCAGATTTATTTCGTCAAAGGCGATCGGCTCGCTCGGCACTGAAATTGGACATCCAGAAATAATCAAACCAGGAGTAAGCAGTTCCTCAGACGCCGCTCCAAATAGGCAATTTAGATGCACAATAGTTTGCCAGCCAAGGCTACTTGAATTTATCCTCAAACAAGCAATGCTGCTGACAGATTTTTTACCACAAATAATTAGTTGAAAGCCTTGCTTGTTTAGCGTAGAAATTAAAATCAGACGATTCATTAATCCAATCATCGGACTTCCAGGTAGAGGTTGCCCTCAACTGTCAATTGTCAACTGTCAATTGTCAACTGAATGAACACTTCCCCGCCTGAAGACACCTGGTGTTCGTGGTACTTTCTGTAACTTACGCTTTTAGGCTAAGTTAGAATGGCAAATTTCTACCACTATTCAAAACCATGCCATCAGCAGTACCAGTTACGATCGTAGTCACAACCCCAACCCCAACCAGCCCGGGTACAAGGCCCGGAGGCTCTGCTACCCCTCGCAATGGCACCAGCGGCCCTGACTCCCTCAGCGGTACTGCCGGCGCTGACTTGATCTTCGGTTTGGGAGGTGCTGACACCATTTTAGGTTTGGGGGGAGACGATAGCCTCTACGGCGGTGACGGCGACGACTCAATACAGGGGGACGCTGGTAATGATTTGCTGTTCGGCGGTGCAGCCCGCGACAGCGTTTTTGGCGGCGCGGGCGACGATACTTTCTATGGGGGGAAAGGTGCTGACTCGTTAAGCGGGGATGATGGCAATGATTTGCTGTTTGGCAACCAAGACAACGATACTTTGTTGGGCGGCGCGGGCAATGATACGTTTTTTGGCGGTGCCGGCGATGACTCGCTGTTTGGTGGGCTGGGCGATGATTGTTTGTCGGGCGATCGCGGCAGAGATACTTTAACTGGTGGCGCAGGGAATGATACTTTTTCGATCGGGCGATCGGCAGATGGCGATGTGATTACCGATTTTACTGTTGGTACGGATAAAATTCGCTTGAGAGCTGACCTCACTTTTGCCGAACTCACCATTTCTGCTGGGCCCGGAACCGTGCCGAGTACAATTGTTCAGTTTACAAGTACCAAGGAAACTCTGGCTACTGTATTGGGAGTTACTATCTCTCGGACGGACTTTATTTTTTAATTGGGAATGGTTCAACAGTTGACAGTTGACAGTTGACAGTTGACAGTTTGAGAGGAACCTCTACTTATAAGTCCGAGGATTGCATTAATGAATCGTCTGATTTTAATTTCCCCCTAAAACGGAGAGGCTTTCAACCAATTATTTCTGGTAATGGGGATTGAGAATTTGGTAATTGGTAATTGGTAATTGGGCTTGCGGGTACTTTTTAGTTTTAAGTTTTCAATGTTGAACTTTTTAACTGAAAACCGGAAGCGTTGCGACCAACAAAGCAATGTCAAAACTTTTCTTTTTCCTTATTTCTTGTTCCTTGTTCCTTGTTCCATCTTCCCTCGAACCGATTTCCATTACATCCGTTATATCCCGTACACTGCTCGTTGCCGAACTTCCCTCTTCCTTCTTTCTTACTAATGACTATTGACGGTTTTCTCAATCTCAACAAACCTGCCGGCATGACATCTCACGACTGCGTGGGGCGAGTGCGCCGAATATTGAAACTCAAACGAGTGGGACACGGAGGAACTCTAGATCCGGCTGTGACTGGCGTTTTGCCGATCGCCCTGGGAAGAGCAACCAGACTTCTGCAATTCCTCCAACACCACAAAGCTTACCGAGGTACGATTCGGTTTGGCTTAACTACCGCTACGGACGATTTAGAAGGAGAAATCCTGAATTCTCAACCTGTCCCGGAGTTGAGTTTAGAACAAGTGCAAGCTGCACTGCCGAATTTTATCGGCAAAATCGAGCAATTTCCGCCGAGTTTTAGTGCAGTGCAGGTGGGAGGAAAACGGCTTTATGAGTTAGCTAGAAAAGGCGAAACTGTGGAAGTTGCGGCTAGGAATGTTGAGGTGTTTCGGCTGGATATCTTGGGTTGGCGGCCCGGCGATTTTCCAGAATTGGATTTGTCGATCGCCTGCGGGGCCGGTACTTACATTCGGGCGATCGCCCGGGACTTGGGCGCACTCTTGAATGCAGGCGGTACTTTGGCTGGTTTGACTCGCACCGAAAGCAGCGGTTTCTCGATCGACCAAAGTCTCACGTTTGAAGAATTAGAAGTGCAATTGCAGGAGAATACATTCAGCCCGATTTTGCCATCGGCGGTTTTGAGACACTTAGGTGCGATCGTCCTTTCTCCTGAATATACCAAACGCTGGTTTCAAGGACAGCGCCTCCCGATTCCCGAAACGACGATAGAAGCCGAGAAAAGTAGCAACAATCCCCCTGAAAACTTAATACCCGAACCTCCCTATCCCTTGCAAGTTTACGATCGAGATGGTAATTTTTTAGGTATCGGTCAGGTAGCAAACTCAGATACAACTACCATATTGTCTCCTCAAATTGTCTTTTAGGTATCCAAGAGGTGAAAATGAAAATAGGTATAATTGGTGCTGGAAATGTTGGCGGAACTCTGGGACGCATTTTAACTCAAAAAGGTCACTCCATTGTATTTGGCGTTAGAGACCCCCAGAGTGCAAAAGTGCAGTCGGCGGTGGAAGCGACAGGAGGAAATGCGGGAGCAGCTAGCGTTGGGGAAGCTGCAAGTCACGGTCAAGTTTTGATCTTAGCTACGCCTTGGAATGGCACGCAAGAGGCGTTAGCGAAGCCCTCGAAGAGGATCGCCGCTGCGGGAGATTTGACTGGCAAAATTATAATTGACGCTACTAACCCGATCGAGCTGACACCCGCTGGACTTGCGGCTGGACTGACAATCGGACACACTACCTCCGCAGCCGAAGAAATTGCCAAATGGGCGATCGGAGCGCAAGTGGTGAAAGCGTTTAACAACATTGGTGCAAGCTGTTTTGAAAATTTGCAGTTCGGTTCGCAAACAGCAACTGCTTTTATTTGCGGAGACAGTACAGATGCCAAGAAAATTGTCACCAATATTGCGGAAGATATCGGATTTGAAGTTGTAGATGCAGGGACACTCCAACAAGCTAGATTGTTGGAACCTTTGGGTATGCTGTGGATTAACCTAGCTTTCAGCGGTATGGGACAAGATTTTGCGATTAATTTAATTAAGCGCTGAGGTGAAGATTGTGAAAGTATTGCTGATCGGATTAATTCGAGGCTACAAAATGGGGATTTCTCCTTATTTGCCTAACGCCTGTAGATTTCAGCCCACTTGTTCCCAATACGCGATCGAAGCCATAGAAAGATTTGGGGCGGCCCGCGGCGGCTCGATCGCAGTTAAGCGGATTTTGCGCTGTCATCCTTTTCATCCAGGGGGTTACGATCCCGTACCTCCCAAAGATAGCGATTAGTCATTAGTCATTAGTCATTAGTCGTTAGTTATTAGTCATTAGTCGTTAGTCAACTGTCAACTGTCAACTGATTAAGACTGTCAACTGTCAACTGTCAACTGTCAACTGTTTAAACTAGCATCAGGTAATTTGTTATTTTGAACGCAATTCAGTAATATTACTGTTTTTTTCCCAAACTCAGCAGCGATATAATAGGGAAAACAGGAGTACAGGGAATGCGAGTTGATATGTCTGCTACCGCAATCGGGTACAAAATGCTTTCTCATACTTTGGCAGTCCTCAGCCAGAAACAAGCAACGGGAAAACTGCTATTAGAGCAAGGTGAGCAACAGTGGCAACTATACTTTTTTCAGGGTAGTTTGGTTTATGCCACAGGAGGAGCGCACAGAGCGAGGCGCTGGTACAGGGCTATTGGACAACACTGTCCCAACTTTCAAGTGGATCTTAGAGATCTGGAGGCTCGGGAACTGTGGGAATATCAACTGATTCAGCAAGGGCTAGCTGCCAGCGAAATGAGTTTGCAACAAGCTAAGGCGATCGTCCACAGCAGCATTTCCGAAGTTTTGTTTGCTCTGATCGGTCAATCGGGTTTGCGTCGGGAGTGGCGTCCGTCGGAAAAATATTTTTCTAAAATAATATCTTCTTTGCTGCTGTCTGTAACGGAAGTAGAACAAATTCTGTACTCTACAGAACTAATTTGGCAGAAGTGGAAAGGCATGGGTTTGTGGCTGGTAGAACCAGAACAAGCACCCCTTTTAAAAGCGTCTGCCCAGTTGCAGGAAAATCGATTTAGTTCTAACTCTTTGATAGCTTTGGCTAACGTATTTAACGGCGAGAATACTCTTTGGGATATTGCATTGAAGAAAAAGCAGTGCGTGACAGTCGCAACTCGCGCTTTAGTTAATTACATGAAGCAGGGTTTAGTAAATTTCCGCACAGTACCAGACTTACCGTCGCCTATAGAACAGTGGCGCCTTGCTGCGTCGATGGCTGGGCAGGTTCGCCCTTTGATTGCCTGTATTGATGACAGTCCGACAGTATGCGAATTTTTACAACAAATTTTATTGCCGGCGGGGTATCGAGTTCTAAAAATTCAAGATCCGATGGATGGAGTGGGCATCATTGCCAAACAAAAGCCTGCTTTAATTTTTATGGACGTGGTAATGCCGAAGACAAGCGGCTTTGCTTTGTGCAATTTTTTGCGGCAAACACCTAGTTTTAGGGAAACTCCGATCGTGTTTTTGACTGGTAAAGACAGTATAATCGATCGCACGCGAGCCAAACTTACAGGTGCTTCCGATTTTTTGAGCAAGCCGCCCAATCCGGAACAGGTTTTGCAAATAGCTCAGAAGTATTTAAAGGTAAAAGGCGATCGCAACCCTTTAGGAATTCGCCCCGACAATTTACTGAATTCGCGGCAACTTACTTTGGCAAATTCTTGAACCAAATTTATGCTCAAAAAGCATCCCTTATCCGGTGCGTCAGTCTCTGTCGCACCTTAAACGTATTATAATAAAGACGCAACTAGATTTGATAAATAAATCTTTGAGGGGCGAGTGTATAATTTTTCTGGATTTCACAGCCAGCATTTTAGTAAATCCGCCCAGCCTATATAGATTCTAATGCTTCGGACTTGATATTCATGATGAGCGATCGAACTCCGCAGGTAAGCGTGGTGATTCCGGCTTACAACTGTGCTGCTTACGTCGGCCAAGCCGTAGATAGCGTGCTGCGCCAAACCTATACTGACTGGGAAATTATTGTAGTAGACGATGGTTCCCGAGACGACACCAAATTAGTTTTAGAGCAATATGGCGATCGCATTCGCTACATTTACCAACAAAATCAAGGAGTTTCCATTGCCCGAAATCGCGGCATCGAACTAGCGCAAGGAGAATTCATCGCCTTTCTCGATGCAGATGACTACTTTTTACCCGAGAAATTAGCAGCACAAATTGCTGTATTCAGAGCGCAACCAAATCTAGGAATAGTCCACAGTGGCTGGCGTCAAGTCAACAGTATAGGCGAACGGATTAAAGATGTCAAACCCTGGAAAAACGTCCCTAAATTAGACCTAGAAATGTGGCTGCGGTGGAAACCAGTATTGCCCAGCGCAATGATGTTTCGCCGCGAATGGTTAGAGCGCGCTGGCGGTTTCGATCCTCGATTTCCCCCGGCTGAAGATACAGATTTAGCGCTGCGTTTAGCATTAATGGGATGCGAAACAGAATGGCTGCGGCAAATAACAGTTTGCTACCGCCAGCACGAACAAAGTGCCATGTACAAAGGTTTACCGCAGGCTAAATCCTTGGCTGCGGTAATGGACAATTTTTTTGCGCGGCCCGAAGTGCCGGATAAAATACGTTTGTTGGAAAAGCAAATCAAGTACAGTACGTTGGTTTGGATTGCTTGGTATTTGCACCGCACCGGTCATCCTGTTGAGATGGCAGAATTTTTGCAGCGTTCTTGGAATTATACGCCTTATTTGCCAGTGGAAACAGTAATTAATTGGGCGGAGTGTTTTACGGAATTTTCGCAGGATGCGGGCAATGAATTGGATGCAGATTTATTAACTCAATCTCCAGAATGGCAGCAGTTAATGCAGTGGGTTATTCTCAGCAGCTATACTACAATAGGTTTGTAGTGAGGACTTTAGTCCTTCTTAGAGGACTAAAGTCCTCACTACGAACCTTCTTAGATTGGTAAATAAGGTTTTTTTAACGAACCGCGAAGGCGCAAAGGACACGAAGGAAGAGAAGAGAAAAAGTGCTAAAGTTTTTTGGCAATGTGAAATGCTGAAATATAGGAAGCTTTGATGATATTTACGCAGTTTTTTGCGAGCGCTTCCCCCAAATTTGTTAACAATGATTTTCTTTTTTGCTCGTCTAGCGCGATGTACTCCGAGTAAGTCTGCAAAAGATTCAGATAATCCTCAATACTGTAGGTAATTTCACATACTAACTGTTCGTAAATTAAATCTTCGTACAGGCCTGAGTCGATGATATTTTGTCCGATTTCTTTGATACTTTCTGCTTGATTGACTCTTTCTTTGGCATGATATACTGCTAGAGATGGAGCTTGAGTTTGACAAACTTCATTTAAAACTCGGTAAACTTCATCTTCTGGCAAAACTCCGGCATTCCAGAGCAAAATCAATGAACCTTTATCTTTTAATGCGGCGGCCGTTTTTTGATAGCGAATCTCTGGTGACACCCAATGAAAAGAAGTCGCCGCCAGCACAGCATTGAATTTATCAGTTTCTAATTCCCACTCTTCCAAAGTTTGATTTTTAATCTCTACAAATGGATAAGTTGCACAGTTTTGTTGTGCTAGCTGACAAGCTGGCTGACTGGGTTCGAGACAAAGCATTGCAAAACCTAATTCCGCAAACGGAACAGTGGCTATTCCGGGGCCGCATCCGATTTCAAGAATGTTGGCGTTTGAGGGAAGTTCGGCTAATTCGACAACGCGATTAATTAGTTGTTGGGGATAGCGCGGTCTAGTTTTGTTGTAGAAGCCTGCGATTTCGCTGTACCAATTTTTTCGCTGTTCGTAACTGTAGGTAGTGGTATATTCACTATACCAATCTTGAGTTTCTTCTGATTTATTAGCCATTGTTAAATCTTTCTTTTCTCTTCTCCTCTCTTCCTTCGCGTCCTTTGCGCCTTCGCGGTTCGTTCAAACTACTTATATTAAAATGCGAGATTATCCTTCAGTTTCAGCTTCAGTATAAATTGGCGGCCAAAGTTCAGCAATGGGCAATTCCCAACCAGGAAAAAGTTCGGATACCGTCAAAATCTCTCCATTACCCAGCACAATTGGTTCGCCTTCGGGACGGTAAACTGTAACAGTTTCTTCATCCGGGTCGATCAAAATCCCTACTTGTGCGCCGAGTTGGATAAAATTGAGAATCTTTTTTTCGAGCGGTTTAATACGATCGCTCTGTGATTTAATTTCTACTACCAAGTCTGGGACTAATTCTGCGAAATAACGGGTACTTTGCCGGATCCGGGCGGCCCGCACAAAGGAAACATCGGGTGCTGTGAGCGTCGCGTCAGGCAAAATAAAGCCACCTGCGGAGTCAAAAATTCGGCCCAAACGCCGGGGATAAACCCAATTGGCAAGCAGCCAAATGAAAAGTACACCAATTTCACTTGATACAATATCTGAGGGGCCCACAATGATAATTTTCCCGCTTTCTAGTTCAAGTTGGTAGTCTTGACCGGCTTCTTTGAAGGTTTTTTGGACTTTTTCTAAGTCTTTGAGTGTCATCATATTAATTTTTACCTCGTAGAAAAGGAGTTACCGCAGCTACAGCTTTGGGCTGCATTGGGATTGTGGAACCGGAAACCTCCGCCCATCAAGTCTTCTGAATAATCCAAGGTTAGCTCATTGAGATATTTTAAGTGCTGGGGGTCGATCGCAACTTGAACTCCCTCGGACTCGCAGAGAGTGTCTTCTGGGACGGGTGCATCGTCAAATGCCATTGTATAGGACAAACCGGAACAGCCGCTCGATTCTACGCCCAGACGAAACAAAGCATTGGGATTGGGATACTTTGACTTGAGGCGCTTTACTTCTGTGGCTGCTGTTTTGCTTAGATGAATCATTAATTTTATTGGTTATTGGTTATTGGTTACTGGTTATTGGTTACTGGTTATTGGTTATTGGTTACTGATTGGTGCGAATAACAAATAACAAACAACAAATAACAAATAACCAGTTTATAGGTTATTTAGCCTTAGATTCTGTCCGCGCGTAATCGTCTTGAAAGCGCACAATATCATCTTCTCCTAGATATTCACCATTCTGCACTTCAATTAAAATCAGGGGAATCACTCCCGGATTTTCCAGACGGTGAGAAATGCACTGTGGAACATAGGTAGACTGATTTGTAAATAGAACTTCTTCGGTTTCGCCACAAGTAACTTTAGCAGTACCGGAAACTACGATCCAGTGTTCGCTGCGGTGGTGGTGCATTTGCAGGCTGAGGCGGTGTCCCGGCTTGACTTCGATCCGCTTAATTTTGTATCCCGGGCCTTCTTCAAGTGTTGTAAAAGAACCCCACGGGCGTGATTCTGTAGCGGAAATTCCGTTGGGTGCAGCAGATGCAAGCAGAGTTAATGTTTGAGAAAGTTCTTGAGTTTGAACCATGATTTTTTACTCCTTCGGGATTGCTTGTTGAAGCCTTTAGTAAACGATGTTGGTTTTTGAGGTGAGCTAATTTGTTGTTAAAATCTAACCTCACCTGCGCGGAAGGGTTAGCGAACTGTACATTTTACTGTGAAATCTGCTCTTCCCGATCGACCAGCCTTAACAACCATAGCAAAATCACTATAGTAGTTGTCACCTGTGATGGGTGCGATCGACCAAATCTACATCAAATCTTCATCTGGGACTGCTGGTTCTTTATTTAATGGAAACATTTTATAAGATTTATGGTTGTTTTGGATTTTTTTAACCGCAGAGGGCGCAGAGGGCGCAGAGAAAGAGCGGATGTAGCGATTTTATCCTATCACTGTTCAGATCCCGATCGTGTCCAGCTTCATTCGGCGCGATCGCAGCCTGAATATCCTCTAGATGTGAGTCGCTATCACAATTACTCATCTCTCTTCTCTTCCTCTGCGCTCTCTGTGGCCTCTGCGGTTAAAAAAAAATCCAAATATCTAATTTATCAATTAATTACCAACAAACTATTTTTTACTTATTTATGAACAGGCAAGATGCCTATTGCTGACAATGGCGTAACATCTCAGCTTTAACTATTTTTTCACCGTCACTCGATCGCACAAGCCTTGATTTTTTGATGGATCTACCCAATGCAGTAGATCCACATATAATACATGATACTAGGTCGATCGCCATTCCACGCTCAACTCTAGATCAAAATCTTTTCGTCACTTTGAGAGACACATCAAAATGAACAACCACGGACTGCCACAAAAGCAAGGCCTGTACGATCCCCAGTTCGAGCACGACGCTTGCGGAGTCGGATTTATTGTACACGTCAAGGGTAACAAATCCCACGAAATAGTCGAACAAGCACTGACAATTCTACTGAATCTCGACCACCGCGGCGCCTGCGGCTGCGAGCCCAACACCGGAGACGGGGCGGGGATTTTGATGCAAGTGCCCCACAAGTTTCTCAAGAAAGCAGCAGCAGCTTTAAATATCGAACTTCCCGAAGCAGGCGAGTACGGCGTCGGTGCGATTTATTCGTCGCGCGATCGAACTCAACGGGAAAACGGCAAACGCATCTTCGCCGAAATCGCTGCGGAAGAAGGATGTCCCGTGCTCGGTTGGCGCGAAGTCCCCACCGATAACTCGTCCCTCGGAGATACCGCCAAAGCCAGCGAACCTTTGATGCAGCAGGTGTTTCTGAGTCGCGCCGCAGGTATGGACGAGGCGGGTTTTGAACGGAAACTTTACGTCATCCGCAAGCGAGCTCACAATGCGATCCGCAGGCAGAAGGTAGACCCGTACTGGTATAATTCTACGCTGTCATGCCGGACGATCGTCTACAAGGGAATGCTGATGCCGGTGCAAGTCGGAGATTATTATCCCGAACTCCACGACCCGGACATGGAAAGCGCTTTAGCACTGGTTCACTCGCGCTTCAGCACGAATACTTTCCCAAGTTGGGAACGATCGCACCCTTACCGCTACATCGCCCACAATGGCGAAATTAACACGATGCGCGGCAACATCAATTGGATGAACGCGCGGCAATCGATGTTCGAGTCGGAACTATTCGGCGATGATTTAAAGAAAATCCCCAATTTAATCAATGTCGAGGGTAGCGACTCCACTATCTTTGATAATGCTTTAGAATTGCTGACTTTGGCCGGGCGTTCTTTGCCTCATGCCATTATGATGATGATTCCGGAACCTTGGACAGCCCACGAGTCGATGAGTGATGAGAAAAAGGCTTTCTACGAATACCATTCTTGCTTGATGGAACCTTGGGACGGGCCTGCTTCGATCGCATTTACGGATGGTACATCGATCGGGGCTGTGCTCGATCGCAATGGTTTGCGTCCTTCTCGCTATTGCATCACGAAAGATGACTTAGTAATTATGGCATCGGAAGCGGGTGTTTTGCCGATCGCACCGGAACGAATTCTTTCAAAAGGCCGCTTGCAACCGGGCCGGATGTTTTTAGTTAATACCGCAGAAGGCCGGATCATTTCTGACGAGGAAATCAAACATCAAATCACTTCCGAACATCCCTATCGCGAGTGGATTAACCAGCACATGGTGGAAATTGCCAAACTGCCAGATGGGGAAGTAGCAGAATCAAAACCCGAAACATTATTGCAGCGCCAAATGGCCTTTGGTTACACCTTTGAAGAACTGCGGATGCTGTTAGCGCCGATGGCACGAGATGGGGTGGAAGCTGTCGGCGCAATGGGCGCGGATACGCCGTTAGCCGTGCTTTCCAATCGCCAAAAGTTGCTTTATGAATATTTCCAACAACTGTTTGCCCAAGTTACGAATCCGCCCATTGATTCGATCCGCGAAGAGATTGTTACTTCTGCGGAAACAACGATCGGATCTGAACGCAATTTGCTCAAACCGGAACCGGAAAGCTGCCATTTAATTGAGCTAAAAACACCAATTCTCAGCAATGAAGAATTGGCCAAACTCAAGCACGTTTCCCAAGGTAATTTCAAGTCAATTACGATACCGATTTTGTTCGACCCCAAAACTGGTGTAAAAGGTTTGGAACAAGCCTTAGAAGATGTGTTCGCAGCAGCCGATCGCGCGATCGCCTCTGGGGTGAATATTCTGATTTTGTGCGATCGGGGAATCGATGCCGAAAACGCTCCAATTCCCGCATTGCTAGCAGTTGCGGGCCTGCACCACCACTTGATCCGCCAAGGTACGCGGACGCGGGCGGGATTAGTGCTCGAATCCGGAGAACCCCGCGAAGTCCATCACTTTGCGACTTTAATCGGTTACGGTTGCGGTGCGATCAATCCGTATTTGGCCTTTGAGACGATCGCAGATTCGATCCGCGAAGGTTTGCTGGTAAATGTTGATACCAAGACAGCTTGCAAAAACTACGTGAAAGCCGCAACCAAAGGCGTGACCAAAGTTGCGTCGAAAATTGGGATTTCCACAATTCAAAGTTATCGCGGCGCGCAGATATTTGAGGCGATCGGCTTAAACAAATCCGTAGTCGATAAATACTTCACTTGGACAGCATCGCGAATTGCCGGAGTTGACCTCGAAGTCATCGCCCAAGAAGCAATTTTACGCCATACTCACGCATTCCCCGATCGCCCATCCAGCGGCAACACCCTGGATGTCGGCGGCGAATACCAATGGCGCAAGGAAGGGGAAGCCCACTTGTTCAGCCCGCAAACCATTCACGCCCTGCAAAAAGCCGTGCGCGAAGGAAGTTATCCACTTTTCAAACAGTATTCCGGCCTGGTTAACGAACAAAATCAACAGCATTTTACCCTGCGCGGTTTGCTGCAATTCAAGCAGCGGGAATCGATTCCGATTGAAGAAGTTGAACCAGTCGAAGCTATTCTCAAACGCTTCAAAACCGGGGCGATGAGTTACGGTTCGATTTCCCAAGAAGCCCACGAATCTCTAGCTGTAGCCATGAACCGCATTGGTGGCAAATCGAACACGGGCGAAGGCGGCGAAGATCCGGAAAGATATACTTGGACAAACGATCGCGGTGACTCGAAAAACAGTGCGATCAAACAAGTTGCTTCCGGGCGTTTCGGCGTTACCAGCTTGTATCTTTCCCAAGCGAAGGAACTCCAAATCAAGATGGCGCAAGGGGCAAAACCCGGAGAAGGCGGACAGTTACCCGGTAAAAAAGTATACCCGTGGATTGCCAAAGTCCGGCACTCAACTCCCGGTGTAGGCTTGATTTCGCCTCCTCCCCACCACGACATTTATTCGATCGAAGATTTGGCAGAATTGATTCACGACTTGAAAAATTCCAACCGGGAAGCGCGGATTAGCGTCAAATTAGTGTCGGAAGTGGGGGTAGGGACGATCGCAGCGGGTGTCGCCAAAGCCCACGCCGATGTCGTGCTCATCTCCGGGTACGACGGCGGTACGGGCGCG
This sequence comes from Microcoleus sp. bin48.metabat.b7b8b9.023, assembly GCF_013299185.1. Lineage (GTDB taxonomy): Bacteria > Cyanobacteriota > Cyanobacteriia > Cyanobacteriales > Microcoleaceae > Microcoleus. Next base: position 71,248 of record NZ_JAAFKG010000030.1, on the reverse strand, counting down.
TCGCCGCAAACTTCGATCAAACACGCCGGATTGCCTTGGGAGTTGGGATTGGCCGAAACTCACCAAACTTTAGTTTTGAACAATCTCCGCAGCCGAATTGCTGTGGAAACCGACGGACAACTCAAAACCGGCCGTGATGTAGCAATTGCTGCACTGCTTGGCGCAGAGGAATTCGGTTTTGCTACCGCACCGCTGGTGACTTTGGGCTGCATCATGATGCGCGTCTGCCATCAGAACACTTGCCCCGTGGGCGTTGCAACCCAAGATCCCCTGTTGCGGAAAAACTTCACGGGAGATCCGCAACACACGGTAAACTTTATGACTTTCATCGCCCAAGAAGTCCGCGAAATTATGGCGCAATTGGGTTTCCGCACTTTGAATGAAATGGTGGGGCGCACCGATGTTTTGGAAGCGCAACAAGCGGTGGAACACTGGAAGGCTAAGGGTTTGGATTTCTCGAACATTCTTTATCAGCCGGAAGTTGGCGCGGATGTCGGGCGCTACTGTCAGATGCCGCAGGATCACGGGTTGGAAAAGTCGATCGACCTTAGTGTACTGCTGGATTTGTGCAAAAGTGCGATCGAAAACGGCGAACCAGTGCGCGCAACTCTCCCAATCACCAACGTCAACCGAGTTGTGGGCACAATTCTCGGCAACGAAATCACCAAACGCCACTGGGAAGGCTTACCCGATGATACCGTGCACCTGCACTTCCAAGGCAGCGCTGGGCAAAGCTTTGGCGCATTCGTACCCAAGGGAGTCACCCTAGAGCTCGAAGGCGAAGCCAACGACTATTTAGGCAAAGGCCTCAGCGGCGGCAAGATCGTATTGTACCCGTCGCCAGCTTCTACCTTTGTCGCAGAAGAAAACGCGATCGTCGGCAACGTAGTGCTTTACGGAGCGACATCTGGTGAGGTTTTCATCCGAGGGCTGGCGGGCGAACGTTTTGGGGTGCGTAACTCCGGCGTTAACGCAGTAGTCGAAGGTGTCGGCGATCACGGTTGCGAGTACATGACTGGCGGCAAAGTTGTAGTTTTGGGTGCCACCGGGCGCAATTTTGCAGCCGGAATGAGTGGCGGCGTTGCTTACATTTTGGATGAAGCGGGGGATTTTGCAACTCGCTGCAATATGTCAATGGTGGCGCTGGAAACACTGGAGGATGCTGAGGAAATTGCAGATTTGCGGCAATTAATTCAGACTCATTTTGATTTGACTGGAAGTGCGAAAGCGTCGAAGGTTTTGGCAAATTGGGATGCGATGTTGTCGGTGTTTGTGAAGGTGATGCCGATGGATTACAAGCGGGTGTTGCAGGCCATTGAAAGGGCGATCGCTGCGGGTTTGAGCGGTGATGATGCGCTGACGGCTGCTTTTGAAGAAAACGCTCGTGACGTGGCCCGGATTGGGGGTAGTTAGGGTTTAGAATGAGGAATGGGTAATGGCTGTTACTCAGCAGCAATTGCCTATTCCTCTTTAAACCTTTTGAACGCGGTACTATATCGGTTAGACGCGGGAATTATGCTGTTGTAGGTAAGTTTGGAATCAGTAAAATGAGCCACGAAAAAAATATTTTTACGACCAATTGGATTACTGTGAAGCAAACTGCCAGGGGATTTCATTACTTGGAAAGAAAAGGCAAAGACTCAGTAGCTATATTCTTAGTCAGAAAAAGCAATGTTGCTGGAAGAGACATAGAATATGAAGTCCTCATTAGACAACAACCCCTCTGTATCGATAATTCCGAGATAAATGAAGAACTTCCGCTCTATCCTTGCCCCATTACTGGGGGGATAGAGACGGGCGAGTCACCAGAGAAAGCAGCAATCAGAGAGGTAGATGAAGAATCTGGGTTTTCTGTTCAAGTTGTGCCGTTGGGTAAATATATTGTTGGCACTCAAACGAACGAAATTTGCTATATGTACTATGCTGATGTTAGCAATATACAACCTAATATTGCACAGCAAGATGGTTCTTACTTTGAAGCCATTAGTAAAAATGAATGGCATCCTTTTGACTATTTGAGTAAATGCGATTATTCAGCTTGCCAGATCGGATATTTTAAGCTCAGAAACATTCTTTTCTAAAAAGATGTGCAGTGTGAGTCTGTACGAAAGAATGATTTAGAACAAAGATGATAAATTTAAAGAAATAGAAAAAATTATTTTTTTACTCCTACAATTTGTGCCAAGGCTTTAACATATTCATCTAATTGTTCACTGAGTAATCGCAATTCTTGACGCAACTGAGGCTCCTGCGACCAGTTTTTTTCATGTTCTTTAGGGCTAGTATTGGGGAGACACTGTGCCTCCCATGCCTGTAGTAAAGGATGCCATTTAGACAGAAATGGACGCAAACCTTGATTGAGTACAGCAATAGCAATTCCGCCAACAGAGTTATGGGAAATGCCGACATCGGGGCCAGCTTCTCTGAGGATTTGACGGGTAATCTCAAACATTTTGTAGAGCGAATTTAGAGCTTCCCGCAACAGTCCTTGGTCGGATTGAAGCGATTCTACAGTAATGCGAGTTACCAGTTCCACGTAAAGCGCCCATGCTGCTTTTCGTTCGGTTGCATCGGCTTCCCATTCTGCGCCGCCGATGCCGAAGGGAAGGTTGACAGATACTTTTTTCAATTTGGCTGGGTCTTGTTTTGGCATTTAGTTAAAGTCATGAAAAATTGATCAGGAAAGAAAACAGCTTATTAATTTGAATTTCTGCTAGTCTTTCTCCTTCCCACCAAGCTTTCTCATGAGATAATTCATATTCTAAATTTCTTTTCATTTGTTCCTTATCACTTTTATCTCCTGTCACCGTATTCATAAAATCGACAAAATCTACGATGAGCTGCCTCTGCCAGTCTTGTTTAGCTAATCCTTTTGTTCCCCACCTGATAGTGTCTACAATCGCAGTCAAACCAGCATTATCCATCGTAATAGTTTCGATCGTTCCCCAAGGAAGATGTCCTTCAGGAGCATCAACACTATAAATTACTTGGCTAGCAGAAATCCAACCGTCTTCTTTGCACCACCCTACGCGCTGTCCAAAAACTTTGGGGTCTTTTTTCGACTCTCTCATAATACGCTTCTGGATGTTAAAGCCAAATTTACCACTGCTGTAGCCATTCCAAAGTATGTCTATGTGGCGGAGAAATTGACTGGGAAATTGTTGGATTTTTTCATCGGTTAGATAGCCTTCTTTTTCTTGACCAGCTACCTTGAGAATTATCTTTCTAGTTTCTTCGTTAGCTTCTCGCCATCTTCCGGCTTCTAGTAAAAGAGCTAGACGTACTGAGAGTTCGCTATATTTTTGCTCAATTCGACTGGTTGGGTCTGGCTTACGTCCAGTAATGCCCCACTCTAAATTATCTAGTGCATTATCATCCATTTCGGTGTTAAAGCGCACCCAATTTAGTTGTTTGAGGAAGATTAAAGGCTCTGGGATTGTCTCAACCCCTGGTAACAAGACAGGAATTACAGGGATATCTGCTTCAACACATTGGCTAATGAGTATCCGAAGTTCCATAGCCTGCCAATTTCCCAATCCAGCGACTCCGATGAATATCGCAGCAGAACTAACATTAGGAACTGCCTGTTGAATTACTTCCTGAAAAGAACGCCCTGGTGGAATTTGATCCTCATCTAGCCACGGCTTTAGATCGCGCTGCTTAAGTTCATTTGCAATCGCTCTAACTAGCGGTTTATCCTTGCTATTATGAGCCAAGAACACATCAAATTTAGGCTTACGCTTACGCTTACGCCCAGTAATACCCCACTCTAAATTATCTAGTGCATTATCATCCATTTCGGTGTTAAAGCGCACCCAATTTAGTTGTTTGAGGAAGATTAAAGGCTCTGGGATTGTCTCAACCCCTGGTAACAAGACAGGAATTACAGGGATATCTGCTTCAACACATTGGCTAATGAGTATCCGAAGTTCCATAGCCTGCCAATTTCCCAATCCAGCGACTCCGATGAATATCGCAGCAGAACTAACATTAGGAACTGCCTGTTGAATTACTTCCTGAAAAGAACGCCCTGGTGGAATTTGTTCCTCATCTAGCCACGGCTTTATATCACGCTGCTTAAGTTCATTTGCAATACCTCTAACTAGGGGTTTATCCTGACTATTATGAGCCAAGAAGACATCAAATTCACGTTGTCTAACCATATGAGGATTTCTCCTATTACTCTTTCAGTTTACGAATTACGAATAGCCCAGATCAACTCCTTTAATGGCTCCGATTCTTCATGTCGAAAATCAACCGATCTTTTGCGTTTGAGGTATATTGGGAGTTTAGGTTCGGGCGGTACATTTTTGAGTATTACTGGGATGAGACGAACATCTCGCTCAAAAAATTCCTCTATAACAGATATTAATGGATCTTTTTGCCAGGGACATCCATTGCTACCGATCAAAAAAGCTACTGACCTGATTCGCTCTATATCTTTCTCTAGTTGCTCATAAGATTTCACACCTCCGGGAACCTCCCAGATATCTAGCCAAGGTCGAATCTGTTTTTGCTTTAATTGGTTGGCAATATTTTTGACAGTAAATTGGTCTTCCTGATTATAGCAAAGCAAGACATCGAAATTTTGTTCAGTTTCTTGTTCAGTGGACTTGTCTGGTTTTTGGTTAGTAATAGCCCATACTAAATCTTTTATTGCTTTACGATCGTCAATCCCGTTAGCAAAATCTACAAAGCCTACTTGCTGTAAAAAAAGCATATGCTTTGGAATTTTGTCAACCCCTGGTAGCAACACAGGAATTATTTTTTTACCTCGTTCTACGGTTTCACTCATGTGTACCTTTGATTGGATCAGGGCGAACTCTAGCATTTCTCCCGAACCAAGAAATATAGCGGCGCAATTAATACTTTGTATAGCTTGTTGGATTACATCTTGATAGCAGGTTCCTGGTTGTATTTGTTCTGCTTTGACCCACGGATTCAGACCCAACTCTCTAAGTTTGTTAGCAACGTTTAAGACCTGGATCTCATCCGGGGAGTTGTAGGTAAAAAAGACATCAAAATACTGTTGGTTGACCATTAAAAGACTTCTCCTATGACTCATCATTTAGCTCGGGAATGCCATCGATCAACTGGGCGATCGGGTCAAGGTCTTGTTGACGAAAATCAACCCTAATTTTGCGCTTTAGATAAATGGGAAAATTTGGCTCTTGCTGAATAGTTGGGAGAAGAATAAGGATGACAGGACGACCTATTTCAATAAATTCCCAGATAAAAGACTCTATTCCCTCTTTTTGCCACGGACCACCGTTTTTACCAATAAAAACAGCCACTGAGTTTATTTTGGCTATCTGAGTTTCCAGTAATCGTTGCCAGGAAGTGCCAGTCCGGACTTCCCATATATCGAGCCAAGGTCGAATCTGCCTTTCCTTGAGTTGTTCTGCAATTTGCTTTACTTCGTTGCGGTCTTCGTCGTTGTAACACAAAAAAATATCGAAGTGTCTAGAATTTTTGAGTAGGCTTTTTACCGGTTGTTGCCTAATGCCCGACTCCAATTTGTCTAACGCTTCAAAATCATCTATGCCCTTCTCAAACTTCACATAATTTAGTTCTTGGAGGAAGAGCAAATGCTCGGGAATTCCCTCAACTCCAGGCAACAAAACAGGAATTACGGGTATGTCTGCATCCACAAAGCGAGTGAGTAGTGACCGCGATTCTAGGATTTGCCACTTTCCCAACCCCCCTAGACCAATAAAGATAGCCGCACACCTAACATTTTGAAGGGCCTGTTGGATTACATCCTGAAATGCTGTTCCTGGCAGAATTTGCTCTTCGTCTAGCCACACTTTTAGACCCCGCCGCTTCAGTTTATTCGCGATCGCTCTAACTTGAGGCTTATCCTGGCTATTGTGAGCTAAGAAGACATCAAAATCTGGTTGATTAGTCATTATTGTCTTGGTAACTGCTATAAATTTAGGTACAGAGCTATAAACATCAGTAAATATAGCACTTCTCACAGTCATGAACTGTAAAAGTCGGCTAAAACCATTAAAGTATCCTGTGCCCCGGCCGAAATAACGAAAACGATGGGTAGACCTTATTATACTGGTTTGACGGAAAAAATTGCCATGCAGAGACCGGATTTTTTGCGAAATAACACGTTAAAGCCTTCGGTCGCGGTAAAAACTCGTTTTCCTAGAATAGTGCCGATCGACTCAAATTGTCGCAACACAGAGTAAAATTGAATATCTAGTTTCCATAGAGCACTGCCGCTTTGAGCCAGATTCAAATCTTAAACTTACAAAGCCTTAGCCAGGGACTCCCTGCGATTACACCTGCCTTTGGAGCCGCGATCGCAGAAGCAGGTGCGATTTGCCTAACAGATGAAGCTCACCAACCAGGAGTAACACTTAAAGTTGAAGGAGAATTTTCTGCCACATTCAAGTTAGATTGGCAGCCAGTCACCGAGCAAACCCGACGATGTTGGAATGACGAAGAATATACTACCGAGCAGGCTGCTTATGGAATCGCATTCCTGTTAATTCTGCAATTAACAAATCTCACAGTAATTGAACGTTCTCGTAAAGGAACAGGATTTGACTATTGGTTGGGAAGTCAAAATTCAGCTACGACACTGCCATTTGAGCGAATGGCTCGGCTAGAGGTTTCTGGAATTCGCAAAGGCACTCAAGGTCAAATCAATACTAGAGTCAAGCTGAAAACTGAACAAACCCGCACCTCAGACGCACAAGGCTTGCCAGCGTATATCATTGTAGTAGAGTTTAGCCGACCGATTTCTATTATTAGTGCCAAGCAAAATCCTGAAGGAACCGTACTCCAATGAGTCAGATTCAATCGCTCCACAAACAAGCAATGGATTTAGCCGAAGCAGCGGCAGTCGCCCGCTTAAGAGGTACGTTGGAGTTGGCTGCACAATTCACGCGCCAAGCCTTTGAACAAGAAACTCAGGCCGCAGCCTTAATCGCTAGCCAGCTTGATGCTGAACCCACTCGTTCTGTGCTTCACCGCAGCGCAGCATCTTTAGCGATCGAATGTGGCGAATTACGAATAGCAGAACGTCTAATTGCAACTGCGTTATCTGGCAATCCCCCGGCAGAGATTGCTGAAGAACTCAAAGATTTATTCATCCAGATTAACTTGAGCCAATATCTGAAACGTCAAGGAATCCACATCGACATTAAGGAACTGCGAGGACTGGTAAATCAATAGCACTCGTTGAAGGACTAGAAACAGGTTATAGCGTTGAGTTTTTCGATCTGTTGGGAAACACTGTAGCAGTTGCGACGCTACCTGGAAGTTATTTGCGATCGCAAATAAGTACGGCAGTTGTTGCTTTTTCTACTGCCGCTTCTGCATGAATCCTCGTTGTCGGAAACAATCCAACCGTAGCATCTCCAGTATGAATTAGTAACTCAATCTCTGTGCAGCCTAAAATAATGCCTTCTGCACCGGATTCAACTAAGCTATTCATAATCTTGATATATTGCTTTCTAGATTCTGGATTAATAATTCCAAGACACAGTTCTTCATAAATGACTCGATGTACCACCTCTCGTTCATCATCATTTGGAATGAGCACCTCTAGCCCATGTTTATCTACCAGTCGCCCTCGATAAAAATCCTCCTCCATCGTAAAACGAGTACCCAACAAGCCGATCTTTTGAATGCCACTGGACTGAATCTTCTCAGCCGTCGCATCCGCAATATGGAGAAACGGAACTTGAATATTTGCCTCAATCTCATCCGCAAGTTTATGCATTGTGTTAGTACAGAGAACGATAAAATCAGCTCCTGCCCGTTCAAGGCTTTGTGCTGCTGCAACCATCAAACCTGCTGCTTCTTGCCAACGACTTTGATGTTGCAAAGCCTCGATTTCTGCAAAGTCAACTGAGTACATCACGCTTTTAGCAGAATGCAATCCCCCAAGCTTGCTCTTGGTGACCTCGTTAATAATGCGGTAATACTCAATAGAAGATTCCCAACTCATTCCCCCAATTAGCCCAATTGTTTTCATGGTGGCTCCTCAAATGACTAAAACGATCGACTACAATCATTCTAGATTACCGCAACTTAAGGTCAAGGGAAACACTGTAGCTGTTGCGACGCTACCTGGAAGTTATTTGCGATTTAATTGAGCGATCGCAACCGATCGCAATTGAACTCACCCCCGAATTGCTGTTGCCCCACCCGTTTGATATAATGTTGTTACTAGATTGTAGAATAACAATCAAAAAAAAGGGATAATTATGACCGTCGAACAAGCCATTTTGGAAAATGTGAAGGTCTTATCGCCAGACCAACAACAAGAAGTCTTAGCTTTCATCAAATTCTTGCAGTCCGATAAATGGGAAGATATCTATAAAGGACGCTTCAAAGAACTGCAACAAGAAATTCGTCAAGACACTGACATCGATCGCGATGATGACCCCACTGAAACAGTCCTCGAAGGGCTTAAGCAAGGTTTTCATGAGGCAATTACCGGACAAACTCTCCCCTTGTCTCAAATGTGGGACGGAATCGATGACAATTTATCCGCAACCGATCGCAATTGAACTCACCCCCCGATTTCAAAGAGACTTGCGAAGTTTAGGCAAACGCTATCGCAACATTAGCAACGACATTTAGCCTGTAATCGAACAACTTCAAGCGGGGGAACTTCCGGGCGATCGCATTCCGGTAATGGAGTACGAAATTTTCAAAGTCAGAATTAAGAACAGCGATATTCAAAAAGGCAAAAGCGCTGGCTACCGTGCTATTTATTACCTCAAAACTAGCGATTCGATCGTTTTGGTGACTATCTATTCTAAATCAGACATATCAGATATCGCAGCCGAAACAGTTCGAGAAATTCTCGGCCAATACGAGCAACAATTTCCCGAATCAGAAGAATTATGAACGAGCAACTTTTTTCAGATGTCATCTTGCTGTGCAACCTTCCTGAAGGCAGTTGCGACGCTACCTGGAAGTTATTTGCGATCGCCCGCAATTTGAATTGTCACAGAAACCCGGTTTCTGAAACCCGCTACACCATCCGAGAAACCGGGTTTGGGGCGATCGCTTGTACATTGGGAAATCGAGCGTTCTGCTAAGCGTCAAAAAGGCATTGATTATACCTCATATTCCTCTTCATTTTCTGCATCCTCGCTCGCAAATTCGCCGATGTAATCTCCCACGAGCGGTGTTTAGTTCAAATTCGCCAACACAACCTTTGAGTCGTCGGAGGAAGCGTCACTAACCATCGCTGAATATTCGCCGTTATAGTTGGTAAATTCAGACGGAGATCTCCGAATATTAGATAGACGAATTTGCCAATCGGAAACCTCCTCGTAGGTAAGGTGCTTAGTGTTGGAAGTCGTTGTCCATACCCCCCAAAGACAGGGGTCTTCAAACTGTAGCATTCCTGATTTCCGTAAGTCATAAGATTGCGGAGTTCCGGGCAAGGGAATAATGCTGTAGCACGAAGTCTGAAATTCCAATTGCGGGTTAATCTTTACCAGTTCATCCACCAGTTCTGAGATGGCTTCCTCAAGAAGTAACAAGTCCTCATGGTCATCATCGGGTAGCCCGATAATGATGCCATAAGCAATGACAGGTACACCAGTTCTGACCACAGATTTCATCAAGGTACAATGCTCTTGCCAAGGAAGGAGCTTCTTGTAAGCTTCTCGTCCAAAAACGGGACGTTCGGCAGGGATATAAGCCAAAGGACAACCGACTTTGCCGTCCCAGCCAAAGAGTGCTTCAATCAGTTCTTCGTCAGGTCTGAGGTCGCTGCTTTCGTAGTTACGCCCAGCGCCCAGAGTTGTTTTCCTCAGTTCTAAACCATTGGGCCACATGAGAGTTATTCCCATCTCCCGCGCACCATTGGTAATGTCGAGGATTTCTTGTCGCCCCTCAGGAAAGAGTCCGCGGGCGAGGAATTGATCGGAACCGATATTGATCGATCGAGCCCCCGCTTCTTTTTGAATCGCCAACCATTTGAGGGATGTTTCAGGAGACATTCTCCGAAAGCCAGTGCCGTAGGTAGGTGTCATGCAAAAATCGCAGGTGCGATCGCAACCAATGTCAGCTACCAACGAACCTACTGGAACAGTTCCCTGGACATTGGGCAGTGTCCCTAAACACTCCCGCGCCACTTCCACCGATGGTAGTGCCCACTCCTCTGGACTTTTGGCTTTAGCCTTCCTGGGATACTGTCTACCATCTGCGAGAATGACACCCGTGAGTTCTTCTCGTGGGGTTTTTCCCAGTACATAGTCAAAAATAGCCCAATTCGCTGCCCCAGATTTATCCTGAACGACTGCTGCTGCGCCAGCCTTCAAGTAGTGGTGCGGTTCAGCGAAAGCATCCGACCCACCAACGACAATGGGACGACCTCCCTTAGCCAGATGCTCAATCACCATACAAGTGACTTGACGGTCTTGGGAGAAATTCACTGTAATGCCCCAAGCATCGAAGGCATGGGGATCTAGGGCAGCAATTTTGCCCCCAACGTAAGTTTTCCGCAGGGTCATCCCTTTCCAGACAATTTCCCCAAATTCTTCACTATAATTGTCGTCTCTGAGGTTGACCAATCGGGCATCAAATCCCCCAGCTTGCAAGTCAGGAATCAAAACTTGCTTGCTGATTAAGGAACGATGTCTGTATAAGGAAGTCCAATTTTTACCTTCTGCATCATAGAGTCCCGTTGCTGGAGGTTCAATCAGTCCAATTGTGGGAGAGTTTTTAGCTATCATAATGGAGGATTGGGAATGTGGGATAAGAGGATGGGATTTTTTCCGGCTCGCGATCGCCTGCGACACCAGGGAAGCCAATCGCAACCCCTAGACGGTAGCACAAGTCGGTGAGCTACTCTTTAATCAAATCACACGATAGCATAAAAATAGATTAATCTAGATGAGATGAGTCAAATTGACTATTTTCTTAATCATTTAGTTTTTCGATCTGTTGGGAAATACTGTAGCAGTTGCGACGCTACCTGGAAGTTATTTGCGATTTAATTGAGCGATCCACAACCGATCGCAATTGAACTCACCCCCGAATTGCTGTTGAGCCACCCGTTTGATATAATCTTGTTACTCGATTGTACAAATAGCAATCAAAAGGAAACAGATAATTATGACCGTCGAACAAGCTATTTTGGAAAATGTCAAGGTCTTATCGCCAGATCAGCAACAAGAAGTCTTAGCTTTCATCAAACTCTTGCAGTCCGATAAATGGGAAGATATCTATAAAGGACGATTCAAAGAACTCCAGCAAGAAATTCGTCTGGGAATGGATGCGGCCGATCGAGGTGAAGTAATTAATGCTGAAGATATGTTTCGGAGTTTGCGCTTAAAGCTGCAACAACGTCGCACGCAAGCAGATAGATGAATCAGATTTGTAGATTTACAGTTCCGGCAAGTCGGGATATAGAAAACATTATGGACTATATTGCCGATCGCAGCGGTTTTGATGCAGCAGAAAGCTTTCTCAACAGAATTAACAATAAGTGTCAAACCCTCTCGCAGTTTCCTCCTTCTGGGACGCAATCGGGATGAGTTAATGGAAAATGTACGGAGTTTTCCGATCGATGATTACCTGATTTTCTACTTGTCTGAACTTTAATCGTTGACTAGGTTTGTGAAGAAACCCCGTTTCTGAGTCCCCCCGCGAAATCCAAGAAACCGGGTTTCTGCGACAATTGACGCCTCCCCACGAGATTTTCCGAAGAAACCCGGTTTCTAAACCCCTGCGCGCGATCGCGCCCAACCTTATCTAGCGGTTATAATAGATAAACCTGAGCATTAAAATCGCAAATGTATGACAGCAAAAATACACCTCAGCAACTTGGGTAATTCCTTAGCTTTGCCAATACCGGACTATATTGTAAAATTGTTCAATCTGAAAGCAGATGATTCCGTAATTTGCAGTATAGAAAATGGAAAAATGGTCATAGAACCTGTCAATCAGAAAATTTCCAAATATACCCTAGATGAACTATTAACAGGCGAAATAGAACCCAGCGAAGAAATCTCTTGGGGAAAACCAGAAGGAGAAGAAGTTTGGTAAACTACATCCCCGAACGAGGTCATTTCATTCGTCTCAATTTCGATGGACTGATGTTTTGGGAATTATGAAAGTCCAAGCTGAGCATTTGGAGCAGGGTTACTTAACAGACTGGGCCGAACAATTGGGGTTGATTGATGATTTGAATCTAGCTTGTACTGAATCTGGGATTTGATGCGATCGCAAATTGTTCATTTCGTGGCGATCGCACTCACTCCATCTGTATCATTATATGTATGGGCTTTTAAAGCTGAATTATTTTTATGCAAATTATTTTAGGCAACATCACACAACTGAAAGTAGATGCGATCGTCAATGCTGCAAATACCAGTTTGCTGGGAGGTGGTGGAGTAGATGGCGCAATCCACAAAGCAGCAGGCCCGAAACTTCTAGACGAATGTCGATCGCTCCGAGGATGCAAAACCGGGGATGCTAAACTCACAAAAGGATATCGCTTACCTGCGCGCTTCATAATCCACACCGTAGGCCCCGTATGGCAAGGAGGTGGCTGCGGAGAACCCCAACTCTTAGCCCAATGTTACCGCAAGTGCATGGAAATCGCGATCGAGCAAAAGTTCGAGAGTATCGCATTTCCTTGCATTAGCACCGGCATTTACAAATATCCCAAGGATTTAGCAGGTGAGATTGCAGTCAAAATCTGCTACGAACAAATCCAAAAAAACGGCGCTCCTCAAAACATAACTTTTTGCTGCTTCGATTGGGAGAATCATCAGGTTTATGAGAAGATTGTAGCAATTCTCAGGCATAAAGGCTATCAGAAAAATGATTCCAGAAATGAAAACCTATTTAGCAGCGACTGACATTATCGATCGCGATCATCCCGCAATTTTAGCACTCGCGAACAAGATAGCATCACAACATCATACATCAGAGGCGATCGCCCAATCTAGTTTTGAGTGGGTTCGAGACGAAATTCGCCACAGCTACGACTATCAGATGAATCCCGTCACCTGTCGAGCATCAGACGTACTGGAGCACAAAACAGGTTATTGCTTTGCGAAAAGTCACTTATTAGCAGCATTGCTGAGGGCTAACAACATTCCCGCAGGTTTTTGCTACCAAAGATTGAGCTTTGATGACAAAGGTGCGCCCTACACCTTGCACGGTTTCAATGCCATTTACTTACCCAAAGTAGGCTGGTATCGCGTTGATGCAAGAGGAAATCGCGACAATGTTAATGCTCAATTCACACCTCCTCAAGAGCAATTAGCATTTAAAATTCAGTTTCCTGAAGAAGCAGACTTTCAAACCATTTTATCTGAGCCGCTGCGAGTAGTTGTAGAGGCTTTACAAAATCACATTACATGGGATGAACTGCTGCTCAACCTTCCAGACGTTTCTCTAGAGTCCGCACATAAATACGGTCTTGCGATCCACTAGAAATAACTCAGGAAGTAAAATTATATCAATTCTCAGAAAGATGAGGTACGTTGTTGGGCTTCAGCCCTCTTACTCTATTAGTTGACTGTAAATCAAGATTTTTGGAACCAAATTAAGTCCAAATATCAACTGAAAAAACTAATCTAAATAACTAATCTGGCACTTTCAAGCCTTTAATCTTTTCCCCTTTCTCCTCCTCACTCAGCCCCTTACACTGCACCAAAACCCCAAACCCCCCCAAACCCATCTGATCGATCAATTGATACAGCGCTTCCCGCCTGCGTAAAAATGTTGCCAAATCCAATACTTGTGCATCATTTGCAGATAGAGAAGCAATTCTATCGCCCACACCCAACACCATCAAAAACCAAGCCTGCTGAGTAAAACCCATCATCTCCAAGCCGCACAATTCACCTTGTTTTTCCAGCGCCGTAAAATCAGCATGGGCAGTTAAATCTTGCCACCCCACATTAATATAAGGATTGCTGTGATAGCGGTGGCGATAATAACATTGCAGCGTTCCCTCTGTGCGTCTCGGATTGTAATAGCGGTGCGCCGGATGACCGTAATCAATTGTTAACAAATAACCGCGCTGCAATTTTTCTGCAACTGTTTTTATCCACTCTAAAGCTGCTAAATTAACTTCACTGCGATAACCATCCGCATAGACACTCGCCGATAAATCAATTCCTACTAAATCAAAATATTCGGCAATCTTAGGATTTGAAAGTTCGCCTACTACTTCAATAAACTTAGTCCCAGATTGTTCGTTTTTTTCTTCGTTTGCGGTAACGTAAATTTCCCGAAGTTGCCCTTGTTCGACGATAAATTGATGAACTGGAAAAGCATCTACTAACTCGTTAGAAAAGAAGCAGCCGACAATCGAGTTATTAGCTATTTCATCCCACTTGCACCACTTTACTATTTTGAATTCAGCTAAGTTTTGCTGCTGCACCGCTTGCTGTACAGGAGATATTTCAACAATAATGTATTCTAAAATTTTAAATAAATCGGGATATTGTCGTTGTAGGTATTGCAGTAAATGTGTGGCAAAGGTTCCCCGCCCCGCACCCATTTCTACTATAGTAAAAGGATGAGGTTTGCCGAGAATTTGCCACATTTCCACAAATTGCTCGCCCAAAACTTCAGCAAAATCTGCACTCCAATGAGGGGAGGTGATAAAATCTCCTTGTTTGCCGATGTTCGGGCGATCGCCATTATAATAACCATACTGCGGGTGATATAGTGCCAAATCCATATATTCCGCAAAGGTAATGCGCTGCTGGGGACTTGCGGCAATTCTTTCGCTGATTAAAGCGCAGAGTTCCGGGTTGCTGTCGTTAATATCTAATTGCTGCACTGTCATAGTTTATAGTTGATGTTATTTTATTTATGAAATAAAGATTTTTTTACCGCAGAGGGCGCAGAGGGCGCAGAGGAAGAGAAAAGAGAGAAATTTTGATGTTCATAAATTTGGCATTCATTCTATAACATCTCTGTTTTTCAAAATTTATTATATCATTTTGCAGCCGATCGCAAAATTGAGATTTGAGATTGGCAATTTTCTATCGCTGTGATAAGCTAGCCTTAGCTTTTAAATATAAAACTTCTTTATGATACCACCCGAATCTTGTTTAGAAGAGTTTAAAAAATCGAGCCACTTATTATTGCCGCATTATCTAGGCATCTTTAATTTAGCAGATACAAAAAGACGTGGTATTTACTTAGGTCACAGAGGCGTAGACAAGGATATAATCGCTTTTGATAATTTGTTGAAAAATTGTATTTCTTCACAAAGATGCAAAAGAGTTGACTGGGATCTATGGATCGCTTGTCTTGCTGAACCACAACTCAATAACATTCCAGGTTTGATAGCGAATTACTCACAAGAAGTTCTTCTATTTGCAGGGTGGGAATGTAGGGCGATCGACCCCAACGGAAATCAAATATTTATTGAAGAAAAAAGAAATATTTTAATCAGTCGTGCTGTCCGCTGTGGCTACTTGTGGGTCGAAAATGTTAATGAATTAATTACAAAAGTCAATGAATTAGTCAATCAAGTACATCGTTTACCTGTCAATACATTTACTTCCCTAGAGTCAGAGGTAGCTGTTACTTTACCCAGATGGAAGTGCGTCCCCACTGAAATTTTATCTTTAACTAAGTATTGTCCGTACTGCAAAGGCACAAACTTTGACTGGTCAGGAGGATCTGATGATTGTTCTGAGGGTACTTGCACGCAGTGCGGAACCGAGGTAGATTTTCGTTACTGTTAATATATACAGTCCCAGACTCATGGGTAATCAGAAACCGGGTTTTTACGAAATCTTTCGTTGTAGCCGACAGTTGAAGTAAAAAACCCGGTT
The DNA here is from genome assembly GCF_013299185.1 of Microcoleus sp. bin48.metabat.b7b8b9.023. GTDB lineage: Bacteria > Cyanobacteriota > Cyanobacteriia > Cyanobacteriales > Microcoleaceae > Microcoleus. The sequence goes on along the minus strand of NZ_JAAFKG010000030.1, from coordinate 55,451 downwards.
TCTTTGGTATTATGCGCCCAGGACTGTATATGATTCAAAAAAAGGGATCTCGCACTTTTTAGCAAATAGCCCAAAAATACGATCCTCTTCGAGGGCTTCGCTAACGCCCTTTTTTCATCTAGCGATCGACAGAACCCATGATAATATCAATACTGCCCAGAATCGCCACCAAGTCCGCAATCTTTACACCGCGCACGATGTGGGGCAAAATCTGCAAATTATTGAAATCCGCAGCGCGAATCTTCCAGCGCCAAGGAAACACGCTGTCATCGCCGATAATATAGATTCCCAACTCACCCTTGCCGCTTTCAACACGCACGTAATGTTCGCCCTTAGGAATCTTGAAAGTTGGCGCTACTTTTTTGCCAATAAACTGATAGTCGAAACTGTTCCACTCAGATTTTGGCCCGCTTTCTAAGCGCTTGGCTTCTAAGTTTTCGTAAGGGCCGCCGGGGAGTGCTTTCAAAGCTTGATAGAGGATTTTAACTGACTCGCGCATCTCACGAATTCGGACTAAGTAGCGGGCTAAACAATCGCCCGCAGCTTCGGTGCAAACTTCCCAGTCGAAGTCGTCGTAACATTCGTAATGGTCAACTTTCCGCAAATCCCAATTTACGCCGGAACCCCGCAACATCGGCCCGGATAGTCCCCAGTTAATCGCTTCGGCGCGGGAAATTGTACCCAGTCCTTCAATCCGGCGGCGGAAGATCGGATTGTTGGTGATTAAGCGTTCGTATTCGTCAATTTTAGGAACGAAGTAATCGCAGAAATCTTCGCACTTGTCTACCCAACCGTAGGGTAAATCTGCTGCGACTCCGCCGATGCGGAAGTAGTTGTTGTTTACCATGCGGTAGCCGGTGGCTGCTTCCCACAAGTCGAGAATTGGTTCGCGATCGCGCATAGTGTAGAAAAAGGGAGTTTGCGCGCCCACGTCTGCCAAAAATGGCCCTACCCACATCAAGTGGTTAGCAATCCGGTTCAACTCCAGCATGATTACCCGAATGTAACTCGCCCGTTTGGGGACAGCTATATTCGCTAACTTTTCCGGTGCATTGACTGTGACTGCTTCGTTAAACATCCCCGCAGCGTAGTCCCAGCGGCTCACGTAGGGGACGTACATCACGTTGGTGCGGTTTTCGGCAATTTTTTCCATGCCGCGGTGTAGATAGCCCAAAACAGGCTCGCAGTCTACTACGTCTTCGCCGTCTAGGGTGACAATTAACCTCAGTACGCCGTGCATGGATGGGTGGTGCGGGCCCATGTTGAGCACCATTGGTTCGGTTCTAGTCTCGATTCTTGACATAATTAAATGACTTAATGATTACTGACTATTGTTGATTTTTGTTTCACTTTTATTGATTATGAAGGATATCGAGCTCTCTGAGAAGGACACCCCTGGATCGGATGTCTGCGCTGACACCTATCACGTTCCAGTTTTAGGTAATGAATTAATTACGGGTTTAGCTGTGCGTGCCGGCGGGCGCTATTTGGATGCGACGCTTGGGGGCGGCGGACACACGAGTTTGATTTTGGCGGCCGCCCCTGATGTGACGGTGGTGGCGATCGATCGCGATGAAGAAGCCATCCGTTTTTGCGGGGCCCGGTTTGCTAACTCGCCCGTCGAGTTTTGGCACGGCAATTTTGCCCAATATCAGTCTTCTGATGCCAAATTTGATGGTATTATAGCAGACTTGGGCGTTAGCTCTGCTCAGTTCGATACACCGGAACGAGGCTTTAGTTTTCGCCACGCCGCTAAATTAGATATGCGTATGAACCAGCAGCAATCTTTGACCGCAGAAGAGATTATCAATCACTGGGAAGAAGTTAAACTAGCAGATATTATTTACAAGTACGGCGAGGAACGACTGTCTCGGCGCATCGCGAGACGGATTGTGCAATCGCGTCCTTTTGAAACGACTACAGAGCTCGCAGGCGCGATCGCGTCTACCTTCCCACCCAAGCAGCGCAACGGTAGAATCCATCCCGCCACCCGCACTTTCCAAGCTTTAAGGATAGCTGTCAACTCCGAACTTGCGTCTTTAGATACTTTCCTCAGCCAAGCGCCTAAATGGTTAAAACCCGGTGGGAGAATGGGAATTATTACTTTTCACAGTCTCGAAGACAGGCCGGTCAAGCACCAGTTGAGAGCAACAGAGTGTTTGCAGGTACTGACAAAAAAGCCGATCGTCCCCCAATCCGACGAACTAGCTAGAAATCCCCGCTCTCGTTCTGCTAAGCTCAGACTGGCAGAAAAATTAACTTGATTCGGCAGTAAGCGGAATAAAGGACGAGCTCTCAAAGGCGGCGAGGTCTGGCAAGGCCGCGACCGGATGCAAGTTCCGAACTTCCTTGTAGTATCACGCGTCATGGCACTGACCTATGAAACCCAAACCCCTCACGCAGATTCGGCTCCGCTGAATCCGCCAAGGGTACTTGACAAGCTAGTTTTAGACCTGATTAATTCGCCCAGGAGTAGGGAATAGCATGAGTCGGGGAGATGGAAGCAAACTGAAACTAATGGTAGTCGATGACGAACCCGACAACTTGGATTTGCTGTACCGGACGTTTCGACGCGATTTTCAGGTTTACAAAGCAGATAGCGCCCTCAGCGCCCTGGAAGTTCTAGACGAACAGGGCGAGATGGCGGTGATTATATCTGACCAGCGGATGCCAGAAATGAATGGTACCGAGTTCTTGGGGAAAACAGTCGAACGTTTTCCGGATACAATTCGGATTCTGCTGACGGGATATACCGATGTTGAAGACTTGGTAGAGGCAATTAATGCAGGTCAAGTTTTCAAATACATCACCAAACCGTGGAATCCTGAAGAACTGAAATCAGTTATCAATCAAGCGTCAGAAACTTACAAATACTACAAGCAGCGCAGCGTTGCACTGCGTCGCGCTTTACGTAAGGAATCTCTGTTTAATGAGGTGATGAGCGTGATTCGCGGGTCGCTAGATTACTCTAGTATGGTACAAACTATTGTTCAAACCGTAGGTCAAACTTTTGAGGCCAACTATTGTATGCTGCGGCCGGTAGAGGTCGATCGACTATTACCCAGTACCTTTCCCTACCAAGCCCAAAACGCCGAACCTAGCAGCTTTTCTTTTGATGAAAATTTGCTGGTTCAAGCCGTAGCCAGCCGCCAAACTCAAGTCAGCGCCAACAGTGGGGCTGACGGTAACTCGGTTGAGATTGCTGTGCCCCTAACTTATCAGCAAGACTTGCTGGCGGTACTAGCCCTGTGTCAGCAAGGTGGCACTAACCCTTGGTCGGGAGAAGAGATAGAGTTAATAGAAGGTGTAGCAGCTCAAGCTGCTCTCGCCCTGTCTCAAGCTAAGCTCTATCAGCGCACTCTGGATTTAGCCAATCAGATGCAAAACGAGTTGGAGGTGGCCCGCCAAATCCAAACAAACTTGTTGCGCCAAAGTTGGCCGGATTTTGAAACTGTCAGGGTGCAAGCTTGTTGCTATCCCGCGCGGGAAGTTGGCGGTGACTTTTTTGAGGTCTACGTCCACTCTCAAGGGGATATTTGGATAGCTGTGGGAGATGTTTCCGGTAAGGGTGTTCCGGCTGCTCTATTTATGGCTAGCGCGATTTCGGTGATGCGGCGCGAACTTTCTCAAGAAGTTTCTCCCGAACCCGAGAGAGTGATGCAGAATATGAACAGCAGTATGGCTGACGATCTGATCGGCAACAACCATTTTATTACCATGGTTGTAGCTCGTTACACTCCGTCAACGGGACACCTGGCTTTTGCTAATGCCGGTCACATTTATCCCATCGTTTGGTCTAACTCAGAGGTGAAAGCTCAAGCAGCTAGCGGTGGAACACCAGCAGAGCCGAATTTCCTCAAAGCTCGCGGTATTCCCTTGGGGATATTGCCAGTCTGGAAAGGTAAAGCTGGTGCGATCGAATTAAAGTCAGGAGATGTATTTCTGCTGACAAGTGACGGGATTACTGAAGCTAGCGTGACCACTAAGGCGGTCGCAGGGGGCGAAGAAACCCGTTCTATGCTACAACAAGAAGGGCTTTGGCAACTTTTGATTCAAGAGCCTGGTTCCTTCAACTTGGACAATTTGTTGGCTTACATCCGAGCTGACAATCCCGTTCAGGAAGATGACCAAACCATACTCTCTCTGGAGGTTCTCTGAATCTGTCAGTCATGCCGACGAAGAGTCGGGGGCTTTGGGTCTCAAAAACTCCAGCCGTCAGTTGAGGGCCTACAGATTAATACAGAGAACGCGGGCGATCGTCTTCGTTGGCGTAGCCCCCGTAGGGGCGGGCTTCGCTAACGGCAAAAGTTAGAGAACTAGCACGTCAGTCGATTTTAGATTTTAGATTTTAGATTTTAGATTTTAGATTTGACTCTCGCATTGAATCTGGGAGCTTGAACTTTCCTCTAAAATTTGGATCTCTCCACGACTGAAGTAGGTGGCACGGTATCCGTTTTTGGGCGGGTCAATGCCTAACTTTTAACTGATGCTTTGCGATCGACGCTTTCAAAAAAGTCTATTGCATCGATCGCCCGCTATTGAGTATCCTCTATGTAGTGGCAAATATTAACGCCAGATAAATTTGGTGCGTCATGTTTCATAAAACTAATACGGGATGCGGGAAACTCAGAGACTTTAGTCCTTCCTAGGAAAGCGACGCGGAGGACTTTAGTCCCCGTGTTCTTCGTAGTATGATACAATTTAGATTGTGAGTAAGAACAAAAACATCTACGTGTTGAAACATCCTAGTATCGGAGAAATCCCTGCAACTTAGTACGCAAGAGTGAGAGGCAACACAAAAAGAGCTAATAATGGCAGGATGTCGAGCGTACCGCGTCTTGGCAAGCGTGATGGATTCTGAAAGCATTAGAAACAACAATCATTAGCTAGTAACTATCGCTTGACGATGAGTGACTAAGTAGACGGCGCTTGACGGTCGTAACGAGATTAGATTTAGGTCACACCCTTTGTCTAATTCTGTCAGTAGAATCTCAGCGGCTTTAGCCCGCTTGAGTGTCAAACCTGGTCTGAAGACACAGGGTTTTCAAACTTACGGGATTTTTTTATGAATACTGAGCTTCATGTGCCAAGCGACTTGCGGTTTTTAACAATAGTTGAAAATTGGTTGCTGAGCAGTTTGGAAGTTGAGCTAGGAGAGCACGTCGATTGGCCGCGTCAGTCGAATCGTTTGCGCTTGGTGTTAGCAGAAGCCTATTCTAACGTGATCCGCCATGCTCACAAAGATCAACCCAATCTGCCAGTTTTAATTCGCTTGAATTTAAAAAATCGGGATATTGGTTTAGAAATTTGGGATTACGGTAAAGGTTACGAAATGGATACTTACAGTCCCCCGAGGCCGGAAGCTAAACAAGAAAGTGGCTATGGCTGGCTGATTATGAGCCGACTTATGGATCGGGTGGACTACACTTTGCAATTAGACGGTCGTAACTGTCTGAAGTTGGAAGCGAGTTTGCCGGAAAAATCTTAATTAGTCATTAGTCATTAGTCATTAGTCATTAGTGATTGACAATGTTTTTGATTCTAGTGGTTGTCTGTCGCACCGTTTAGTCATTAGTCATTAGTCATTAGTCATTAGTGATTGACAATGTTTTTGATTCTAGTGGTTGTCTGTCGCACCGTGCGGTGACAGCCACTTTTTCTTGCAATCTCGTCCCTCTCTAACCAGACTCTAAGATTGTAGAGCCGAAGGAAGAAGAAAGAATTAAGAAGAAACAAGCAACAGTAGCTGTAGGGTGCGTCGCTATTAAAAATCCGTAAAGAAAAGCGACTTTTCGAGTAGCGACGCACCTCTATCGCGAGTTAAGCAAACAACTCCTCGTTTTACTCATCCCCAACAATTATGTACCAATACTTTTTATAAATCGTATAACATAACAACGTTTTAGCTGTCGGCTGCGGTTGCTCTAGGTACTGTTGCGGGCTGATAAATACTGAAAAAATCGGCTTTCTATAGCGTTGGCTATGCTTAGATAGATGGGAGCCTCTCAGTTTGGATTTTATAGTGCTGTCCCCGAAGAGCGATATATTCAACACTCGCTTTTCGGGGATAGCACTGTAAAAAAATTGCTTTTTTGCATTCATTGGGATGCTCCCTCTGGAGATGAGGTTATTCCTCACTATAAAACAATTTCATTGCGGTCGCTTTCTTGGCAATTACCAATTACCAATTTGTGCCTCACTCCCTGGATAATTCCTATATTAAGAACCGAATTTCTTAGGTCGCAGAGTCAGCAATTCTTGGGGAGATGCTAAGAGTTTGACGGTAACAGAAACAATTTCTTGCTGAAAATTGAGCAAAAAAAACCATCCGACATTAATACCAAATGCGGGAGTTTGCACCCGGCCGCTGACCTGAATTTCAACTGTCCCATCTTCTAAAATTTTGCTTACACTTTGCTGGGGTTCGAGATTCATTCCTGGCGCTTCTGTTTTTAGATAACTGGCGATCGAGCTTTTGCCGATAATTGGCTCTTCAAAGGGCGCGTGCAGAACTCCGTCCTCAGCAAACAGATTAACGGTGGATTCAAAATCACCGGCGTTAAAAGTTTCAAAATATCGCTGTACCGCAAGCTTTGTGAGACCGACGATATTTATAGAGCGAGTTAAAATAGGTCTAGTTGTGGCGGTCATATAAGAAGTGATTTGAGATGAATAAATCTAATGTAATCATTCTCTCGGTCACAGGAAATCCATCAAAAGATATAACTAGGGTCATAAATTTTATCTAAAAAATCAATAATGTTATGGGCCTGCTGGAGCTTTGAGGCCGATCGACCGAAATTGTACCAGTTACCAAAAATAATGCAACTGTAGGCAAGTCGCAAACCCTTATGCCATCAGCCATTACCAATCCTTGAATCCTTCAAATCTCAAATCAAAAATCGAAAAATCTCAAATCTCAAATCAACTAAACCCAGACACCTCGTGGGATCTGGGTTGCTGTAGAGTCTTTGTTAAACAAGAAGATGCTATTTCCGCATCAAATTCATCAATTCCTTAGGAGAAGCCAACAAGTCGATCGCCACAAAGAAAATTTGACCTTGAGGATCGAGCATAAACCGCCACGCGATGTTCATACCCACATTGGCGCCGAACCAAGGAGTTTCGACTTTACCCGTGACTTTGACTTGGCGGTAGCCATCTTCAGCCGGCTCCGACACACCTCGCTCGGGCAGCATTTTCAGGCCGATGCACTCTTCCCGCATATAGTTGAGGATAGCTTCGCGACCGACGATCGGCTTTTGGAAAGGCGGTTGGAGAGCACCGTCTTCAGCAAATAAACCGACGGCTGGGGTGAAGTCGAAGGCGTTCATGTTGTCGATGTAGCTGAGCACAGTTTTCTCGCTGATACCCTCAATCTGGGTTTTCACCCGCTCTGCTACAGCGGTAGGAGTGCTGCGAGGAGCAGAGCGTTTGCCGTATTCTTGGCTGAAATCGGGATCGTAGCCCATGTGAACTACGGTGTTGCGAAGTACAGTAATTTGTTGACCCGGATCGAGCTTCTTGATGTTTTCAAGGACTTGGGTTGCTTCGGGAGACATTTGATAGCCAGCAGGGATGGGAGCGACAACGCCCTGTTTCATCAACTGTCCCAATTCGTACCAGAAACCGAGTTTAGTGTTGACGCGCAAGGAAGTGTAAATCCGGCCGATGGTGGTGTCGGCATTGCTTGCTAGGTCAAACATGGTTTTGCTTTGAGCAGCCGGCGACATCTGTTTGATTTCGCCCAGCACGCCTTCGACAAGCGCCATGCTCGCTACTCCGGGGGCTGCTGCGGTGATAGAAATGCCCATTTCGGTGTAAGCATACCAGAGCAGTGCTAGTTGGTCTTCGACGGTGAGTTTGTAGAAAGCGTCGGTAGTAGCCGGAACAGCACTAGCAATCTCGGTGTTGGAGAAAATAGATTGAGCGGATTGAATACTAACTGCCATGTGTATATTCTGCGATTCGCTGTGGGTTTTACTTGCGTACTTGAATAGGCGAATCGAATTCTCCCTTCATTACATTATGTAACGTTGTGTGAAATCTTTAACATTTTAGAGTTCAAATTTATAAATATAAAGGTTGCAAAAGTATTATCAATGCTGTCCCAAATTAAGCTCAAGATTGCTAGACTTGTGACGCATTTTGTGCATTTGATTATAATCCTATGAAAATATCAATTAATAGCGATCGCATTAAGCAAAAAGGCCTAGAGTTAGGATTTCACAAGATTGGGATCGCCTCAGCACAAACCCAAACGCAGGTAGATGCACAAAGATTGCAGGCTTGGCTGGACAACGGTTATCAGGCGGATATGGCATGGATGACCAACCCGAAACGGCTGGATATTCGATCGCTCGTGCCAGACGTGCAGTCATTAATATGTGTCGCCCTCAATTACTACACGCCTCACCAACGCCCCGAGAATCCCTCGTTGGAGGGAGACGATGCAGTCAGAGAGTATGCTAAAATCTCTCGCTACGGTTGGGGGCGGGATTACCACAAAATTCTGCACAAAAAACTCAAGCTGTTAGCAAATTGGGTGCGATCGCAAGGCGAAGGAATTGAAGCACGGTATTATGCTGATACCGGGCCGGTTCAGGATAAAATGTGGGCCCAGCGGGCGGGGATTGGCTGGATTGCTAAAAATGGTAATGTAATTTCGCGAGAATACGGTTCTTGGGTGTTTTTGGGCGAAATTTTGACTAATATCGAGTTAGAGCCGGATGCGCCACACACTCAACATTGCGGTACCTGCACTCGCTGCATCGAGGCGTGTCCGACGGCAGCTATTACTGAGCCTTTTGTCGTGAATGCCGATCGGTGCATAGCTTATCATACGATCGAGAATCGGGCCGAAAAACTGCCCGACGAAATAGCATCTAATTTACAAGGTTGGGTAGCAGGTTGCGATATTTGTCAAGATGTTTGTCCTTGGAATCAGCGATTTGCCAAACCAACGGATGTTGCAGAATTTGAGCCTTATCCTGAAAACATAGCACCAACGCTTGCAGAATTAGCCACAATTTCCGATGAAGAATGGAACCGCCGATTTACAGCTTCGGCACTGCGGCGAATTAAACCCGAAATGCTACGCAGAAATGCCAAAGCAAATCAAATAAAAGGTTCGTAGTGAGGACTTTAGTCCGCATAAACGAAAGAACTAAAGTCAAAAGGTTCGTAGTGAGGACTTTAGTCCGCATCCAAGAAAGGACTAAAGTCCTCACTACGACGAACCAATATTATTATAGGAATTCTCGAAGGACATACTATCATTAGTAGTTACCGTATTTTTTTCTTATTCCTGCTTCTCAAATTTATGTCGGCCCATGAACCCACACAATACGATGCAATTTTGGGCGGTAAAAATCCACCTCCAATTAATGCTGCTGTCTTGGGCGGCATAGCAGGAGTCAAGCAACGCTTAGCCAGCCCCCTAGCTGAAGCAAGGTTAGCAGCACTTTCGGATGCTTTCAACTACCCAGAAGCAGGTTTAGAAGCAGCAATTACAGTTTTTGACGATGCTGACGAGCGGGTGCGAGCTGCCGCCGCTGCGATGTTTTGTCGGGAAGAACAAATTAGCTTGCTTGAAAAAGGTACAACAATCTGGAATAAATGGAGAGTGCAAAATTTACTTTTATTGGGCGGATTTTTAGATTTGAGTTGGACAAATTTGAGCGGATATAATTTGAGTGGAGCTAACTTGAGGGAGTCTAATTTAGCAGGAGCAAGTTTTGAAGGTTGTAATTTACAAACAGCCAAAATTTTTCAGAGTAACTTGGAAGTAAGTAATCTTAAAAATGCCGATTTGAGTGGAGCTAACCTGAGTCGCTCGAATCTCAGCGGGGCTGATTTGCAGGGAGCAAATCTGAGTCAAGCAAACCTCCGTTTAGTTAATTTGCGCCAAGCTAATTTATGTCAAACTATCCTGAAAAAAGCTAAACTTGGTGGGGCTGATTTGAGCGGTGCGGATTTGACTGGTGCTGATTTGACTGGTGCTGATTTGAGTCTGGCAAATCTGGAGGGAGCAAAATTGACAGGAGCAAATCTGGCGGGGATTAAATTAATTCGATCGAATTTGAATGGCTCAAATTTTAATAGGTTTGTTTTTGCAGGAGCTAATCTGCGGTGGAGTACCTTCGCAGGTGCTTGTTTTGCGGGAGCTAATTTGCGCGGTGCTAATTTGGAGAAAACTGATTTGACAAATGCTGATTTTTCTCAAGCAGATTTTACGGGAGCTAACCTGTGCGATGCAGATTTTAATAAGGCTAATTTAGCTGGTGCTAATCTCAGTGGTGCTATTACCAAAAGAGCAAATTTCCTGAAAGCAAATCTCAGCGGGGCTAATTTCACACAGGCTAATTTGAGCAGTGCCGTTTTGAAAAAAGCTAATATTGATGGGGTGATTTTTAATGAAGCTAATCTTTCGCGATGTGCTTGGAGATGATAATTAGTCTTGTTTGATTTCTATGAGGGATTGAATATGGATAAACGGCAACGCTGTTTTGTCTGCAAGAATAGTTTTCAACAGCCGCATTTTTTTTATAGCGGTTTGTGTTGTGATTGTGGCGAAGTGAATTATGCAAAACGCAACGAAACGGCTAATTTGCAGGGACTGTTTGCTTTGGTGACGGGAGCGAGGGTAAAAATTGGCTATGCTGTAACTCTGAGGTTGCTGAGGGCTGGTGCTTCGGTAATTGTTACCACTCGTTTTCCTCGCGATGCTGCTAAAAGGTATGCTGGAGAACCGGATTTTGGCGATTGGGGCGATCGCCTGCACGTTTACGAGTTAGACTTGCGGTATATTGCGAAGGTTGAGCGTTTTGCAGAACACCTCACATCTTGCTATCCCCGACTCGATATTATTGTCAACAATGCGGCTCAAACCGTTCGTCGTCCTCCGGAATTTTACCAGCATTTGAGGGATTTAGAGGCTCTGCCTTTCGAGGTTTTGCCTGCGGAAATTAAGCGGCTGGTAGCGCGAACGCACTTTTTGGCTGATAATATTGGTGGCGATATGTCAAAAAAGTCGATCGCACCCGAAGATTCAGACAGTAAAACTCTCAGCACTTTAGCTGTCTCTTTGGATGGAGAAAACTTGATATCAGAGGAAGATAACCCTAGTTGGTTTCCGGTGGGGATGTACGATAGCGACGGACAGCAAATAGATTTGCGCCCTTTCAACAGTTGGCTGATGAAAGACGATGAGGTGAGCATTTTGGAGTTGTTAGAAGTTCATGTAATCAATGCAATCGCTCCTTTTGCAATCAACAGCAGGCTCAAGCGACTAATGAACAATCTTCCAGACAACTGCAAATATATTATCAATATTTCTTCAAAAGAAGGGCAATTTGACGGTGACAAATCTTGGCGTCACCCGCATACTAACATGGCAAAAGCCTCACTGAACATGATGACTCGCACCTGCGCCAAAGAGTACGCCAAACACAAGATTTTTATGAATGCAGTCGATCCGGGATGGGTGAGTTTTCTACACCCTCATCCTCAAGTTTTAACGATGCAAGCACGGGGCGTTCAACCTCCTTTTGATGCGATAGATGCGGCGGCACGAATTTGCGCCCCGATTTATGCGGGCATAAATGAGAAACGCTATGTTTATGGTAAATTATTTAAAGATTATGCTGATTCGCCCTGGTGATAAGTAGAAGGAAGAAGGAAGTTCGGCAACGGATTATGTAGCGGATGTAGCGGATGTCACGAATTCTGTTTGATGAAAGTCGCAAGAAGGAAAAAGGAAGAAGTTGTGATTTATGATTTATTTGTGGGGTGCGTCAGCTAGAAAAAATTTGAGATAAATGAAATATTTCAAAACTGACGCATCGGGAAAAATTGGTGCGTCAGTTTTGAGAGTGTTAGCAGGAAATAACAATTATCGCAACTGACGCACCCTACTTTATAGTTATTTATGTCTAGGTGCATCAGTTTTACGATTCTCAAATTGTGGCATTTAAAATGTATAATGCAATGTGGCAGTGTAGCTTAGTGGTAGAGCGATCGCCTCTTCAAGGCGAGAGACAACCGTTTGATTCGGTTCGCTGCCACCAGCAACGTAGTTTAAATGGTAGAATTCCCTGGAGTATACCGGGAGATGCGGGTGCGATTCCCGCCGTTGCTATCTTTTTTTGCGTTAACAATCAAAAGGCAATGAGTAATATAGAAGAGATTTACCCTTCGTGATGTAATCTTCCCCAATGACGAAAGTAATTATTTTTGATTTTGACGGTACTTTAGCAGATACAATCGATATTCTCCTGAATATCACCAACCGTTTGTCAGTAGAATTCGGCTTTAAGTCTGCGACAAAAGATGAACTGGCTCAATTGAGCAACTTAACTTCTTGGCAAATCCTCCGGTATTCTGGAATTTCTCTCTTCAAATTCCCGCTGCTGATTAGAAAATTGAAAGCAGAGTTGCACAGCGAAATTCCTAATATTGAATTATTTGCGGGAATTAAAGAAGTTTTGCTGGAGTTAAAGAACCTTGGCTTTCAACTAGGCATTATCACCTCTAATTCCCAAGAGAATGTCTTAGCCTTGCTAGAAATCAACGGGTTGCAAAACACTTTCAGCTTTATTTACTCGGGTTCAACTTTTGGCAAACATAAAGTTATTAATAAATGGCTGAAAAAAGAGCATATAAATCCTGAAGAAGTCGTGTATGTAGGAGATGAAATCCGAGATATAGATGCTGCTAGAAAAACTGGTATTAAGGTAATTTCGGTAAGTTGGGGTTTTAATTCTCAGGAAGTTTTGGCTGCACACAATCCCGATTTTTTGATTGAACGGCCTCAGGAATTGCTCGATATTATGAGTAATCTGGGAAGACTGTAACTTTTTGTAAAGAAATATTTTACATTGTAAAGTAGTAAATACTTTATGTCCGGACAGGTTGAAGAAATTGATTGAGGCTGATATAAAGAAAAAGGAAAAGATTTACTCGATCGCTCAAAATAAAGAGGAACAGTATTATGTCAGCCTTTGAAACTTTCTTGACGTTCGGCTTTGCTTCAGTTTTCGCCGTAGCTACTTTAGCAACTTGGTTGCGTTTCACCAACCCGCCTTCTGCCAAGCGCAATTAGTTCTCTTATTTTTTGAATTTGGTATAATATTTTGAGAAAAGCAATCCCAAATGCTTTTAGCGATGGGATAGGTCGTGGGCGTAGCTCAGCCGAGGCGGGTCAATCCGCTCGAAGTGAAAGCGAAAGGGGAGGGACTTGATGCCTCCCACGTCATGTCATAGATGACTATACTTTTACCAGCTATTAGAGTCGGGTTTCTTAACCTGATGGATAATTCGCCGAAACCCTGTTTCTATGGAAATGTTTTGCCATCCATATAGATATTTTCTCAGAAACCAGGTTTCTTAGACTTTGCATAATTCCCAGAAACCCGGTTTCTCTCGAAATGTTTTGCTACCCAGCAGATATTTTCTCAGAAACCGGGTTTCTTAGACTTTGCGTAATTCCCAGAAACAAAGAAAGAATAATCTTTTAGTCTGCTTCACTTCGTTTCAGTGCGGCTAAAACTGCTTGCTGGCTAACTGTTTGGTAGATTTTGCTCAAATGCTGTTTGATGGCGTCTGATGCGGGGGAGGATTTGGTAGTTGTGAGTTTGCCGTCGGTTGCGAGGGGAATGGGGCCTAAAATATCTAATACTGTTTCGCTGCTGGGCGGTGGCACAATCACGACTAGAGATGATTCTAGCTGCTGGTTGTATTCCCAAAAGCGATCGACCTTTGGCACTTTAGCATTCGCGGCGGGGGAATTGTCATCGGTGCTTGGCTGGGAATTTTCCTCTGCTTGGGTACCCCGTCTCTGACGGAGTGCGGTTAAAATTTGTTCTTTGGTTCTACCGCGCAGTTGAAACAGTACAAAGGGGTCTTCGCCGAAGCGATCGCCCAATAAGTAGTATACTGCACTGATGTGTTTGCAAGGATTTTTCGGGTCAGGACAGCTACAGCGCGATCGAATATCTGACAAACTTAACGGAAATAGGGTTTTTCCGGCCGCGGCAAATACATCTTCAATATTGTGAGGCATTTCTCCTGCTAATAGTTTAGCTGAAAAAACCGCTCTTTGCGACATATTTTCAATCACGTATTCCCAATCTTCATCGCTCAAGGTATCGAGTCCCAAAGAAACTTGATAGGGTTTTGGTTCGCTACCTTGAACTATAGCTATTACTTCTTGATTGGGAAATTTAATACTGAGAACTTTACCTTCGCGAGCATATTGCCACCCACGTTCTAATCGCTTTTTGAAGCGGTAGGTATTGATTAAATCGAGCCATTGTTGCGTCCACCATTCTCTGTCAATCATAAGCCGAAGGAAGAAGGAAGAAGGAAGAAGGAAGAAGGAAGAAGGAAGAAGGAAGAAGAAGAAGGTTTGTAGTGAGGACTTTAGTCCGCAAAAATAAGGAAGAAGGAAGAAGGAAGAAGGTTTGTAGTGAGGACTTTAGTCCGCAAAAATAAGAAAAAAATAATAAGGTTTGTAGTGAGGACTTTAGTCCGCGTTTAAGAAGGACTGAAGTCCTCACTACGAACCTAAAAATTATTCTTCTTCTGTTTCTATGATAGCATTGCGATCGAGAATTAGTAAATTGCGAAGTTGGTCAGTATCGAGTTCAGTCAGCCAGTTTTCGCCCGCGCTGACTACTTGTTCGGCTAGAGCTTTCTTACTTTCGATCATATCGTGAATTTTCTCCTCTAAGGTGCCAGTACAGACAAATTTGTGAACTTGCACATTTCTCGTTTGACCGATCCGAAATACGCGGTCAGTTGCCTGATTTTCTACTGCGGGATTCCACCATCTATCGTAGTGGAAAACGTGAGTAGCTCTAGTTAAATTTAAGCCTGTACCGCCAGCTTTCAACGATAATATCATAATCGGCGGGCCTTGCGGATCGTGCTGGAAGCGATCGATCATTTCTTCCCGCTGCTGCTGCTTAATGCTGCCGTACAAAAACAAAACTTCTCGCCCCAAATGCTGTTCTAGATGCGGTTTCAGGAGTTTTCCCCATTCAGCAAATTGAGTGAAAATCAAAGCCCTATCGCCCTCAGCGACCACCTCTTCCAACATTTCCACCAACCGCTGCAATTTTCCCGATTCTTGGCTGTTAATGCTCAATTCTTTGGGCTTACCTTCTGCTTTTACAAGGGCAGGATGGTTGCAAAGTTGCTTCAGTTTGACCAGCAAAGCCAGAATCATGCCCCGGCGCTGAATGCCTTCGGCTGATTCTAAATTAGCGATTGACTCTTCAACTACTTTCTGATATAGTGCCGCCTGTCCTGACGCGAGCCCGCAAAATACAGTCATTTCCTGTTTTTCCGGCAAATCTTGGATGATTGACTTGTCGGTTTTGAGGCGGCGGAGGATGAAAGGCTGCACGAGCGATCGCAAAGTATGCAATGATTCTCTATCTCCATATTTCTCGATCGGAATTGCAAACCGGCGCTGAAAGAAATTGCGCGGGCCCAAATATCCGGGATTGAGAAACTCTAAAATTGACCACAATTCTTGCAATCTATTTTCCACCGGAGTTCCCGTCAGCGCAATTCTAAAAGATGCTTCGATTTGCCGCACTGCTTGCGACTGTTTCGCCTCAGAATTCTTAATGTTTTGCGCTTCATCTAAAACCAATCCCTGCCATTTAGTGCTTTGAATTTCTTTAGCATCGCGAAACACCAGGGAGTAACTGGTAACTATTAAATCTTTTCCCTTAATTGCGGCCGCAAATGCTTTGCCTTTAGCGCGTTGGTCTCCATAATGTAGTAATACTTTCAACGTCGGGCCAAACTTCTTGACTTCGCGTTCCCAATTCCCCAAGACTGATGTCGGACAAACCAGTAATGTGGGATTTTTCAGAGCTTGATTTTCTTGTAAATGTAATAATAATGCAATTAGTTGAGGGGTCTTACCACAACCCATATCGTCCGCGAGACAAGCACCCAAACCCCAGCGTTCTAAGAAGGCAAGCCAGCCAACTCCCAACGCTTGATAAGGCCGCAATTCTCCTCGGAAACTAGCTGGCGCGATCGCACTTACGGCCTCATTATTATTTAAAGTATTCAACAATTCCTGAAGTTGACCAGTTGCTTCAAAATTCACCACAGGCAACTTTTCAATCATCTGAGAATCGCCCGAAGCCAACCGCAAAGCATCTTCCAAAGAAAGAGTCATTTGCTCTTTGCGACTAGCAAAGAAACTTTGAGCCGCCCTGACATCGGTGGCGCGCAACTCCACCCACTCGCCGTTAATTTCCACCAAAGGCGAATTCAACGCGATCAATCGGTCAAATTCTGCCTTAGAAATGCGCTGTCCGCCGATCGTCAATTCCCACTTAAAACTTAACAGACTTTGCAAGCCCAGCCCGCCGCCACTTTCTCCTGCTCCCCCCCTTAGCAAGGGGGGGTTGGGGGGGGTTGTTTCCGCTTGAATACTCAAACCCAAACGACTCGCCCAACCATCAGCCTTTGTCAAACTCGGCGGCAAAACTACGCCCAACCCGCTATCAGCAAACCGCCAAGCCACAGACTTAATAAACTCGTAAGCTTGCAGCGGATTTAGTTGACAAGATTGCGGTCGTTGTGCTTGCAAACTCGGTTCAATTAACGGATAAAGTTTCGAGGCTAAACCCAAGCCGCTGAGCAAAGTTTCTTGAGGCAATTCAATTGTCCGCCCCGCATAATTTAAACGCTCGACTGAGTTGTTCCAAACAGTTGTCGCATCTACCAAAAAATCAGTTTCATCTACTGCTTGCAAGCAATAATTCAAACTCCAGTTAACTTTGCCGGGCGACGGCGGTATTAGTTGAAAACAAGTGTGAAATTGATTTTGCTGAGATAGTTGATTTTGCAGCGGTGCAGCCCAAGCAGTCAGCTTGGTTGCCAACTTTTCCAAAGCTGCTGATTCTGCTTGTACAATCCCAGATTCCTGCTGCAAAGCTTGCAACCATTCGCGGGTTGGAGAAACTGTTTTGATATCTAAAGTTGAGCCAGCAGCCGTTAGCGCAGCCCTCGAAGCCGATCGCACTTCACAATCTACCACACTGCTCAAAAACCCCAACACCAAATCCTCCGCCCCCACCGGCAAATCCACCGCCAAAGCCAATTCCCCGATTTCTGCTTCGCTTTTCCTTTCTTCCTTCTCCCCTCTTCCTTCTTTCTTCTCCCCTCTTCCTTCTTCCTTCTTCCCTCTTCCTTCTTCCTTCTTCCCTCTTCCTTCTTCCTTCTTCCCTCTTCCTTCTTCCTGCTTCTGATACATTCGACAACCTGTCGGCATTTGCTTGGCAAAAGTAGCGAGGCGGAGTGTATCTGTAGAACTATCTAACAAAGGTTGCCATTTAGCAATAGCAGAACCGTCGGATTGTGTTTCCAATGCTGGCAAAAATTTGCACCTCGCCAACAAATCCAAACTCCACCTAGCAATATGAGACCAAAAACGCAAATCCGATCCGACAAAAGAGTCTGGTTCTGTGCTATTGAGTGGCAGTGATTGCAAAAAAACAAAAGCTGCTTGAGGGTTGAGAAAATAACCTTCGACTTGCCAGGGATAAAGATAAATTTCCTCAGTTTTAGCTGGTTCATCCAGTGCTGCCGCTGCTGAGTGCTGCGGGATTAGGGCTGCATTGTCTGCCGAAATTTGGGTGGGAAGTGCGATCGCCCGAACTTGCCTCTGAATCGATAAATCCCCGGTGGGAGGGGCTGCGGTGGTCGTTTTGGGCGATCGTCTAGTCTTCTTGCTTTTCTCCTGAATATCTGCGTTTTCGGGTAATTGCCAGTTGAGTTTGCCCGACTGCTGCAAGGAAGTTAGAAAAGTCTTCAGTTCAGATTCCGTCATTGCCAAAGGATGCTGTAGACTCATCCCCGATTTAACGGTATCTATCGCCCCAATTTTACGCCAAGTTTCTCCCCAAATAAATAAGCCACTTTTTTCGTTTTCCAGTAGCCAACTGCCGTGTAAAATTGCCATTTTTAAATCCTAATATTTTTATTTAATTGCGAGACTTGCTACAGAAGTCCTGTTTGATTTGTGAATAATATAACTCTTGCAAAAAATCCGAAATATCTTGAAATTATCTGCGTTAATCTGTGTTTATCTGCCTGACATTTGCGGTTGACCTAATCGATCCAAATTTCCCAATCGAAAATTCATAGTACCATCTATGGAATGTGTTTGGCGGGCGATCGACCGGAGAATCGACTGGAGAACATGAAAAAAATTAAAGAGTATAAATGCTTACAATCAAGACACTGACAGTCGATCGCCCGCCGATTATCTCTCTCTTTTGGCTGGTTCCTCTCAAACATCCTGTGGTAATGTTACGATCCCGACAGAGAAAGAATGTGGTAGATAAGGAAGCAGTGCTACATGGTAGAGATAGACAAGTCAATATCTTTTGATGGACGGGATATTAGACTGAAGATTGGTTTACTGGCGCCTCAAGCAGGCGGTGCAGTGTTGATTCAGTCAGGTGACACGGCGGTTTTAGTGACAGCGACTCGATCGCAGGGGAGAGAGGGAATAGATTTCCTGCCCCTGTTGGTGGATTACGAAGAGAGACTCTACGCTGGCGGTAAAATTCCCGGTGGATTTTTGCGCCGGGAAGGGCGTCCCCCAGAAAAAGTGACTTTGACTGGGCGTTTGATCGATCGACCGCTGCGTCCGCTATTCCCTAGCTGGTTGCGAGATGACATCCAAGTTGTAGCCACAACGCTGTCGATGGACGAACAAGTGCCCCCAGATGTGTTGGCCGTGACGGGCGCTTCCGTAGCGATTCTGCTAGGAAAAATGCCGTTTTACGGGCCGATGGCGGCCGTGCGAGTTGGTTTGGTAGGGGACGATTTCATTATCAATCCCACCTACAGCGAAATCAAAGAAGGTGAGTTGGATCTCGTGGTAGCCGGTTCTCCAGACGGAGTAATCATGGTGGAAGCCAGCGCCAACCAATTGCCGGAACAGGATATCATCGAGGCGATCGACTTCGGCTACGAAGCAACCTGTGACTTGATTCAAGCCCAGCGCGAAATCATGGCCGAATTGGGCATTGATTTAGTGGTAGAGGAACGGCCATCCCAAGATTCCATCCTCGAAAACTTTATTCGCGATCGCGCCCAAGAACCCATCCGCATCATTTTGTCAAGATTTGAAAAAGACAAAACAATACGGAATGCAGCTTTGGACGAAGTTAAGGCAAATGAAGTCGAAGCTGCGATCGCCGAATTGGCCGAAGACGATCCGGTAAAACTAGCAGCCACCGCCAACAGCAAGACAATTGGCAACGTTTTCAAAGACGTTACCAAGAAAATGATGCGGAAGCAAATCATCGAAGATGGCGTCCGTGTAGACGGCCGCAAGCTAGACGAGGTGCGACACGTTTCTTGTCGTGTAGGGGTGCTGCCGTCGCGAGTACACGGCTGTGCGCTGTTCAATCGCGGCTTAACCCAAGTCTTGTCCGCAGCAACTCTGGGAACCCCAGGAGACGCCCAAGATTTAGCCGATGACTTGCACCCGCAGCAAGACAAACGCTACCTGCATCATTACAATTTCCCCCCATTTTCCGTGGGAGAAACCAAGCCGATGCGATCGCCCGGACGCCGAGAAATCGGTCATGGAGCCCTTGCAGAACGCGCTTTGCTGCCAGTTTTGCCATCCAAAGAAGATTTCCCCTACGTCATTCGCGTAGTTTCCGAAATCCTCTCCTCCGACGGTTCAACCTCAATGGGTTCAGTTTGCGCCTCAACGCTAGCGTTAATGGATGCAGGCGTTCCCCTTTCGCAACCCGTCAGCGGCGCGGCAATGGGATTAATCAAAGAAGGCGATGAAGTCCGAATCTTGACTGACATTCAAGCAATTGAAGACTTCTTAGGCGACATGGACTTCAAAGTAGCCGGTACCGACACCGGAATTACTGCTTTGCAAATGGACATGAAAATCAAAGGTTTGCCCTTAGATGTAATCGCAAATGCCATCCGTCAAGCCAAACCTGCGAGACTGCACATTTTAGAAAGAATGCTAGCAACCATCGACACTCCCCGCAAGGAAATGTCGCCGTTTGCACCGCGTTTGCTAACGCTGAAAATCGATCCCGAATTTATTGGTTTGGTCATTGGGCCAGGTGGCAAAACAATCAAAGCCATCACCGAAGAAACCGGTGTCAAGATTGACATCGAAGATGACGGAACCGTGACAATTGCTGGTAACGACAGCGAAAAAGCTCAGCGGGCTTACAACATTGTCCAAGGCATGACGCGCAAGTTGAATGCTGGAGACGTGTATGTCGGCCGCGTAACTCGAATTATTCCGATCGGCGCTTTTGTCGAAATTCTCCCTGGCAAAGAAGGAATGATTCACATTTCCCAGTTAGCGGACTACCGTGTTGGGAAAGTGGAAGACGAGTTAGCTGTGAATGATGAAGTGATTGTCAAAGTGCGAGAAATTGACAATAAAGGTCGAATTAATTTGACCCGTTTGAACATTCATCCCGACGAAGCGGTAGCCGCCCGCGAAGCGTTGAATAAATAGTTGACAGTTGGTAATTGGTAATTGCTTTTGGAGTAATTGCTAATTGCTGATTGGTAACTGGTAATTAGTAATTAGTAATTGCTAATTGAGATTAAATCTGATTGTTTCAGATTGATTTGGGAGTAGGTGCGCGACAGCGACAGATCGACAAAAGTGCGATCGGCTGTGGAAGTTCATACAGTCGCGCACTTTCCCCTCAGTATCATTCGGCGGTTGAAACCGCTACTATACAAACGAAGTCCGCCTCCGCGGACTGAATAAAATATAAAGTATGCTTAGCTGTAGGGTGTGTCGCCATTAAAAATCCCTCAAAAAAATCGACAATCGAGCGATCGACGCACCTTGCAAACAGTCTTTCTGGAAACAAGCTTAACACTCAGGATTGTTGCAAGATGAGGCGATAATTGGTATAAATACTAATGACCAATGACCAATGACCAATGACTATCGAGATGACATCAAAACCTCGCTACGATCCCGACGAGAATATTAGCCGTCATAGTGCAACCGATCCAGAGAAATGCCAGCAAATGGCAAAGCGTCAGGGATGGGAATTAATTCGATGGGAAAAAACAAGTGATTCGATACTGAAGGTTGATTGTGTCTTTGAAGGGTTGACAGAGTTTCCACCGAGTCCATATGAACCCCAACACGAGAGAGAGGAATAAATCAATGCCAAAACGGTTGATAATTTTCAAAACAGAATCGCTTTCTTCCCCTGGATGGGAGGATAGATTGCTTTCCCATACAGGTGCTCTCACGAGTATCCTAGCAGAACACTATGACTACTCAGACAAACCTCTGCCTAAAACGGGCGATCGCCTGCGAAACTTTGCCCAATTTAAGGAGAGTGCAGATCCCAAATTCCCTTCTACCAGCACTCACGTTCGTTGGGGAGATTGGGAAGTTTCCCGTTTAGAGGAGTACACGCCTGAAATTCCGAATGCTGAATATGACTGTTTAGCGGTATGCTACTGTTGCTATTCACCCATTGAACCCGAATGGAAAGAACTGCCTAAAATTCAAGTTTCTGAACTGCAAAAACATTAAACAAACAAAATATTGAAATCCCCGACTTTGCAGAAGTTGTCGGGGATCTCAAACGAAGCTCGAATCAAATCACAGCAATACAATCAATCTCTACCAAAACATCTTTCGGCAAACGAGCAACTTCCACACAAGCGCGCGCCGGTGCAGTTTTCTCATCAAAATATTTCCCATAAACCGCATTCACAGCGGCAAAATCATTCATGTTTTTGAGAAAAACCGTAGTTTTTACGACATCCAACCAAGTAGCGCCGGCTTCTGTGAGAATCGCTTCGAGATTGGCCATCACTTGTTCGGTTTGCTTGGCCACGTCGTCGGTGTAGACGATATCGTTTAGTCTAGTGTCGATCGCAATTTGACCGGCTACAAACAGCATAGTGCCCGTTGCGGCGATCGCTTGATTGTAAGGGCCCACAGGTGCCGGTGCTTTGTCAGTACGAATAATTTTGCGCGTCATAGATGTCACTTTTTGGGATTCTTGTTGACTGGTTTCCGGTATGTAAAATTCTCCATCAGGCATAATCGCACCAGTGAAGTCTGCATCCTTGATGTTCATACCATAAGTTTGTGCTTCAGTCAAATCGGCTTTTTTAAGCTTGGCTTTCTCCAGATTTGCTCGCATCAAATTAGCTCTTTGAAGACCTGTTCTCTCTAAATTTGCACCCCGCAAACAAGCGTTTCTTAGATTTACTTGTATCAATTCGGCTCCAGCTAAATCCGCATTTGCTAGATTCATGCCCGACAAGTCATGCTGAGACAAATTCACACCGCGCAGCTTTGCTCCCTGAAGATTGGTATCTTTGATTTTTATGCTAGTTATATCTGCCCGACTTAAGTCTGCTTCAGTCAAGTTTGCCTGAGTCAGGTTTGCACTATGGAGTTTTGCTCTACTCAAACACACTTCAATCAAGGATGCTTCAGTGAAGTTTGCAGCAGTTAGTTGGGCATCACTTAAGTTTGCTTCATTCAAGTTGGCATTTATAAACTTAGCATGATTTAAATTGGATTTACTCAAATCAGCACCGCACAAATCTGCATCAGTGAAGTTTGCACCAGAAGCTTCTAATAAACCCCTCAAATTTGTACCTTTCAGAGATGCCTTGGTGAGGTTTGTACTATTAAGCCTTGCTCCGGTTAAGTTAGCCTCATTCAACTCTGCTGCTGTCAAGTTTGCAGATGTTAAGTCTATCCCACTTAAGTCTGCACCTTTGAGGTCTACTCCTCTGAGCATAGCCGACTGAAAGCTCCGTTCGCCTTTTGCGTATCTTTCTAAAAGTTCTTCAGCGTCCATTCATAACCTCGATCGCCCTTTCGTCCTTTCGCCCCAAAAATCGGGAGCATCTCATTTTTGCGAAAAGCATTTTTTTTATTTTATAGTGCGAGCGTCCCCGCTCGCGTATTTTACAACTCGCGAGCGGGGACGCTCGCACTATAAATTCCAAACGCACTATAAATCAATACCGTTTACTTAAGAGTACCCTGGAGGTAAAATCTTATGAGACATAGACACGGAGATTGCTTCGTTCCTCGCAATGACCATCTTAAGTAAACCGTATTGCACTATAAATTCCAAACTGAGATGCTCTCCAAAAATCACTATACCATCCGCACGAATCGGCCTGCACCTGGGATTTGGCGCGCGGAGGATTATCGGATTTCACACCACAGAATTACCCGTGAAACAATATCAGCCAGCAATAAATTTCATCGCAACACCATTCATGCAGTAGCGTTTCCCAGTAGGTGCAGGGCCGTCATCAAATACGTGACCCAAATGCCCGCCGCAGCGACGGCAATGCACCTCAATTCTAGTCCCAAACAGCGAATTATCGATCGATGTGGCGATCGCCCCTTTGATGGGTTCGTAAAAACTTGGCCAACCAGTACCGCTATCAAATTTAGTTTTGGATGTAAAAAGTGGCAAATCACACCCAGCACACGCATAAATTCCCTTGCCGTATTGCTTGTCGAGAATGCTAGTATGAGAGCGTTCAGTAGCGTGTTTTCGCAACACATCAAACTGTGCCGGAGTCAAAAGTTTGCGCCACTCTTCCTCAGTTTTAGTAACTTCAAAAACACCATTGCTAGCAGCCATAACATCTAAATTTTCAGGCAAACAAGACGACAACCATGCCATGCTGACTGTTGCTACAGCAGCTTTCAAAAATAATCGTTTCTTCATAATCCATCCAGTTGCTAATTAATCTAAACCACCAGCAGTCAAGTTCAAAACTTTTTGCTTGATTTGTACCTTTTTCAATCGCCTGTTTTTGGACATGATATCATATCACGTCCGACTGATTACCATAACAAAAATCGTTCGTAGTGTGGACTTTAGTCCGCAAAATACTGCGGACTAAAGTCCACACTACGAACCTTACTTATTGCATCATAAATTATTCATCTTTATCTTCTCTCTCTGTGCCCTCTGCGCTCTCTGTGGTTAAAAAAATCCGATATTACTCTACAAGTATGACAGTTAATTAACCCGATCGCACAAAAGTCCTGCGAGGACTTTAGCCCTCACAGAACTCATACCCATTCACACGTTACCCAACCTAGACAACAGCCGGAGCACCAACAACTTCACCCTTCAGCATCCGAGCAGCAGCATCCATCAACTGTTCCTCCAAATAAGGCTTAGTGAAATAACCCTTCGCGCCCAAACTGTAAGCCATTTGGCGGTGTCTGTCAGCACCGCGAGAAGTTAGCATCGCGATCGGCAATTCGCACAAAACCGCATCCTTCTGCATCCGAGAAAGCAGTTCTAAACCATCCATTCTCGGCATCTCAATATCGCAGAACACGATATCGCAAGGCAGGCCAGATTTCATCTTTTCCCAAGCTTCCTTACCGTCGCGAGCTTCCTCAACTCGGTAGCCAGCTTTCTCAAAAGTAATCGACAAGAGCGATCGCACTGTAATCGAATCGTCCACAATCAGCACAGTAGGCTCAGTCTTCTCCTCAGCAGCCTCCGCAGCAGCCCGATCGCCACTTTCATCCCAAAGCGTACCGCCAGCTTCCTTCCGCAGCCTGCCAGTAGCCAAATCAATCAATTCCAGAACGTCGGCGATCGCCACAATTTTGCCGTCCCCGAGCACCGTAGCACCCGCAATCCCGATCGGCTTCGGCACAGGCCCCTCCAACTGCTTGATCACAATTTCCTGTTCCGTCGAAACCTGATCCACCTGCACCGCCAAGAAATTCCCAGCAGACCGCAGCACGATCACCGAAATCATGTCATCGTCAGTATTAAACCCGTAAACACTGCCCCGGCCCAAATGGCGGTTGTAACCCAGCAAATCCCGCAGCGGGCGGAACGGCAAAATCGAACCCCGCCACTCAATGCAAGGCAAACCGTCTGCCCCAGTCGTTACCTGATCGCGAGGTACATCGATCATGTCCTCCACTCCGTCCATCGGGAAAGCAATCCGAGCTCGATCGCTAATGCAAGTCAGAGCCTTAGAAATACTCAGCACCAGAGGCAAACGGATGGTAAATACCGTGCCTTTGCCGATCGTCGAATCAATCCCCACAGTCCCCCGAATTTCGTGCAAGGAGGTCTCCACAACGTTCATGCCGACCCCCCGACCGGCGTACTCCGTCGCCTGTTCCTGAGTGCTGAAACCGGGCATAAACAGCAAATTGTAAACTTCCGAGCGAGACATCCTCTGAGCCTGAGCCGCCGTCAACAAATTCTGCTTGATCGCCTTCGCCTTCACCTTTTGCGGGTCAATTCCAGCCCCATCGTCAGAAACCGAAACCACCGTTTGATTCCCTTGGTGGAAAGCCCGAATCGTAATCCTGCCCATCGCAGGCTTCCCGGCCGCCAAACGCACCTCCGGCGCTTCGATTCCGTGGGTAATCGCATTGTTCACCAAGTGAGTCATCGGGTCATAAAGTTGATCCACAATCATCTTGTCGATCAAAATATCCTTACCCTCAACCTGCAACTGAGCCTGCTTCCCGCACTTAATCCCAATTTCCCGCACCGCCCGGAACAGCCTGTCCGTTGTCTCCGCAAACGGCTTCATCCGGGCGCGAGTCAAACCTTCTTGCAGTTGAGTCGTGACTTGGCGCAGTTGGCGAGTCACCTGATCCGCCTCATCCACCAAAAACTCAATGTCCGCCGCCGACTCCCGCACCCGCACGATCAGCTCGATAATCTCCTGAGCCAAACTGTGGAAAGGAGTAAACCTGTCCATTTCCTCTGGTCTCCAAGCGCTTTCGCGTTGGTGGGACGACTCCTCTGAGCGCCATGCCGATCGATGTCCCTGGCGGTTTGCCAGCAAAGCAATCTCCAAAAGACTCCGCTCGTAGAAATCCTGAGTCCGTTGGCTGACATCGCTCAGCAGCGTCACTTGGTGCAGCAAATTGTCCAAAAACTGCCGCATCCGTTCTTGGTCTTGCTCCAAACTGTTGCGGTTGACTACCAGTTCCCCCATCAAGTTGCTGAGGTTGTCCAGTTGCTTGACCGGTACGCGCATGGTTTGGTCGCCGAACCCGCCCGCGCGGGCATTCCGCCTGGGTCTGTTGTTGACCGACGACTGTCCGATATTGGTTTCGCCTTGACGGCCGCTGTCCTTGGGATCTTCCAGCAGTTTTTCTAAGTCACCAAATTCGTCGTCGCTCTCGGCAGCAGGAGCGGGTGGTGCTTTGCGGGCAGTTTTCGCCGGTGCTGGAATTTCCGGCATAGTTGCGCTCTCGCTCAGCAGATCTTCGAGATCGGAGAAAACTTCCGTCGTTACTGGACTTGGATTTGCTCCCCCAGAGGCTGCCATTGCCACCCCTGCACCGCCTGCGAGTAACAGTGCTTCTAAATCGTCAAAATTGCCTTCGGAATCCTCAGTGCCTGATTGAATGTCGCTAAAAAAGTCCGCCAGCGACTCATCTTCCAACTCTGCTGCACCGGCTGCGCTCAATTCTTCTTCATCGTCGCCAAAGCCCGTCAGTTCCGAAGTCACCAGAGGCCCAGCATCTAGCGAATCCAACAAATCATCAAAAGCATCCAACTCTTCGGTGTTGAGAGTCGCCCCGGTTTCGAGAGCTGCCAGCAAATCAGCATCGCCCTCAAACATCCCATCGAGAGATTCTGACGACATCACCTCTAAATCGCCAGCCGCAAAATCCGTTTCCAGCGCGCCAAACAAATCATCTTCCTCCTCGTCGGATTCACTAGCCGCATCTGTTTGAGCTCGATCGAACAAATCCGCACCTTCAGAGTCGAACAAACTCTCAGGAACTTCGGCCGACAACTCCTGCAAATCAAAACCAGCTTCGGCATCCACCGACGGTGGAGGCGCTTCGCCAAACATATCCTCCAACAAATCGAAAGTGCCCTCATCAGACTCGACACTGGCAATTTCCGCATCAGGACGATCGGACAATAGCCCCAATTCAGCCGCTGCCAAATCTGTCAAGCCTGCCTCCGAAACAGTAGCCTCCGAGTCCGAGAACAAACTCGCCAAGTCCCCCTCATCCGCTGCCGTACCAGCACTGGGCAATTGAGAATCCCCATTTAAATTCAACCAATCCCCATCGACTTCTTCCGAAGCTTCCCCGTCATACTCAGTACCCGTAGGTACAGAACCGAACAGATCTGCCAAATTCGCCGCTTCTTGGGAATGAACCGCCTGCCGATCGCGCCCAGTCTCCTCATCCTCAGAAATCGAGTCCGACGTAATCTCCCCAAACAGCGCATCTAAATCGGTATCCTCCAGATCCAGGTTGGTCGATTGTGCAGACTCGTCTTCCAGGCCAAAAGCATCTTCTAGCCAATCTCCATCCGCAGAAATATCTAAATCAGAATCAGAATCAGAATTTGATGTCATATTAAAAACGCTGCCACTTTCCTCATTTGGTGTGCTGCCAGTAGCTAAAGATCGATCGCCCCTGCTCTCCCCATCTTCACCTTCAGAAGAAAGGAAATCAGAAGTAATGCTCAACAGCTCGCTGAAATCCGAGTCTTCCTCCACCCCAGAGAGCAACTCGAAATCATCTATTTCGGCTACAGTCAGTTTTTCTACATCCCCTGAATCATTGCCACCACCTGCTAGTAGATTCGAGAATTCTGCGTCGAAAGCATCCGGGTTGAGAGCATACTCCTCGGAAACTGCCGGTACAGTCGCTTCCTCAGATGAGCCTAAATTGCCGAACAAGTTATCCAAATCAGCATCTGCCGTCACAACAGAAGTTTGGGCTGCCACTTCGTCCAAAAGCGTACCGAGAGCATCTTCATCAGCTTGCCTCCTGGTAATGCCGACCCTGCCCTCTCCCCGATCCAAACCCTGCCTGTTTGTTTCAAGCTGTTTGCGAGTTGGCGGCTGCTTTAAACCCGCATTTTCGCGATCGGCTGCCACCGCCGAACCATCAGCCTCACCTCCAAACAGCAAATCGTCCCCAAACAAACTCGTGAGATCCTCTAAAGGAGTCCTCGCATTCGTTTCCGAATTTTCCTCACCGTATTCGTCAAACAACAAATCAGTAAAATCGCCGGAATTGTCATCATCATCTAATTCCATGATTCCCCCCGTCGGCATCCTAGAAGCAGATTGTACGTAGTCCAGATCTTCTTCTTCTTCCCAAGCGCCGTCGAGATCCGGAGATTCGCCTTCAAACAAGTCTGCTAAGGTGTTGAGTTCGGCCGCGCCCACTTCCGGGCCCGTGCGCGTCGAGATTCTAAAAGAACCAGTCTCTACATCTGATTCTCCGAACCCTGGGGCATTGTCCAACGGCGATCGACCTCCGGCGCAATCGTCACTTTCGTCGCCGTCGAGTTGCTCGAACAGCTCGTCTATGCTGAGCCCAGAAATTGTTGGCAGCAACTTGTTCGATCCATCCGGGGAATCGCCGCCCAAAGCCAGATCCCAGGCCGCATCTTCAACAGAGACCGCATTTGAACCCAACCTACCCGGTTGAGCGAATGCCAGCAAGTCTTCAAAATCTGTTTCCGGAACCACAACCGCCGGCACCAGCGCCAGAAGTTTGGCGCTGGGTGCGATCGACCCAGATTGACCCAAAAGTACCTGTTCTTGCGCTTGTTTGATGTCTTTGATGACCGTTGGGGCTAAGGTGCGGTAGGTATTTTCTGAGTTGGCGATCGCCTTTTCTACCACAGCGATCAATTCTATCCACTGGGGCAGTTCAAATTCCTCCCCCGCCAGTTTCAAGTTCCGACAAATATTCCTAAGTTGTCGCCTGCTGTCAGAGCCCTCAGGCTGTTTGAACTCTTGCAGCATTTCCCGCATCCTCGCCGGCACATCCGAGTCAAATACCAGATGCAGCGCGGTTTCTTCCGTTTCTGTGAGATCGGATGCGTAAGCTGAATCCGAGTCCGCAAAACTCATCGATGAGTTAAACGTCCCGGCTCCCATTCGGGCCATAACTGTTTGTGGTATTGGCAGCGGGCTGCTTTCGTCTGAATCGTTAGCGCAGTGTCCGACGAGTCCCCCCAAGTGCCCGTTGAGTTCTTCAAATACAGGTTCTAATTCTCGAACCATCTGCTCTCCCAATTCCTCTGTCAGCCCAAAAGGCCCCGACAATTGCTCTAACAGCCCTTGTAACGTGTCAAAAATTCGCAAAAACAGCGACTCTAGCTGTTGGTCTACTTTAACGCTGCACTCTTTTAAAATTTTAAAACTATCTTCTAGTCGGTGAGAGGTTTGCTGAATGCTAGTCAGACCTAGCATTGCGGCTCCTCCTTTGACAGAGTGAGCCGCCCTAAATACTTCGTTAACCAGTTCTGGGTCTTCGATCGTCGCTTGTAGGTTGAGCAAGCCTTGTTCGATCGTATTGAGGTGGTCTTTTGCCTCCTCAATAAAGTAGCCCATGATCCTCTGTTGTTGCTCCGGCAGCATAGTTTTATTCCTGATTTTAAGCGTTCTTGTATTGGGTCTATGTTAGTAGTTTTAGAGAATGTCTCTGTATATCTCGCCCCTTGACAACAGAATGATCTGACTGCGAGATATGGCAAATGTCCTGGCTATTTCTGCTTTCGACATCCCTTCGCTTAAAAGATAGCGAATCTGCTGTACCTGTTCGGCTTTTAGTTTCCGGGTAGGGCATATATTGCCGGGCACGAAAGGAAAGCGGTTTTTTTCTATGGCATCGCGGGAGTTATCGGCGGGAGTTCCTTCCCACAAATGGTCTGGATTGACACAACCGCGATCGTCGCAACTGTGACACGCAAAATAACCGGGTTTGACAGGCCGTCCCAGTTTGTGTTCGAGTACCAATCTGTGAGCGTAGAAACTTTGAGTTTTGCCCTTAACTTTAGTACCCTTAATTGCGTAACCATCACTTCTTTTTGCCAAGGTGCAAATCATGCAGCCGTTTGGCTGTATTTCAGCCCGAATTCCAGGAATTATTTCTACGCCTCGCAGTAGTTTTTGAGGTTGAGGCGCCGATGTGCTTCCTACATCTTTAATCCGTCCTTTTCTAAACCTATCTTGAGAATTATCTAGTCGAGAACCTTCCCATAAATGATTAGGATTAATGCAGTTACGAACATCGCAACTATGGCAACAAAAGTATTCTGGTCTAATCGGACGACCCAAGCTATTTTCCAATACTAAACGGTGAACTGTAAGCGTCTTCCATTCACCGTCAATCTTAAGTCTTTTGTTGGCATAGCCCCTGCTGTTTTTTGAGAGAGTACAGATAATACACCCCGTCGGCTGAATTTCGCCAAAGATGCCAGAAATTACCTCTACTATGTTATCGTTCATCCGTACAACTCCTAGTTTGTTTAGGTGCTGGATTGGCATCCCCGCAGTCGGTTCAAGACTGCGAGGTTGCTTTTTATTTGCCATCATTGCCACACTAATGTGCTTGTAAATCAGGAAGTAAAAAAAGCATTAAACAATCAATTATTGTCTTTCTGCTGTTTCTACTCGGAACCTTTCTACTGATGTCAAAAGGTCGCGAGCAACACCTACCAAATTTTGCAAAGCACCCGAAACTCGCTGCGCTTCTTGGGACGTTTCCTGAGCAGTTAATTCGACAGCTTGCATCACACTGGCGACCGAGCGAGCTGTTTCGTTCTGCTCCACAGTGTCCGCTGTAATCGATCGCACCAGCACGTCAATTCGATTAGTAACTTGAATGATATCTTCAAGCGATCGCTTCGCCTGTTCTGCCAATCTTGTACCCTCAATAACCTGCTGCGTACCTTCTTCCATCGCCGTCATTACCGCGCCGGTTTCACTTTGAATTTGCATCACGATCTGCTCGATTTCTTTCAAAGATTTCGCCGATCGATCTGCCAACTGCCGCACCTCATCCGCCACGATCGCAAAACCCCTACCCGATTCCCCAGCCCTCGCCGCCTCAATACTAGCGTTGAGAGCCAACAAATTCGTCCGAGAGGCGATCGCCGCAATCAAACCCACAATCTTAGAAATTTCTTGAGAAGCTTCCGCCAACCGCTTGACTTTTCTCGTGGTTTCTGCTACCGTTTCTCGAATTTCCAAAATCCCGGCCACCGTCCGCTCCACAGCCTCACCGCCTTTCAGAGCCGTTGCCGCCGCGCCCCGGGCCACTTCTTCCGCCTCTCTAGCACTCTCTGCGACCCGCTGAATCGCATCGGTGAGGACTTGCACCGAATTCAGCGTCGCCGCCAGTTCCTCAGCCTGCCGCAGCGCATCAGAAGACAAATCGCCCGCAAACTTCGCACTATCCGTAGCGCCTTTGCTAACTTCCCGAGCCGCCTGCTTCACCTGATGGACGATTTCGCGCAGGTTTTGAATTGTCAAGTTAAACGAGTCAGCAACAGCACCCAAAACGTCTGCCGTCACTTCCGCCGTCACCGTCAAGTCACCCCGAGCCGCTCCTTCCACGTCATCTAGCAAGCGAATCACTTGGCGCTGCAAGTCTTCTTTTGCCTGTTCCTGCTCGTCAGACTTGCGTCTGGTATCGCTAATCGTAGTTTGGATCACCTTCGCCATGTGGTTGAATTTAGCAGCCATTTTGCCAAATTCATCTTCCGAGTAAATTGTAGCCCGAGCGTCCAAAGTTCCTTGAGATACAGCATCGAACTGAGCTTGCAAATTGTCCGAGGACTTGCGTACCTGCTTGGCGATCAACTGGCCGATGCCCCAAGAAGTCAAAAAGCTCGTAAAGCCTGCGGCAGCCGTCATTACCCAGCCTGTTTGGCGCAGGTAAACGATCGCCTCCGGCTTGTCTTGCTTCAGAGCTTGATAGGAAGCAATGTTAGTCACGAAAGCCACAGCTACCAGAGAAACCAATCCAGCCCCGATCGCCGTGTACAACTGTTTGGTAAACAGAGGGGCATTTTCCAAGAAAGCCAGCCCGCCCTGTTCTACAGTCACCGAAGAATCGATCGCCTCACTTTCAGTCGGAGCAAAAGTCGGCACCGAAGCATCAGCAGGGCCCGAAATGCTAAAAATCTCATCGTCTCGAATTGCCGAGCCGTCGCTGTTGTCAAAGTCCAGACCGCTGCCGCTCGTACCCATCATGCCGCTGGTCGAGTTGCCGAAATTGGTGTTACCTCTAGTCAGGATCGAACTGTTGGCATCTTCTGAGATATCAAAATCCGGCAAATTGCCCAAATCGTCAAAATCGTCAAATTCGTCTAAAAAGCCGCTGTGTTCTTGAGTGCTCCCTGTTCTTGACGACCAGTCGCTGCTGTTCTTGGTGGCAGCCCCGAAAGCAGTCGCTTGCTCGTTTTCGTCGAGAGAAAAAGAATCGCTGAAAGCGTCGTCATCAAAAGCATCTAGCTCAAAGCTGTCCATGGAGCCAAAGGCCGGTGGTTCCGAGTCGCCGTAACCGTTGCTGTTAGAGTTTGAGCGATCGGCAGAATTAAATTGTCCCCGGCTCGACCTTTGACTCTGAGAATTGGGGACAGCACCTCCCATCAACAGCGTTTCGTCTTCCGCCAGCGAATAATTTGACGAGTATTCCGAGTCATTATTGGGCTGCTTGCTTTGCGATCGAGAAGACCCAAAACCCGAGGACATCGGCTGAGCAAAAGGGTCTGCCTCTTCTGACAGGGGTGGCTTCTGACCTTGATTTTGCCCGGTCACGGGCGGGGATTGATAGTCGTAGTCGTCATCATTCAAGTCAAGTTCGTCTGGCAAATCGAGCGGTGCAAAAGGTTCGCCAAAATTGTCAGACGGCCCAGTGGGGGAGTCTAATTGCTCCGAGTCGAAGGCATTCCCGCTTTCGGAGCCAGCAAAACTTTGACCGTTGAGTACCTGAGTAGGAGCTTCTGAAAACAACTCTCCTGAATAAGGCGCCCTCGAACCAGAAACTTTGCTATCAGACAAGTCACCAGCATCAAACCCTGGGTCATCTAAGCCAAAAGGATCTCCCAAGTCCGAGCCGAATTCGTCCATGTCTAGCGGCTCGGACGCATCAGCATAAGCGGCCATTCCGCCGCTGTCGCCAGCAAAGGGGTTGGTTGAATCTTCGATAGAAGTTGCAGCACTGCTGTCTTGTGGTTCCCACTCCAACCCGCTCATGCCCAAATCTGCCAAGTCCTCGTTTTCCATGTCCTGTGGCGATTGACTCCCATAGGACATGGATGGAGAATTCCCTTGGAAAAGTGCTAAATCCGGGTCTTCCAACCCTTCCTCCATAGACAAGTCTGGGTAGAATTCCAATTCAGTTTCCGCAGACAAAGCCTCGAAACTTTCCGTGTGCAGTTCTCCGGATAAAAATTGGTCTGTGTGGCTAATACCGCCGTGAGCGTGTTCGACCAAACTCGGGTCGTCACTCAGGCTCAGCACCACCATGTACTGTTCCCGTGCCACCTCATACTGTTGCAGTCCGTAGCAGTAGATGTGCCCGCATAGCAAGCGAGCGCTGGGGTCTTCGGGAAAATCTTCTACTAATTGATAAACTAGGGCCGCAGCTTCTGAATAGTTGCCATCCATGTAGGCCGCTTCTGCCCGTTGGTAGTCCTGCTGAAAGTTGGTACTTGTTGCCATTTGCCGCCCTCTTTTGATTTTAGATTTTAGATTTGAGATTTTAGATTTTTATCTTGCTTGAATGTTTAGATGCGTGCCTCAAGTCCTGTGACTGTTGATATTAGACCCCAATCGAAAATCGCAAATCGCAAATCTAAAATCGATTTCACGCTGCCCACCGCGCAGAGCGCAGAATTTTCACTTGATCTAGCAGTCGGAGCACTTTCTGAGCTGGTGCACCTAACATCCATTCTCCCCTCAGAAATGGAATCATGCCGTCTGGTGCATTGTTCTGAGAGTGCAGTTGGTCTACGTCGAGCCAGTCCATCCCCACAATTCGATCGACTGCCAGCCCCAAAATCGTATCTTGGTCTTCCACAGCCACGATCGGGATTTCGGGTCGATCGGTGTTCAGAGGTGTTTGGTCCCCCAGAAATTGGCCCAGATCTGCCACCCAAATCACTCGTCCTCTCATGTTTAGCGTACCTAAAAGCAATGAGGAAACGTTGGGAATGGGTGTCATCCGGTCTGGGGAGGGGGATAGCACCTCTCTAATCCCTGTCGCCGGCAGTGCGAACTCGTTCCCCGAAGGAACGTAGAACCGCAGGTGCAGCTCGCCTTCGGGAGTTTCTAGTTCTTGGAATTCCGGAGCCTGATCTATGCCTTGTCCTGGTAATATAAAGTCTGGGCTGCCACTAATCATAATTCTTCTCTCTGGGAAACCCACATCGTACCCGTACTCAAGTCGGTGTTGGGAGGAATATTGGAGCTCGGTCTATGAAACATAACTATAACCGTCCTTTTTTTAAGATGCTCCGGGGGCGTAAACGCGCGGCGATTCTAAGATCGAACAGCAATTGCAGGTTTTGGCCTGTCTCACATCGCCTAGCTTAGCGGTCGATGCCAAGAAAAACCAGCAAGTTAGTTATTTTTAGCTGCGTTTTCATCTCGTCCATTTACTGACTGACAAGATGGACAACGCCATTCTCTTATCGACAAATCTAATTCTGTTAGGACATGACCACAATTTGAACAAGTCTTACTGGATGGATACCATCGATCAATAAAAATCACCTGCTTATCTTTTTTCTGAGCAACCTATTTCACAATTTTCAGAAACTCCCCACAAGCTAAATCAGAGATTTTGCGTTCCCAAAGGCGTTGCATTCCTTTAAGATTTAACGTCTCAAAACAAAGCACATCAAAAAATGCAAAACTGAGATGCTCCCATGATTTGTACTTGAGAACCTTCTTGAAGTTCGGCGGTCTAACTGCCCATCTGTTTTGGCGATCGGCTGCAAGTGGAGAACAAGTCTATTATATTTGCACTTTGAGCGACTTCGGCCCGACAGAGATCGAGAAATTGAACTGAGTTTTACAGACGCCGGACGGCCAGCGCGCGAATTTATATATTCTAGTTTATGGCGCGATCGCCCGCAGAGAGAAAGCTTTCTCTCTGTGACTGTCCCGACAGCGAGCGGGTTGCTTCTGTACAAAAAAGCTCCAATCGTGCCATCAGTGCGGAATTTATTGGCTTATCCCGAACTTGGGCTTTAAACCCCGTCCTTCTAGGACGGCTTTCTCCTAATTTAGGCCACAGCACATACTTGTCAAGTTTTGTGAATAAAGTCGATCGTATTAAGCTGGCGCTGCTAGCATAAGAATATCGTGATGACCTCGAAGTCATGCTAGTTTTTGAATTCAAAGCATACGGCAAAAAGCAGCAATTTGACGCTGTAGATGAAGCAATTAGAACAGTGCAGTTCATCCGTAACAAAGCATTGCGCTTTTGGATGGATAACTCAAAAGTTAATAAATATGACTTGAATAAGTACAGTGCTGTTTTAGCAAAAGAATTTCCGTTTTGCGATGAGTTGAACAGCATGGCTCGGCAATCTAGCGCAGAAAGAGCGTGGTCGGCAATCGCCCGATTCTACGACAACTGTAAAAAGAAAACTCCTGGGAAAAAGGGATTTCCGCAATTCCAGAAAGACAACCGCTCAGTCGAATACAAAACGACCGGGTGGCGTCTGACAACAGACCGAAAATCCATCACTTTTACCGACAAGAAGGGAATCGGGAAACTCAAATTAAAAGGAACGCGCGACTTACATTTATATCAGGTTACTCAAATCAAGCGAGTACGCTTAATGAGGCGAGCAGACGGGCATTACGTCCAGTTTTGCATTCAAATTGACCGAAATGAAAGGATTGAAGTCACAGGCAATTCCATTGGATTAGACGTAGGACTAAAAGAGTTCTATACAGACTCTAATGGTGTTACAGTCGAAAATCCGCGTTTTCTCCACAAGGGAGAGCGCAGACTAAAAAAAGCCCAAAGACGAGTTTCAAAACGAGTCAAGGATTCACAGAACAGAAAAAAAGCTAGAGTGACTCTATCCAAGCGCCACCTCAAAATAAGTAGACAGCGCAAAGATTTTGCTGTGAAATTGGCAAGATGCGTTATCCAGTCTAACGACTGTGTAGCCTACGAAGATTTGAGGATTAAAAATATGGTGAAGAATCACTGTCTAGCTAAATCCATTAACGACGCATCTTGGTATATGTTCCGAACATGGATAGAGTATTTCGGTAAAGTATTCGGAAGAATTACAGTTGCCGTGCCAGCCAATGGAACAAGTCAAGAATGCTCTAGCTGTGGGACAATTGTTAAGAAGAGTCTATCAACGCGAACGCACGTTTGTCAGTGTGGATGCGTGCTAGACCGTGACTATAACGCAGCTAGAAACATCCTGAGTCGGGGATTAAGTACGACGGGGCACGTCGGAACTTGGATCTTAGATCCGAACGCTTGTGGAGAATTGACCGCTACTGATGTTGAAGTAATTCTGCATCGGCAAGTTGAGTCTATGAATCAAGAATCCCCTCGGCTTTAGCCAGGGGAATGTCAAAATTCGTGTTCTAGCGATCGGCTTAATAATTTTTCCGAGAGATTCGCCGGAGGATAGCCCGGGCCTACATATTTTTCTACCAGCATTAATAACTCGCTTTCGCCAAAAGGTTTGGTGAAGTAGTCAGTCGCCCCTGCCATGCGGGCTTGAACGCGATCGATAAATCCGTCGATCCCTGTCAACATGACAATGGGCGTGTGCCGGAAAGCACTAGAACTTCGCAGCATCGCGCAAATTTCGTAGCCGTCGAGTTCGGGCATGGCGATGTCGCACAAAATTAAATCGGGTTTGAGTTTAAAAACCAAACTCAGGGCTTCGAGGGGATTGCTGATACCAGTAGCTTCGTAACCCTGTTCGTTTAAAATTGACTCAACTGTTTTGCGAATCACATTGTCATCGTCTATACAGACAACTCTCTTGACCTTGGTTTCCGGAGAAGACCATTCTATTTTGTTGTTGACCGGGGCAACAGAAGGCTGGAAAAATACTTGCACCAATCCCTGCTGCACGAAAGGGTAAATCGCCTTAGCCACAGTCAGCACGTCTCGGTTGAGGTAGCGCGCCATTTGGCGGATCGAAGTGTGACCGTCAGCCCAGCGTCTGAGAGTATTAAAGGTATTGGCAGGCAGCGCGACTCGGAGCTGGGCGGGATCTGAAATTATCGGGCATTGGTTGGGCGACTGAATGTGAGGGTGAAACTGCTTCCACTGCTGCACCTGTTGGACAATCTTCGCCAGCAGCGAGCTAATGTCTAAGCTGGTGAGTTGAGGAGCCAATGCCGCTCCCATTTCAAAAGTGAAGGAACCCTGGTGGAGGCTGAGCAAGTCAAACAGGGTTTCGTGGATCATGCTGTGGATGATGTTGCGCCCTTGAGCTGGGGTGAGAATGTGGTTTTCTAGCAAAGCCCACAGGTACGCGTATTCTGGGGCATTGGTAGATGCCATATAGGGAACTTGGATTTTGTCGAGGGCGGTGTCTGCTTTGTAGCGGCGCAGGTAGTCGCGCAAGCGAAACAAACTGCCCGCACTCTGGGTAGCATAAATAATCTGACCGTTGAAGCAGAAAACATACCAGGATTGTCCCGCAGGGGAGCGCTGGGTAGGTAGATTACCCGAGTTGCCGATGAAGCTGTAGGCCTCTACGAACAGTTCTCCGGTGCGCTGACCTAACTCAATTAATTGCAGGATGCTGCGGATGTCAATTTCACTCAAATTTCCCTGCATGCAGCTAAAGTATCCTCCTTAAAACCGTTGGCGTTTGAAATCGGAAAGACTGTGCGATCGCGCTCATAAAAATTAATACGGGATGCGGGAAACTCAATGGCTTTAGCCTTGAGAGGGAAGCTATAAGGGGGACTTCAGTCCCCGTCAATCCTAATATGCGTAACTGTAGCCATCTTTTCTGTGAACTATTTTGCAGTATTTATGGCTAATTCCTTGCACCAATTCTGATGCTGAGATGTTGAACGAACCTGTCGTTCTAACTGCAACCAGACCAACATATTCACCTATTTTATTGCCACTGATGACGATTGCTTTTACGATGTCACCAGTTTGAAAGCCTTTAACAAACTTGTTTCGAGGAATGTACCGAGATGGAAAGCCAAATTTGTCTGTGCGACACATTTGACGGGTTCCGTGTCCAGTTGCCTTGATTAGCAGTGGCTTATTTGTTAATAATTCTAGCGCTTCAACTTGACCGACACAAGCAGCATCAAGCCAATGAGTTTTAGGTAGTTGCAGCCGACTACGATTGAACTTGGTCAGTCCACCTGAGCCAGTTAAAACAGGCAACCCCGTTTCTTTTAAGTGATCAAATAACGTCCATCGAGTCGAATTTACCGCAGCAGCATCCTTTAGGGGGCGCTTGGATTGTGTAAGAATTCGACTCAGAATGTCAGGTTTCTTTGCTAAGAATTGTTCAATCTTCTGAGTACCTTTCTTCTGGTTGCATTTCTGACAAGCAAGGCAAAGATTAGAAATTCGATTGCTTCCGCCTTGAGATTTGGGATGAATATGCTCAACTTGCAATGGTACATTTTCGGCGTCGCAGTAAGCACATTTTCGGTTCCATTTGTTAAGCAAATATTGCCTAACTTCGTAACCCTGTAGTTCGCCTTGGTGGTATTCAATGGCTGAAATTTCAGGATTTTCTAATTGTTGCAAGTCAAATCTGACCAGCTCTTGAACAATTAAACCGATAGGTGCAAGCCTGCGTAATTTTTCAACCCAAGTCAGGGTGGTTTCTACCCGGTGCTGCAAGGATGGTGCCAACCAACCTTTTTTGCGGGTACGGTTTAAAAACCTTGCTTGGCGGTAACGAGTATTACGGTTTCGCCTTCCTCGACGCAGTGAACGACGGGACTCAAGACTTGCTTTGATAGTTTGACCGCGATGAGTTAATTCAGCACCAAAAATTACTTTTTCACCTTGCAATAATGCAATGCCAGTAGTTTTGGAACCTGGATCTAATTTGAGAGTAATTGATTCAATGGTTGCTGTTACTGCCTTTTTGAGGATAATGGTACACGGGAATCTTCTGAAGATAGCCGCTTTACCAGCCGTCAGCAACTTACGAGCCATTGACGACTTGCAAGGTGTGAGTGGTTTTTTGTTGGTGTCAACTACGAAAATAAAATTGGACATTGTTGTGTCCCTCCACTTGCGTGTAATGTTCGCTTCGACCTGGTTATAAAGGCTTGTTAAGTTTGCAGCACTAACGAGAGTGACTTTAAGTTTGTTTGACTGCAAACGATAGAGCGGAAAACTAGCGTCGCATTCTCCGGTATCGTGACCTAAATAACGTCTCCTTGTAACAGGGGTCTGGTCAGCACAGCTTGCAATTTCTTACAAGCTCAGTCTATGAGAGAGCTGAGTTACTGACATTGACTTTAGTTTCTGCCAATAATTGACGGGCTTGATGCCACTGGCACAATTAGGAATTGACGAAAGGGCGATTTTCTGTTTTTGACGTACTGCAACGCTGGCAGGGACGACTGGTTCAAGTCTTCGATCGCCAAAATTTTGACGTTTATCGTGCGCTGCTACTCTTGGTTGTTGAGTTTTGTTTTAAACCATTGACCTTTTTGCTTGCCTGTGGCTCAGTCACAGGCTCGCGTGATTCCACTATTCTAAGGTAGCGCGGTTCAAATCCCTAGTCCGCCTGCGGAGGAGAACGACTTTGGGTAATTAAACGACCAGATCGCGATCGACCCGCACCGAAAGCCTGATACAATCAATGAAAGTTTTTGACTGACTGATCTTTTTCGGCTTTGGGCTATGGCAGTCCCCCCAGTTTTGCTAGTCTTGAATCAAGCGGCATTGATACTGCTCTCCCATTGGTTCAGAAAGCAGGCGGCGGCAGTGCTTTCTAGACGCAGTGCCAGAGAAGCAGTGCTGTGCGCGAGTGCTGAAGACAGTTGGAAAACGATGCTATTCCCGATCGGGCAAACGACACCAAAGAGAGGACTATTAGTGTGCTGTATCTAGCAGAAGTACAAAAACAGAGAAGCGGCTTTGGTCTCGGTGGCGGTAAGGCTGAACTGAAACTGCTAGCTTGTCAGCGGGGCGAACACAACTGGAGCGCCGTACCGGGCGATGACGCGATCCCAGTTGAGGAAGCTAATAAGTTTAACGACGGCACGCTGGTGCTGGTGGAGTTGAGCGCTAGCAAGCAAGTGCAGCGGATTCAGGAGGCTGCCCGCCAGTTGGTGAGCATTCTGCAAAATTTCTCCCGCTTGCAGGACAAGTTTAAGGATAAGGAAGAGGAAATTGAGCAGTGGAAGGCTTCTCTGACGTTTTCGAGTCAGGAACTCAATCGCCGGGAAATGGAAATGCAAGCCCGCGAAGAGCAGTTGGCTCAAATGGAGGAGGAGTTGGAGCGTCTGGAGGCTCAACGCTCGGAAATTGAAAATACTCGAGATGAAGCTAACCGACTGCGAGAAGAGGTCGATCGCAGCCGCACGGAGATGGAGACGGCTTGGGAACAGTTGCGGGGCGAACAGCAGCAGGTGACCCAGCAGCAGTCTCAGGCTCCTCAGGGGGCAGTTGTTGACGAGCAACAGGCACGGAGGATTCAGGAGTTGATGAACAAGCTGGGAGGAGCAATTTCTGCGACCCAAGGAGTTCGGGAGCAACTGAATCAGTCTTTTGGTGTTGTGGGCGCTCAGCAGGCAATTCTGGATTTGCACTGGCAGCAGTTGGAGCAAAAACGGGCAAACGCTCAGCAACAGCAGGAAGAGGTCGATCGACAAAATCAGAGCCTCCAAAGCCGCTGG
The DNA here is from genome assembly GCF_013299185.1 of Microcoleus sp. bin48.metabat.b7b8b9.023. Classification (GTDB taxonomy): domain Bacteria; phylum Cyanobacteriota; class Cyanobacteriia; order Cyanobacteriales; family Microcoleaceae; genus Microcoleus. The sequence goes on along the minus strand of NZ_JAAFKG010000030.1, from coordinate 14,744 downwards.
CAGGAGTGGTATCAATCCCAAGATGCTTTGGCGCAAGCTCGGGCCCAACTCAAAGGGCAGCAGTGTACCCTCAGCGCTAAGCAAGAGCAGGCTCAGTCTATGTCTGTGCAGGTGAAGGCTGTTGAGGCTATGTACCAGCAAATCTCCGGGTTGGCGTCTGGTTCGGGTGCTGGGGCTGTGGAGCAGGTAGTAGATGTGTCTGCTCTGGAGCAGATGCCGGTTGAGGAATTACAGGGGCTGGTGCAACACCTGCAAGAGGATTTGGAAAAGGTGTTCCGGTTTGTTAACGATCAAGAGGAGGAGTTGACTCTCCAGCGGGAAACAATCGAGGAGTTGCAAGCCAAAATTCAAGCGGCTTCCGAGTACGATCGCATGGCTTTGGAAAATGAAATGGCCGATGAACTCGAAAGTTATCAGATGTTGAATGAAACTTTGGTGGGACAGCGCCTCCGCTTGCAGGAACGGGAAAATGTTTTGAAGCAGCATCAGGCAGTGCTTTGGCGTCGCTTGGGTACTGCTAATCCTCAAAAAACAGCACCCGGTGAGATTGATTTGGGGCCGATCGTCACACAGCTCAATACTCAACGCCAGCAGCAAAGCCAAGAATTGCAACGGCTGGAAACCGAAATTCAGCAGGTACGGGAAGGAATATCTCAAATTGAGGGAAATTTCAACCGCCTTCAGGGGGAAAGTGAAGCGAAACGCAATGAACTTAAGCAGTTAGAGCAGAATTTGTTCAACCAGAAAGGTGCTATGGCGGAACTCTGGGGCCGGGTGAATGTTTATCAAGAAATGTTGCAACCGGTGCAGGACAATTTGAGCGGGCTGCGCCAAAAGCTGGAAGCGGTGGGGGGAGAACTCGATCGCGTACAGCAAACTGGAGAGCAGCAAGATCGGGTTGTTTCGGATCTGCGGCAAGCTGTTTCGAGTTTTCTGCCAAGCGCCTAAAATTAAATATCGATCGCGATCCAAGAATTTTCAACTCTGGCGATTGCTCCTCCAGGAAATGGATCGGTTTGCGATCGGTTGGGCGCTGCGATTAAGCTGGTGAGTTTTTCTACGCTGTCAAAACTGGGTGCACAGGGCAATATTTGTAGCAATACCTGTCGCATTGCTCGCCGCTGCAATGACAGTGGTGCTGTTTGTAAAATTGGGCGATTTAACTTGACGGGGAGTTGAATTTGCAACTGCGGGTTATCTGTAATTGGAGAGATGGCTCGCTGTAGTAATTCACTGGCTGCTATTTCGAGATATTCGACATCGGCGCGCAGCAGCTCGGCTGTTTGGGCGAGGGCTTGTTGGGCTTTTGGGTTGAAATGAGTTTCTAAATAAGGCAATAATTGCGATCGAATTCGGTTGCGCGCATATTGCAAATCTTGATTGGTGGAATCTTCCCAAATTGGTAGTTTTTGCTCTTGACAAAATTGACCGGTTTGCGATCGAGTTATTTCCAGCAAAGGACGAACCAAGTAGATTTTAGACTTGGGATTTTCGATTTTTGATTTGGGAGTTGTATCTAGATTGTGCGATCGCAAATCGGCAGATATTTGGGAGTTATGATTTTCCTCAGAATCCCCCAATCGAAAATCGGCAAGGGGGCGCGTCCAAGTCAGGGCAGAAAGTCCGTCGGCGCCGCTGCCGCGAATTAGGTTGTAGAGGAGTGTTTCCGCGCGATCGCTGGCTGTGTGGCCTGTGACAATGTAGGGGTAGTTGTGGGCGATCGCAACTTCGGTTAAAGCTTGATACCGCCACTGTCTGGCGGCTGCTTCGGTTTTAGGAATGTCCGATGCCGTTTGCAAATAGTAGGATATTCCGAAATTTTTAGCTAAATTTTCTACATGATTTGCATTAGATTGGGAATCAGAACGCCAGCAATGATCGCAGTGAGCAATGGCTAGATTCCACCCCCATTTGGGCTGTAAATCCAGCAGTAATTTGAGCGTACACAGAGAATCTTGCCCGCCGGATACTGCTACTAACAATCCCTGATTTGAGGGCAAGATTTGTCGTTTCAGCAGTGTCCGGTGCAGTTGAGCGTGGAGGTGCGTCCAATTGGAAGATTCAGGCATTACAGTTGACAGTTGACAGTTGACAGTTGACAGCTTGTCAGTCAGCGTTGTCGAATGGTTGACAGTTGACAGTAGTCGTAGGGTGTGGATCGATCAATCGTACCCAACAAAATACAGAAAATAGATCGAGCGACGCACCACCGACAATATTTGAGTAGACAAACTCAACTAAGAGTGTTGTACCAAGGATTTTTTAACTTGGTATTAGTTGTCATCTGTCAGTATGAAAGATGCAATCAGAAGCTCCTCAACTCAAAACTCTGAACTTGAAATTTAAAAATCTTCCTCCTTTCCCTCTCGCGTAAGTAGCAGCTTAGCTCCACATTCCTCGACTCTGGGGGTTGCTGTCTGGATACCTAGAAATAGGAAAATCATTACTTATTTCTGTTGAGTCGGTGACATCTAATGGCTCATTTGTATCAATTTGCTCTGAGTCTGAGCTATCTTCGGCGTTATTTTGGGCGATGTTAGATTCTTCCGGGGCGGCGGGAAGGGCTTTTTGTTCTTTCACCTCAGGTTCGATGGGAATGAACTCCAGGCGCAATCTAACTTTTCCTTGTGTCCAGCCTTTTCCTGAACTTAACAGCTCGCAATCCATGCCGTCTGACAATAATCTTTCTTCTAGCAATCTTGAATTCAGAATGGTCATATATTCGTTGACTTTGAACGTACATTGATACATCAAAGCGCTGGTAGGAGCCGACAAAACATCGTCTTCTTTGAGAAATATTTGTGAATCGTCCATATCAATTGTCATTTTAATGAAGGAAGAGGGAAGAGGGAGTAAAATTTTACAGTCTCAGTAGTTTAACAAAGTGGGCATTGCCTTTGTGTCAACTTAATATCAAACGTAGTAACGGTCTAAGGTACGTAGTTGGGCTTTAGCCCTCTTTCTTTATACGAATAAAGAGGGCTAAAGCCCAACTACGTACCTATCTGTAACCTTGCCTAGCCATTAAGAAGGAGGGAGAGGAATAGATACAAAGGATTTTAGGCTTAAGTTGACATACTTTGGTGAAAATAGCTGCCTACAACTGGAGATTATATTAATCCCTATTCGGTAATTTATTCCGTTTCTCTGGGACTGATTTGTCGTTCAGAAATTAGAAAAACCAACCGTAGGAATGTAAACCTTTACCTAACAGATTGACGCCTAGATAGCAAATCCAAACTACTACAAAACCTGTGGCGGCTAAAATTGCTGGGCGTCTTCCCTGCCAGCCGCGAGTGATGCGGGCGTGCAGGTAGGCTGCAAATACTAACCAAGTAATCAGCGCCCAAGTTTCTTTCGGATCCCAACTCCAGTAAGATCCCCAAGCTTCGTTAGCCCAAACGGCACCGGCAATAATCCCAACTGTGAGTAAGGGAAATCCTAAACCGATGATGCGATAGCTAATATTATCAAGAGTTTCTGCTAGATTCAAGCGCTGGGGCGAGAGAAGTTCTGAGGTTTGAGTTGCGGCGGTTGATGCGGTTTGAACTGTTGCTGATTCTAGGACTGCGGTGGCGCCAAAACCGTTATTGTTGGAGTTGAAAGAGGGTTCGCTGAAAGCTAAGGCGCTGTCGCCTACGGTTTCGAGGGTTTGAGGTTCGGGATTTTGTGGGCGTTGCAGGCGGTAGTTGCCGTTGCGGTTGCCGTTGGTGCCGAAGGAACTACCTGTGAGTTCGATTTTTTGGCCGCGGGTGACGATTAAAAATGCGATCGCCAGCAATGCTCCTACCATTAAAGTTGAGTAACTGATCATCATGACGCTAACGTGCATCATCAGCCAGTTGGATTTGAGGGCGGGTACTAGGGGCTCTGCCGATTGCATGGTGTCGGGCAGAGTCAGGGCTGCAAAGGCGGATATTGCCATTGCTACGGGGGATGTGGCTGCTCCAACTAGGCGGGAACGGCTCATGTTTTCCGCGACTAGGTGGATGGCGGTGATTCCCCAAACTAAGAAAAATAGGGATTCGTAAAGGTTGCTGAGTGGGAAGTAGCCGGCTTCTATCCACCTAGAACCGAGTAAAGCGGCGATGGAGAGGTTGGCGACAGCCATCCCTGCGGTGCCCAAGGCCCAGAGGTAGGGAATGCCGGGGAATGCTGTTCCCACCCAGTAAATGAGCATTGTTGCGAACAAGATGGCAAAGGAGATGTTGTCCAGCCAGTTCTGGAGTACGACCAGATCCATATAATTTACTCCGGTAGTGTTTTTACTTATTTTTTGCTAACTAGATCGATCGTACTGGGGTTAGGCAGTTTTGGGTTTGAGATTTTGAATTTTTGTGGCAATTCTGAGTTTTTGGCGGTGGTTGAGGTGGCGGGCCCTGAATTAAAATTTAATTGCAAAAAACACTTGACAGACGCACAAACATAGTGCACAGTAGTAATTCGTGACCAATGCGGAACTGGCGGAATTGGTAGACGCGCATGATTCAGGTTCATGTGGTGCAAGCCTTCCGGGTTCAAGTCCCGGGTTCCGCATTCCCAAGGCAGAAAAAAGTTTGGGGTTAATCCCGATACAGGTAATAACCCCATTCGCTCTGCTGAATTAAACAATGCTGACAAGTATTCAAAACCCCTTAGTCAAAGAAATCCGCAAGCTGCACAGCTCTAAGGGACGCAGGGAACAACAATTATTTCTACTCGAAGGTACGCATTTGCTAGAAGAAGCTTGTGCTGCCAAATATCCGTTAGCAACGGTTTGCTGCACTCCCGAATGGCTCGATCGCCACGCCGAAGTGTGGGAGCAAATTGTTAGTTTAGCCGATCGCACAGAATTAGTCAGTGCAAAAGTCTTAGAGTCGATCGCCACTACAGTCCAACCCGACGGTATTATCGCCACCGCACCCCGTACCGCAACACAACCCGCAGAAATCTCAACTTTAGGAATAGCCTTAGAAACCATCCAAGATCCTGGCAACTTGGGGGCGATCGTCCGCACCGCCGCTGCTGCTAATGCCGACGGCTTGCTGCTGAGTTCAGACAGCGCCGATTTAGACCATCCCAAGGTGCTGCGAGCCTCAGCAGGAGCTTGGTTTAAGCTGCCAGTAGCAGTCACTCCCGATCTAACCACCGAAGTCTCCGGGTATAAAAATCGGGGAATGCAAATTTTAGCAACCGTTGCCGGCGCCAGTTTAACTTATTGGGAAGTTGATTTGCGAGTGCCGACTCTGATCGTTTTGGGCAACGAAGGTTCTGGATTGTCCCCAGAATTGAGAAGTTTAGCCGATCGACAAATCCAAATCCCCCTGAGTCGCGGCGTAGAATCTCTCAATGTGTCGATCGCCGGAGCCCTCATCTTGTACGAAGCTCAACGGCAAAGAAGTCATTAGTGATTAGTCATTGGTCATTAGTCATTGGTCATTAATCATTGGTTATTGGTCGGTGTTGCTGCTGCAACGGTATGAACGACTCAATGTAAAAAATGAAATCAGCCAGTCAGTCAATGTTCTGAATTTTCAAGCGATCCATTTTCATACCCCAATTAAGCAACGCCCATCAGTCAACCCTTGTCTTTTGCCACCTGTTGGCTGTCAACTGTCAACTGTCAACTGTCAACTGTCAACTGTCAACTGTCAACTGTCAACTGTCAACTCTCCCTCTCTGAGATTTGCCCGATTTTGTTTACCATGATGCAACTACAAAGCTTGTTTCCGGGTACTCTCGTAGCAAGAGTGCAGGCTTCCCTGAAATAAATGTAAAGAAATGTAGTCAACTGCTCTCAGAAATGTTAAGATTCTTAACATAAGTAGCATTGTGTACCTCCAACCAAAACCTAACCTGAGACGGTTCTGACTGGGAGTAACAGCTAGCTACCATAAAATTAAGCCTCTTTAAATGGAAGGAAAGCGCAAGTCCCCGCCCGCTTTCCTTCCCAGCTAAAGCTAGGGGTTTGCTACGCCGCAAACCTTTAGAGGCACAGATCCTCAGCGGGAAAAGCTCATGAAAACTCTTAAGTCCTCAGATACAGATTCTGTTCGCGCTTACTTGCGGGAAATCGGTCGCGTTCCGCTGTTGACCCATGAGCAAGAAATACTCTACGGGAAACAGGTACAGCGCTCAGCCGCACTGCATCAGGAAAAAAATATTTTAGCCGAAGAGTTAGGCCGCGACCCGACGGCGGCTGAATGGGCACAGACAGTCGGGCTGTCTGAGGCACAGTTGCAGCGGACGATCGAGAACGGGGAAAGGGCCAAGCGCCAAATGGTGGAAGCCAATCTCCGCCTGGTAGTGTCTGTTGCCAAGAAATACATCAAGCGCAACGTAGATTTGCTCGATCTCATTCAGGAAGGTACGATCGGGATGCAGCGGGGAGTAGAAAAATTTGACCCGACTAAGGGCTACAGATTTTCAACTTATGCTTATTGGTGGATTCGTCAAGCAATTACTCGGGCGATCGCCGAAAAAGGTCGCACCATCCGCTTGCCGATCCACATTACCGAAAAGCTCAACAAAATAAAAAAGGCTCAGCGCCTGCTAGCTCAACAGCTCGGCCGCGCGGCTACTGCTGCTGAATTGGCGTCAGAGTTAGATTTGACTCCCAAGCAAATTCGCGAATATCTCGATCGCGCGCGCCTGCCACTTTCACTGGACTTGCGCGTGGGAGACAATCAAGATACTGAGTTGGGCGATTTGTTGGAAGATACGGGTACTACTCCAGAAGATTTTGCCCTGCAAGCTTCCCTGCGGACTGACTTAGACCACCTAATGGCGGAACTGACTCAGCAACAGCGAGAAGTCCTGGCATTGCGGTTCGGTTTAGAAGACGGGCAAACTTTAACTTTGGCAAAAATAGGCGATCGTCTGAATATCAGTCGGGAACGGGTGCGTCAAATTGAACGGGAAGCTTTAACCAAACTCCGCAAGCGCAAGCAAGATATCAACGATTATCTTGCCAGCTAGGTCAACAGTTGACAGTTGACAGTTGACAGTTGACAGTTGAGGGCGAAGTGATAAGAACGGAGATTTAAACTTTGTTCTTATCACAATCTGCTTTCATGAGTAAGGGTTTCAAACCCCTGCTATTCGGGGAAGGGCGATCGGGCATTTGGTCGCGATCGCCATTCTCCAATCTAAAATCGTAAAAACCGCCGCCTTTAATTCGGTTGTACCCACTTGGTTGCTGCGACTGTCCTGCTACATTAGTAATTACTTGGTAATAAATAGCAGCAGCGATCGAATAACGGTTATTTAATTTAACCGCCCGCATCTAAAATAACAAGCTGTCTCTGAAACGGAGGTACTCGTGAGCAACTCATCTAATAAATCCCCTGAATTCTTTGAAGAAGACGGAGAAAATGCTAATTTATTATGGCAATACGTGCAGTCAATGGCTCCCGACACTGTTTCTCAGTTGTCCAAGCCGACTTCTCACGAAGTGTTTCAAGTAATGGAGCGAAATATTGTCGGGCTTTTGGGGAATTTACCTTCGGAACATTTCGGGGTGACAGTGACTACCAGTCGCGAACATTTGGGTAGATTGCTCGCCTCGGCTATGATTAGCGGCTATTTTCTCAAAAATGCCGAACAGCGAATGACTTTTGAAAAGTCGATTCAAGCTAGCGAAAGACACGGTTCGGATGATTAGTTGATTATTAACATTTAAGTTGTACAAGTGTCAAGCCCCCTTCGGAAGATGGGGGCTTAAAATTTTAGATTTTAGATTTTAGATTATGGAATTGTTGACTTTAGATGAAATAATAAAATAATTATTGATATTATTTTCCAATTCCCAATTCCCAATTCCCAATTCCCCATTCCCATTCCTAATTAATATGTCTCTTACTCCTTTGGCCCACAAAGTTATCGGCGTTGCTGCGATCTGGAACGATCGACAACAAATTTTGATTGACAAGCGCCGACAACACGGACTGCATGGCGGTTTTTGGGAGTTTCCGGGCGGTAAAATAGAGCCGGGAGAAACGATCGAAGCTTGCATACAAAGGGAAATTATGGAGGAGTTGGGGATTGTCGTGGAAGTGGGCGATCGCTTGATTACAATTGACCACGACTATACTAAATTTACAGTGAGGCTCTACGTCCACCACTGCCGCTACATCAGCGGGGAACCGCAAACGATCGAATGCGATGAAATTCGCTGGGTGACACTCGACGAAATTGACCAGTTTACTTTTCCCAAGGCAAACGAACAGATTATCGCTGCACTGCGATCGAGTTAAACTTTAGGGAATGGGGCATAGGGCATAGGGAATGGGGCATAGGGCATAGGGCATAGGGCATAGGGCATAGGGCATGAATCACAACTAACAACTAAGGAATGAAAAATAAATAAGGTGACTAATTGAGGAATACTCTATCTCGCATCAAGGCTTCTGGGCTTTAATTGTGCAAGTTATATATTTTTCATTCCTAACAACTAATTATTACTTTTGAATGGGCAAGGTAAAGTGAAAACAACTGCCTCGATCGGGTACTGAGTCTACCCAAATTTGACCGTAGTGGGCGCGGATGATGCCTTGACACAAAGACAGCCCAATGCCGTAACCGTCTGTTGATTTATCTCGCTGCAAGCGATAGCTGTCTTCAAAAATGCTCGCACAATCTTTTTCGGGAATTCCCGGGCCGCTGTTGCAAATGCTGACTTGAACTTTGTAAGCGGTGCGGTGAAGAATAGAAAGATTAACAGTTCCTTGTTCTGGGGTGTACTTGCTGGCGTTGTCCAGCAGGTTGACTATGACTTGTTTGATGCGATCGGGATCGGCATAAACCAAGGGCAAATCTGCGGGAATGTCTGTTTCTAAGTTCAGACTTTTAGCCTGAAATTTGTCTTGAAATTGCAGGATTGCATCTTGACAAATCGCCCTCAGTTCGATTTTTTTGGGTTCAATGTGGAGTTGAGCGTTAGTACCCCGTGCTGCTTCCAGGATATCTGTAATCATACGATCGACAATTCGGATTTGGCGGCGGGCTTGTTTCATCAAATGAGCCGCCAGAGTCGGTGTCAAACGGGACTTTTGCCCTTCCTTCACCTTCTGATTTGACTCCAAAGTCTCCAAAGCCAAAGATGCTGCTGTCAAGGGATTTCGCAAGTCGTGAGCCAGCATCGCAATAATCCTGTCTTTCAACTGCAACTGCTCTTGCAGGTGTTCTTTTTCCTGTTTGAGCCGAAAAACTTCATCCGCAAGCTGTACGAGTTCGGTGGCGCAAGCAACGGAATAGATGGGTTTTGGATCTACCAGATTGGCAGCCAGAGCCGAGGCAGACTGCTGCTGAGCTGCACATTCTTCTACAGAACGCTTCCAGCGGGGCCACCAGTGTTCGAGTTGGGCGATCAAATTGCTGCCGGCGAGAGTTTGTCGGGGCTCAGGATGAATTTTGAGCAGCGAGGGAGTGGCTACGAGTTTAAAGTGTTCGGCTAAATCGGGCTGTTCTCCTACGTCGATGACTTGAAGCTCAAAGTCGCACTCTGCCTTCAAATCCTGTAGGGACTTGCGGATGTGTCTGGTCTGTTCCCTGGAAGAGGGACGCTTGTCTACGAACAGCAAAAGCTGTAAAAGCGGTGCAGGATTGGTCGGCTGTTCGGGAGAACAGTCGGTGTCGTCGGTGCCGGATGTTGGATTGACGCTGTTGACTTTTTCGATCGGGTGAAAATAATTGACCATTACGGAGCCGAGTTATTTCACTATCTACTTTAATTTAATACTTACTTTAGATTTATGCTATTGTCCGATGATTTCATTACGGCGGGCCAATGACATTTTTGAGATGGAAGAAAAATGAGTCGCTGCGGGTAGTGGTTCAAGTGGCGGCCGCCTTTTTTGTGCTGTGCCTGCTGCTGACGCTGCACCGCTACTACAGCTTTTACGCTACATACGACCAAGGCATTTTCAATCAACTTTTTTGGAACGGCACTCGGGGTCACTTGTTTGAGAGTTCCCTGTCTTCGGCTTTGTCCACTAACGTGGTTCACCAAAATCAGCTCCCGTCTGTATCTTACTATCGGTTGGGGCAGCATTTCACCCCAGCGCTGATGCTGTGGCTGCCAATTTACTCGCTGTTCCCCTCTCCTGTTACTTTGACGGTGTTGCAGGTGACTTTAATTACGGCGGCTGGTTTAGTTTTGTACGCTCTCGCCAGACACTATCTAGAACCGCGACTGTCGGCGACAATTGTCGTGAGCTATTACGCAGCTAACGCCGTTATCGGCCCGACTTTGGGCAATTTTCACGATGTTTGTCAAATTCCGCTTTATGTCTTCGGCTTGCTGCTGGCGATGGAGAAGCGCTGGTGGCCGATGTTTGGGATGCTCGCCACTGTAATTTTGGCCGTGCGAGAAGATTCGGGAATTGTTTTGTTTGGGGTGGGGGCTTACATGATTTTGAGCCGGCGCTACCCTCGGACTGGTTTGGCTGTCTGCATTCTCAGTTTTGGTTACACGATCGCCCTAACCAATCTGATTATGCCTTTGTTTTCTGCCGATATCTCCCAGCGGTTTATGATGGAACGCTTCGGTCAATATGCCGATGGAGATGAAGCTTCGACGCTGGAAATTCTTTGGGGAATGGTTAGCAATCCCGGGCGGTTGGTGACTGAGCTATTTACGCCACTTTTTGGTAAGATTAGATACCTACTGGGTCAGTGGTTGCCGTTAGCGTTGGTTCCTGCCGTAGCGCCCGCATCTTGGACGATCGCAGGCTTCCCGCTGCTGAAGCTATTTTTAGCTAAAGGAGAATCGGTACTGGCGATTAATATTCGCTATGCGATGACTGTGGTTCCGGGGCTGTTTTACGGGGCAATCCTGTGGTGGGCTGGCCGTCAACAGGAAGAAGATAGAATTAGGAGGGGAGAACAAACAATCTTACGTTTTCCGAATGCGGTCTTTCCTTTCCCTTCGTCTTCACAGTTTCGCCGCTTTTGGGGATTGTGCATCTGCTTGTCGCTATTTTTTACCTTCACGTCTAATCCTAATCGGACTTTTTCGTTTATTTTGCCCGATGCGATCGATCCTTGGGTGCAGGTTCCTCTCATCAGACAGTGGCAGCACGTGTCTCAAGTGCGCCCGCTGTTGGCTAAAATTCCTGCTAATGCTAGCGTGGCTGCAACGAATACTATTGTGCCGATTTTGTCAAGCCGCCGGGAAATTCTCCGGTTTCCAATGTTTGAACTGCGGAATGATGCGGGAGAGGCAGTGAAGATGGAATATGTAATTGCCGATATGTGGCAGTTGCAGCGGTATCAAGCTGCGTTTCGCCGGGAACGCGGACAGTTGCAGCAAATCGTACCGGCGATCGATCGAATGACCAAATCTGGAGACTACGGAATTGTTGGCTTTGAAGACGGCGCGATTTTAATGCGTCAGGGTGCTGCTTCTAATTCTGCATCGGTGGCTGCTTGGACTCGTTTTCGCCAGGAGTTGGCACCGATTTTGAAGCAAGGGTAATCGGGTATGCGCGATCGCCCGAAACTGTCGGTTTAGGCCAAATATTCCAGAAACCGGGCCAGAGAGCAATTGCTACAAACACCCGGTTTCTGCATAATTTTCCGTCCTTGTTGCTGCCAAAAGTCAGCCCTCGGGCATAGATTTGCGATCGATCAACATTTAAGGCTGTGCATTATACAATAAAGTAGTAAACAATAAACATTAAGATATATAAATTCTTAGGAGGGAAGAAAGATGAAAATTTTGGTATTGGCATGGGAGTTTCCTCCCAGAATAGTCGGCGGTATCGCCCGCCACGTATCGGAACTGTATCCAGAATTGGTGAAGCTAGGCCACTCGATTCATTTAATTACAGTAGAGTTCGGCCACGCGCCGATGTACGAAGTGGTTGAAGGAATAGAGGTGCATCGTGTAGTAGTCGGGCACGCCAAGGACTTTTTTCACTGGGTGGCGAACCTCAACCAAAGCATGGGGCACCAAGGCGGCAAACTAATGCTAGAAGAAGGCCCCTTTGATTTGATTCACGCTCACGATTGGCTGGTGGGAGATGCGGCGATCGCCCTCAAGCATACCTTTAAAGTACCGCTAATTGCCACCATCCACGCCACCGAATACGGGCGCTTCAGCGGCCTCCACAATGACGGGCAGCGCTACATTAACGCCAAGGAAAACGACCTCGCTTATAACGCTTGGCGCGTCATTGTTTGCAGTGACTATATGCGACGCGAAGCCGAACTTGTACTATCGACTCCGTGGAACAAAATAGAGGTAATTTATAACGGAATTAGACCGGAAAAAAAGCCGCGCCGTGACGAATTTGACGCGATGGATTTCCGCCGTCAGTTTGCAGCAGATCACGAAAAAATAGTTTATTATGTAGGCAGAATTAGCTACGAAAAAGGCATTGCTGTATTTCTCAATGCGGCACCTCAAGTAATTAGGGAAATGGGGGGTAACGCAAAAATTGTTATTGTTGGTGGCGGCAATACAGACCATCTCAAAGTTATGGCTTGGAATTTAGGAATTTGGAATAAGTGTTATTTTACGGGTTTCATGTTTGAGGAACATCTCGACAAATTCCAGACGGTGGCTGACTGCGCCGTTTTCCCCAGTCTTTACGAACCTTTTGGGATTGTAGCATTAGAAAGCTTTGCTGCAAGAGTACCTGTGGTGGTGTCGAATGCGGGCGGCTTGCCGGAGGTAGTGCAGCATACAAAAACTGGTGTTGTTACTGAGGCTAACAATCGCGATTCTTTGGCCTGGGGGATTTTGGAGGTACTGAGAAATCCTGGTTATGGGCGATGGCTGGTTGACAATGCTTATGAGGATTTGGAACGTCGATTTAGTTGGCCGAAGTTGGCAATGGAAACCGAGTGGGTTTATCAGCGGGTAGTGGAGGAAAGGGCCGAGGTTGATTGGTAAAATAAACAGTTGACAGTTGACAGTTGACAGTTGACAGTTGGGAGTTGACAGTTGGGAGTTGGCAGTTGACAGTTGACAGTTCCGAGTTGACAGTTGACAGTGAGTTTGTCGAAGGGTTGATCGTTTGCAGAAATAAATGTGGCAATTCTCAAATTAGTGAATTGGTAATGAGAATTGGGAATTGGGAATTGGTAATCAGAAAATTTAAAGGGAAGTTGCATCTTGAATATTTTTAGGGACATCGAACCCCAACCAAAACGCAGCTTGATAACTTTATTCACAGCAGGCTTGCTATTCTGGTGTAGCTTGGCTTCGCTGCTGCCAACTTTGCCGCTGTACGTTCAATCTGTGGGCGGTAGCAAGCAGCAAATTGGCTTTGTGATGGGTGCATTTGCGATCGGGCTTTTGCTATCGAGGCCGCAGTTGGGTAAAATAGCCGACAGCCGGGGCCGAAAACAAGTTTTGCTGCTAGGCGTGTCTGTGGCCGCACTTGCCCCTATCGGCTACCTGTTAGCTCAATCTGTCCCATTACTGTTAGTTCTGCGTGCTTTTCACGGCATTAGCATCGCTGCTTTTACTACAGCTTACAGTGCTTTGGTCACAGATTTGTCGCCGCCAGGAAAGCGGGGCGAATTAATTGGTTATATGAGTTTGGCCGCCCCTATCGGTTTGGCATTTGGCCCGGCGATGGGCGGATTTGTCCAAGCTGCGGTTGGTTATCCTGCTTTGTTTGCGATGTCGGCGGCTTTCGCCACAACAGCTTTATTTATTACCACCAAAGTTGTGGAACCGAATTTCGCTGAGTTAACAAAGTCTGACTCGCTATCTGAGGACAAAAACAGCCAAAAATACTGGCAAATGCTGTGGAATCCCCGGGTGCGGATTCCGGCTTTGGTGCTATTGCTGGTTGGTTTGGTATTCGGAACTTTGAGCACTTTTATGCCTTTGTTTATCCAAGAAACTAGGGTGAATTTGAATCCGGGATTATTTTATTCTACGGCGGCTATCGCCAGTTTCAGTTTGCGGTTGGTGACGGGGCGGGCTTCGGACAAATACGGCCGCGGCTTGTTTATTTCTGGCGGCTTAATCTGTTATGCCGTGTCTATGTTATTGTTGTATTTTGCTAACAGCAGCGGTGCTTTTTTAATCGCGGCTTTGGTTGAAGGTACGGCTGGCGGTACTGTTATGCCAATGATGGTGACGCTGATGTCGGATAGGTGCGAACCTCAAGAAAGAGGTCGTTTATTTTCGATTTGTATTGGCGGGTTTGATTTGGGGATTGCGCTTGCTGGCCCGACTTTGGGCTTTGTTGCTGAACAAGTTGGCTACAGAAATATGTTTGGTTTGGCGGCTGGACTCGCTGCTTTGGCTTTGTTGATTTTTGTTACTTTGTCTAGCAAGGATTTGTCTCATTCGCTGAAATTTGCGATCGGGCGCGGCAAAGATGTTTATGCTTTGAATAGGTGATACCATTTCTCTAAAATCATGCAACACTCTTTGAGTCCCTTTTACCCCCCCTAACCCCCCCTTGCAAAGGGGGGGGACAAGAATACTATTAGATTATTTTTTAAAATGGGTATTACTGTATCGGGACGGGCTCTCCGGCCCATCCCACAAGAAGATTAGCAACTTTAAACAACAACGCACCCGTTAGTGTCATGAATTATTCGCGGGGGGTTCCACGGTCATGTTTGGCATGATCTCGCTCTACGACGAGGCAAAAAACTGTGAGACAACTGGTGGGAGCATCCCGGTTTTGAAAAAGCCTCAAATAGCCAAGAGATCGTTCAGGTAAGCACAACGAAGTTTTAGCATTTGATTGACATTTTTTTTCAACCATTGAGCTCCGGAGATTTTCAACCTTCTA
>NZ_JAAFKG010000003.1 GCF_013299185.1 Microcoleus sp. bin48.metabat.b7b8b9.023 | reverse complement strand
CGTAAAGTAGCAACAATGCTTGGATTGGATCTAAGTGGAGTTGGTAGAGGTGATTTGTCAGCACCTATAAGACTTAAATTGTGGTCTTGTGAATCCCCTCGCCTTTAGGCATGGGGAGATGTCAAAACCTGCGTTTGTTGCCGGGAACTCACACCATAATTCGCGCAGACGGTCGCAGTTTTTCTAAATATACTTCCTCAATTTTTGAGAAGCCTTTCGACTTAAAATTCCACGAATTAATGGTAGAAACTACCAAAGCGTTGCTATCAGAACTAGGAGGCATTTACGCCTACACCGAAAGTGACGAAATATCTGTTTTGTTTCCTCCAGATTGGGCTTTGTTTGACCGCAGCTTAGAAAAAATTGTCTCTATTTCTGCGAGTATTGCTAGTGCAACTTTCACTGGTATCGCTCGCACAGCAGTCAATTTTGATAGCCGCGTTTGTTCCGCCGCCAACAAATCGCAAGTAGTAGATTATTTTCTGTGGCGCCAAGCAGATGCAACGCGCTGTGCTTTGAATGGCTGGAGTTATTGGATGCTGCGAAAAAATGGCGAAACGGGTGAAAATGCAGCAGTTATATTAGAGAAAAAATCGATCGCTTTCAAAAACGAGTTGCTGTTTCAAAACGGAATTAACTTTAACGAACTTCCGGCTTGGCAGCGCCGGGGAACTGGATTGTATTGGGAAAAATATGAGAAACCTGGTTATAATCCGATCGCGCGCCAGGAAGTTGTCGCAGTGCGGCGGCGTCTGAAAGTCGATGAAGAGCTGCCAATCAAAGACGAATACAAAGAATTTATTTATGGATTTTTGAATGTTGGCGATTAACTCGCCAACGATATCTTGTCATATGCGGCGGCAATTGATGAATTCTCACTCGTTAAAACCGAATGCAAGCTTTGAGACGGGGGTTTAAACCTCCGCCTCTTTTCGGGCAAGCATAGTTAACCTAACGGCTCGGAGAGCGACTTGGTGGCTCGGTTTCCGGTGGCTCGGGAGCCGGAGACGTTGACTCAGCAGCCCCAGGATTCAGCGATTCCTCCCAAATTTTGATTTGCGATTGCGCTTGCTCAAAAGCCCGAGATCCTGAGGGAATTTTCTTTAAAGTCGCGATCGCCCCAGCCAGATCCGACGACGATTGTTCCACACCCATCGCCAAAATCCGCTGGCTCCACTCCTCAATCGCCTCGCTCGCTTGCCAGCGGAGCGAACTCGTATCCGGTACCTGAAGCGCCAGCGTAATTGCTGCTTGCAAGGAGTCAGCAGTTCCCGCTTGGGCGGCCTGACGGGCGCTCTGCAAGCCTTGCTCGCCCTGCAATTGAGCTTCCCAAGTCCGAATGTTCGATCGAGCTTCCTCATACAGCACCCTTCCCGATCGAATCCGGCGGGCTATATCAATGGCCTCGGCTAAATTGCCCCTAGCCGCTAGTTGCTGAGCTCTCTCCAAAAACGGCTGATCTTGAAGCCGCTGTCTTCTCTCGATCCAAGCTTGAATTTTGGCTTGAGCTTCCCCGTAAAGCGCTCTTCCTTGGCCGATCCGAGAAGCTTGAGCTACGGCTGCTTCCAGGGAATTTGGATCGCCGGTAGTCGCTAAATCGTTAGCTCTTTGCAAGTACGGACTGTCTTCTAGCAGTTCGATTTGACGGCTCAAGCGATCGATTTGAGTCCGAGCTTCCTTAGAGCGGGGATTTGATTCCGGGACTGTTTGCAATTGGGCGATCGCAGCCCTCAAGTCCTTGACCCCTCCCGGCGCTGCCAGCCTGCTTGCCAAATCCAAAATTTTCACATCAGCCATTTCTTGCTGCCAGCGGGCGACTAAATCTTGAGCTTGTTTGTACAAAGGGCGGCCGTCTTTCAACTTTTGAGCCAGATCGATCGCCTTAGACAAACCATCAACAGAACCCGTCAAAGCCTGAGCCGTAGCCTGAGCCAACTCGTTAAAATCCTGTACTTGTTCCTTTAAATTTGCAGTTTCTGGAATCTTGTTAGCGATCGAGATCGCCTGCTGCCAATCGCCTGTCTG
The DNA here is from genome assembly GCF_013299185.1 of Microcoleus sp. bin48.metabat.b7b8b9.023. Taxonomy (GTDB): domain Bacteria; phylum Cyanobacteriota; class Cyanobacteriia; order Cyanobacteriales; family Microcoleaceae; genus Microcoleus. Next base: position 242,512 of record NZ_JAAFKG010000003.1, on the reverse strand, counting down.
CAAGCGTTTTTGGGCGATCGCCATCACTTTCTTGCTAAATTCCGCGATCAACTTATTGGCAGCTTGATACAAATAACTTTTTTGATCGATGCCCTGAGCCAGCTTAATCCCTGTCACCAGATTGTCTAGCCCTCCCTCCGAGGCTGTATTCCGGGCTTTTACCAACTTATTGCCCTCAGCCTTCGTCGCCTGAATTACCTTAGTGAGTTCCTCATACTTCGTCGATTCCCAGAAAGTATTTCCCGTATCCAACAGCAGAGTAGCTTGGCGGAAAGCCAGCCCCCACTCTTCCTGACGCAAGTGATTTTCTGCTGTGCGGTAAAGTTTCTCTGCATCGCTCCATATTGACTGCCACTTTTCAATCTGCTGTTGCACCGTCGTATAAGCAGGAACGTCTTGGGGAATCTTGCGGGCGATCGCGATCGCCTCCTCCAGCTTTCCTTCTTGGAAACTAGAATTTCCTAACCTGAGAATATCCTGCGACCAGCGATCGATCTCACCGTTAATTCTCGACCGCAGCGGGTGGTCTTGTGGCAAAGCATTCACTAATTCGATCGCGCGCAGCAAATCATCCGCCGTCCGCTTGCTGGCTGCTTCTTGAGCGCAAAAAAAGCGATCGTTAGCAGAAGCCGTCGGCCAAAAAATCTTCGAGCAATTCGACTGTGAGGTTAGGTTTAGCAAAGACGAAATTGCCACAAACCCCATACCCACCGACATCAGCAAACTCACCGCCAGCCAAAACTGCCATTTCTTCGACCAGAAGCGCCACAGCCGATAGGGGTCACGTGGCGGTTGCGAGTTTTCTCCAGACTCTTTCGGCTGCTGTTCCAGATGCCCTCCCGGCAGTTTTCCTGAAGTAACCAAATCTCGGATTTCTTTAAGTCGCTCAGCGCGATTTTTCCTGGCTGGAATTGGCACTAGCGAGGAAGTATCCTTTTTTGACTCCAAGGATTCTGATGCAGACCAACGGCCTGGTGTTTTGCGATCTTGACTCATAAATCTCCGCTCACCACAAACAGCAACCAGCCGGTCTTAGTTATTGCAAAACTGCGATCGCTGATATCTACTGCTGATACATTTACGCTACAGTTACCCGGCAATTGCCGGACAAAGTAACGATAGCACTATCATCCTCATAGGAGATAGAGGCGGTATCCCGCAAAGCTTTCAGTAATATACCAAAAGCACCATTATAATCCCGTGGGATTGAGTAGCCACATTCAGGACAAGTAAACACTTTAGAACCACCTAACTTTTGATGCACATGACCACAATGCGTACAAGTTTTAGACGTGTATTCTTCAGTGACATCAATCACACTGACGTTTCTAACATTTGCCTGATGTTTGATGGTTTGTTTGAATCTGTAATGGGCCCAATTCAACATCGCTCTAGCAGTTTTTGAACGAATCTTTCTTCTTACCTTAGCTACCATTTGGGCAGACTCAAAAGTAGGAAGAAATATGACTCGATAGTTGCTAGTTAGATAGCAAGCGGTTTGTTTTTGGCATTCGTCTACTAAATTACGAATGCGTATTCTCATACGATGAGCCGCTTGCCTCATCCGTTTTCGGCGCCGTTTCTGGGCTTGAGATATTCGGCTCATTAAGTTATCTAAGTGTTGACAGAGACGAGCGATTCGTCCCATGTCACCACCTCCAAACTCAAGGAATTTATTGCCATCAAATCCGGTCATAAATGTTCTTACGCCAGGATCTAATGCAATTATTCCTGTTGCTACCGTAGGCTGCACAGTCACTGGTACAGGGAACACCCCAAACCATCGACCCTTACAGTAGACTAACTGAGTACCTCGATCGCAGTCAGGAATTATCTCAGCAGCTTTAAAGGTTAATCCTTTGGTTAAAGAAGGATACCAAGTGCCTTTTTTGAAATTTGAATCATTAAACTTGATGGTTTGAGAGTAATCTCTAATACTACGGAACTTTGCGTCTGAACTTGCCTTAAATGCTCGGTGAGCATCAAAAATAGCATTCTGTCTGATATGACAAGGCGTTTCTTTTACCCATTCTGGTAAATCGCTTTGCATAACTTGGTTACGCAACTGCAATTTACTTAAGCACTTTTTGCGCTGCATTGCTATTGCTTGGTTGAAACAATAACGACAGGCTGCTAACCATTTACGCCAGACTTTGTGCAACTGTGGTGTGGGATAAATCCTGAGCTTGTGAGATTTAAGATTTATACTTTTGCCAGAAGCACAATCTACTACTCTATCAGTGCAAGATGGTAAGGATGTCTTTAACCATTTATGGTTCTGGACTAAGGTTTGTTTCACCCGGTACCAGGAGTTTACACCAGTTTTGCTCGCTGTTCCATTGGCATTGGTCAAAACCGAATCTTGCCAATCGGTTTGACGGGGCAAAGACAACCATTTGGACATCTCATGAGAAGATTGGTTCCAATAGGGCAAGAAGCTTTGGGATTTTTCACGGGATTTATTCTCAACGTCAGATAGTTCTTTCGTTGACTCGAAGGATGGATGATGGTGAAAGTGGGACGTATTTGACAAGAGTTTTTGCCTCAACTCATGTTTGATTCTATCAGATTGTTCCGTAATGTCCTGCAAATTTGTTATTTAGTTAGTCCTCCAGGTTTTTCGGTCATCCCCAACTCGCACTCAATAGAGCCAATTACACATTATGGTCTCAAGAACCGGAATTCGATCGCAAATCCCCGATCAGTTCGGCAAGTTCGTCGCTGTTAGCTTTGTAAACCTCATTGCAGAAATGGCAAGTAGCCTCAGCCCCGCCATCTTTTTCGATCATGTCTTGGAGTTCGGCTTCGCCCAACATTTTCAGAGCTCCCAAAACTCGATCGAACGAACAGCCGCAGTGAAAGCGCACCATCTGAGTTTCCGGGAAAATTTCCAGGCCCATATCACCCAGTAACTCTTCCAGAATCTGGTGCAGAGTTTTGCCCGATTGTAGCAACGGCGTAAAGCCCGACAGTGCAGCCACCCTAGATTCTAGAGTTTGCACGAGTTCTTCATCCGTCGCCGCCTTCGGCATCACCTGCAACAGCACGCCCCCAGAAGCTTGCACCCCCGCCGCCCCCACAAACACCCCCAAAACCAGAGCCGAAGGAGTCTGTTCCGAGGTTGCCAAATAGTGAGTCAGATCGTCCCCAATTTCGCCGGAAACCAATTCTACCGTACTTGAGTAAGGGAAGCCGTACCCAGCGTCGCGCACCACATACAAATAGCCGTCACCGATGGCGCCGCCGACATCAAGTTTGCCTTTAGCATTGGGCGGCAATTCCACTGAGGGATTGCTGACATAACCTCGAACCGTCCCATCAAGTCCCGCATCAATCAGCAGTCCACCGAGGGGCCCATCTCCTTTGATGCGAATGTTGACTCTCGATTCGGGCCGCTTCATGCTGGAAGCGAGTAACAGCCCTGCTGACATTGTGCGTCCGAGGGCGGCTGTAGCGACGTAGGAGAGCTTGTGTCGCCCTCTTGCTTCTTCTGTCAGACGGGTGGTAATGACGGCTACAGCGCGAATTCCACCATCTGCTGCTGTAGCGCGAATTAATTGATCGGCCATGAAAAACCTGACTTGTCTTTTGATACTGCTGAAACTATTTTAGAAGGTTGTCGAGAAAGATAGCAGCAGTTGAGTTGGTGGATATGGGCGATCGAGCTTCACGACTCCTCAGGGCGCGGGGGCTGCGACGCAAGGCAGTTTTATTGCGATCGTACAAAAAAGTACGTAGTTGGGATGCGAGCCCTCTCGATCTAGGGATTGCTGAACAAGTAAAGTTTGGCTCAAATAGCGATCGCCGATTCTAGGAAGCAAGCAAGTTAAGTTTTTGTTTAAATTCGCGATCGAGAACATCAGCTTTGACAATCACCGCTAACTCACCAGTGGTTATTGATGAAAATTGACACATAATAAAAAGCCACAATAACCTTTTCAATCCTGCAACAAATTAGCTCTAAATTCAGTTTGTAATGGATTCAGATTTAAATCATGTTTGAAATTCAAGCTATTTAATATTTAAATTACATATTCCAACGATACTCCGAGCAATGTCACGCTCATGGCTTGAGTAATTGTTGATACAGAATTTGAATGTAGACAAAGCTTATACTCCCGCTAACCTAACGATCACCTAACCTTTACCTGGGTCGGTTAGAGTGAGATCGCTAGCTCTCACACTAATGTTTTTTAGCTGGAAATAACGGATATGCCACCAACATCGAAAGCACTTTTAGCGGAAGTCCAGCATAACACAGGAGCAACTCGAAACTTGCATTTTTATGCAAAGGGCGAAACCATTCCTTTAATGTCCCAAGGCCTTTGGCGCGTCTGTCAAGGTTTAGCACAACTGAGTACCCTTTATCCCACCGGGGAAGAAGGACTTTTGGGTTGGGTGGGGCCTTCGATGTGTTTCGGTTTGTGGTTGACTTCCTTGCAGACTTACCGAGCTACGGCAACATCAGACGTTTATTTGATGTGGTATTCTATGGTGGAAATTGAAGCTTCTCCTCAATTGGCTCACGAGTTGTTGCCTCAAATGGTGCGGCGGCTGCGGCAAATGGAGTCAATTTTGGCGATCGCCGGACAGCGCCGAGTAGAAGACCGTTTGTATCAACTTCTGCTATTATTGCAACAGGACTTCGGTCAGCCTGTGGTTGAAGGAACTCGTTTGAGCATCCGTTTGACGCATCAAGATATTGCTAATACTATTTGCACGACGCGGGTAACGGTAACCCGAATGCTGGGAAAATTGCAGCAGCAAGGGTTAATTAATCGAGATGGCGATCGGCATTTAATACTTAATAAAGGTGTCTTTGCGTCCACCTCCGAATTGTTTGGCTGCAACCCTCAAGCAGTCTAGCACCGACATCTATCTATTCGCATCTACACTCTACATAAAGTCTTCGAGTATTGGCTATCAAACCCCACTGCATGAGAATTTTTGGTCTCGATATTGCTCCCGCTATCTACAGCAATACCTTTGCAGTCAAAAAAGATATAATTAAACGGTGCATCTACTTAAACAATAAACCCATGGCTAACTCAACTCCAGAAACACCCAAGCCAGACAAAAAAGAATTAACTGACATCACAGGTGACAACTCCTACACCAACTGAATACAGTATGATGTAGGCTTCTCAGCGACTCCCGGTATCCCGTCGGACATTAACTGAGCTTTAAAGACGAATTGCCCTATCGCCTTGTTTTTAATATTGATAGCTGCGTTGTGGTCGCGGTCGAGACTGCACCCACACTTGATGCAGTCGTGCCAACGAATATGCAACTTCTTTGGTACTTTCTCTCCACAATTGGAACAATCTTGTGAGGTGTTATAAGCGCTTACTGGGACAACCAACAAACCAGCATTTTCGGCTTTGTTTGTCAGTATTGACAGGAAGTTTGACCACCCAGCATCCAACACAGATTTAGCCAATCTTGTACGAGCTAGACCCTTTACATTCAAGTCTTCAACTGCAATAACATCGTATTTACTCAACAATTTTACCGCAGTCTTAAAGTGAAAATCTTTGCGTTTATCTGCAACTTTTTTGTGTTGCTTACCCAGTTGCTTAACCGCTTTCTGTCTGCGGTTGCTTCCTTTTTTGCGGCGTGATACCCGCTTCTGAATTACTCGTAAGCGTTTTTGAGCTTTACGATAATATTGGGGAATGCAGACGGTTTCGCCTTCAGAAGTTGTTAAGAACTCTTTTAAACCAACATCAATCCCGGTGATTTTATTTGGGTTGAAATTTGGCTTAATCTCAGGAACGGTCAGATCTTCTAATGACAACGTTAGGTAAAAACCGTCAGCTTTCTTAGTGACCGAAGCCGTTTTGATTTTGAACCCATCAGGTATAGGGCGATGCAGCACAACCTTGACTTTTCCAAACATCGGCAAGTTAATCAGATTTTCCTGCAAACATCCTTCTTTCATCTGAGGATAAGTAAAGGTGCGATAACGATTGCGAGCTTTAAACCGAGGTTTCCCACTTCGTTTCCCGTTGCTATCGCCTTTGAGAAACCTGTCGAATGTTACCTTGACTCGCTTAACTACATCTTGCAGGACTTGAGAATAAATCTCGCTATACCAGGGATGAGTTTTTTTGAGCTGAGGTAAGGTTTTTTTCTGGCTGTAATAGTCAGGGTGATCTCGCAGTTCTGGCAAATGGCAGATTAAAAGACAAGCGTTAACAGGAGAGCGATTTTGCTCGTACCAGTTGAATCTATCAGCCAACAAATAATTGTATTGAGCGCATAACATTGACAGCCATCTGTCAAACTCAATAACTTGTTGTTTTGTGGGACGTAGTTTGTACTGGTATGCTGTTCTCATTTACCTGGCTCCTTGCTTTTTATGTTAACATCATTGTGTCCGCAATGACAACACAACATAAAAAACAAAAACCTGTATATTCGACTATCCGAAAAGAGACTTAATAAATTGAGAATTATTGCAGCATAAGCGAGAAAAAACCTTTACTCAGATGGTAGAGGAATGGATCGATCGTCTATCCAATACATCTATTGAGTTACTTCATTCAGGAGATCAGTCTGCCTATCCATCCCACACCAATTTTGATATAAATATGGTGTGGGGATTCCGGCGAAGAAAGCTAAACCTCAACAAAAAGAAGAAGAACCGCCAAAGAAGGGTGACGGGTGGCAATAGATACAACGGCAGTTTAAAAAGCGTCAATACCGTATTCTTCACAAGCTTGTTTTAGCGGAAATAACTTGACAAATTACTCAGCTTGTGTATTGCCGTTGGTCGATCGCAATTTCGGCTTAGACTGCTGTCCCCGGCGTCCGTCCAGAGAAACCACCTCAGCCTCAGAACTCTCCCTAGCCACCCGAATCAGCAACCCCGACAACAAAAAACTCGCCACCATCGAAGAACCGCCGTAACTAAAAAACGGCAGCGGCAAACCCGTAGTCGGCAAAACCCCCGTCGCCACCCCAATATTCAGCAGCGACTGTCCCACCATCACCACCATCACCCCAATCGCCACCAACTGAGACTCAGCATTCCGCGCCCGCATCGCCACCCTCAAAGCCACCGTAGCGTAAGCCGCCAACATCAGTAACAGCGAGAAACCTCCCACCAAACCAAACTCCTCAGCAAACACAGCAAAAATAAAATCGCTGTACTGAATCGGCAAATAAAATAACTTTTGCTGCGACATCCCGAAACCAACGCCCCAAATCCCGCCAGAACCCACAGCCAGAAGACTTTGAACCAACTGATAACCATCCTGCATCGCATCAGCCCAAGGATTGAGAAAAGACATAATCCGGCGGCGCTGATATTCCTTAAAACTAATACTTAAAACCGCCAACAGCATTCCCCCTACAGCCGTTGCACCCAACTGCAAGTAAGGCAAGCCCGCCGCCAAAGCCACCAGCCACAAAGTCATCCCGCACAAAGCCGTCGTACTCAAGTTCGGCTGCAACAAAATGCCCAACAGCATCGCACCGAAAATTAACAGCCAAGTAAACCGAACTTTATTCGTCAATCGAGGCCAATTGCCGAAAATGCGGGCGCTTTGCAGAACGAAAAACGGTTTAATCAACTCTGAAGGTTGAATAATCGGCACCGGGCCCAGAGATATCCAGCGAGTTGCGCCGTTGACTGTGGTTCCCACTCCCGGAATTAAGGTCAACCAGAGCAATCCTAGCAGCACCAGAATTCCCAACTGAGCAGTTTTCATCAGGTAACGCAGGGGGGAGTAAACCATTAAGTTAAAGCCCGCCAGCCCGATCGCCACTGCGATTAGTTGCCGTTTAAAATAGTAAAGGCCGTCTCCCAATTCGGAATTGGCAATGGGATAGGAAGCCGAGAACAAAGCCGTCAGCCCTACAAACAGCCACAAAAAAGTCAGCCACCGCAGCCATCGGGCCTCCGCAGCCCATTGCGACGCGCTGGGGTCAAAAAATGGAATGAAGCGTCGAAGGTCATTAGTCATTAGTTATTAGTCATTAGTTATTAGTCTAAGCTGTTGTGCATTTGAATTTAATTTTGGGGCGCTGCTCAAAGCCCACCCCACAATAATTTCAAGAAACAAAATTGTAAACATCAGATGCACGCCAGCTTAATTCGCTGTGGTCAAAAACCGGATTTTTTAGCCAAATATTTGCTTAAAACTCTCAATGTCGATTTAAAAACCCGGTTTATTTGTGGGCGAGTGGATAAGTCTTATCAGCTAATTAGCATTTAAATTGCACATCAAGAAATAATCAACCTCTTGTGGGGTGGGCTTTGAGCATCGCCTCAAATATCCAATTTTAATGTGGAACAGCCTAACTAAAATCATAACAAACAAAAAAGAGGTCGCGATCGACCTCTTGCCCTCTATCAATCCATTCTCGGATTTTAAAGTAAGCCAGTATTAGCTCCGGGCTTACCGGTAGCCAGTTGCACTTTAATAATTCTGCCGCCCATTTTCATAATTCTTTGCTGTTCCCGGAACCAGTTGTCATAGGGAACCAGCTTAGTAAAATAGGTATTTTGCAATTCGCGCTGAGTGCGGATGCGAGTTTGGCTGGGGACGCAAGCAGTCACTTTAAACATTCTCATGGGAAACAAACTCCTGAGTAGGTTTACAGATTTTTAGATGGATTTTAAAAAGATTGAAGTCAGGGAGTTAGGAGTCAAAACTAGCTCGTTAAAACTCGTCGGGCTTTCTCGACTGGCCTTTGACGGTCTAGCAATCACTCTCAATTTCCCTGACTTCTTTCAAAGCTAAAGGTAACAAGTCCAAAGTTAAAAGTTAAAAGTTAAAAGTTAAAAGTTAAGAGTTAAAAGGGGTAAGAAATAAATCTTCTTCCTTCTTCCTTCTTCCTTCTTCCTTCTTCCTTTTTCCTTCTTCCGACTTCCATCGGACTGAAATCCGTTACATCTGTTACATCTGTCACATCCGTTACAGAATCCGTTGCCGAACTTCTTCCTTCTGCCTTAGATTTAGCTCAAGCCAGAGCAGATGTAGTCGAAATAGACGCCCATTTCTTTACCAGCGTCAGAACCGACCAAACCGGCGGTGACTTCTTTCATTGCTTGGATTGCTTGTACGGTAGAACCGATGGGCACGCCCAAGGAGTTGTAGGTTTCTTTCAAACCGTTGAGCACGCGCTCGTCAAGGATGGAAGGGTCGCCAGCTAGCATGGCGTAGGTGGCGTAGCGGAGGTAGTAGTCCAAGTCGCGAATGCAAGCTGCATAACGACGAGTGGTGTACATATTGCCGCCGGGACGAGTTACGTCAGAGTACAACAGAGACTTAGCAACTGCTTCTTTGACGATTGTGGCTGCATTGGCGCTGATGGCGGTAGCGGCGCGGACGCGCAGTTCACCAGAAGCGAAGTAGTTCTTGAGCTTGTCTAATGCGCTGCTGTCCAGGTACTTACCTTGAACGTCAGAGGTATTGATAACGGCGGTAATTGCGTCTTGCATGGTTGTCTTGTTTCCTAGAAAGTGGCTGAGTCAGTCCATTTTTGGAGCGAGAATTTGAGATTTGGGATTTGGGATTTGAGATTTACAAGTAGTTGATTACCTGCAAAAGCTTTTGGCTTGTTATTCAGTAACCCTCGATTGTTCAATCAAAAATCTATCATCAAAAACCTAAATTCCTTACTGCATCGCACCGATAACGTAGTCGAAGTAAGAGGAAGCTTCGGAAGCATCTTCTCCAGAAAGCAGCGAAGAAGCTGCATTTTTCATAGCGCGGACGCCTTCGGCAACTGCTGCAATCGGGGTTCCGAGAGAGTTGTACATTTCGCGGACGCCGACAATACCGATTTCTTCGATCGGAGTAATGTCGCCAGCTACGATTCCGTAGGTAATCAAACGCAGGTAGTAATCCAAGTCGCGCAAGCAAGTTGCGGTCATTTCTTCGCCGTAAGCGTTGCCGCCGGGAGAAACAACATCAGGGCGCTTTTGGAAAAGTTGGTCGCCGGCTGTTTTGACGATACGTTCGCGGGATTCGCTCAAAATTTGGGCGATGCGGACGCGACGTTCACCAGAGGTGACGAAGCTCTTGATGCGGTCTAATTCGCCTGGGCTCAGGTAACGAGCTTCAGCGTCTGCGTTGACGATTGATTTGGTGACGATACTCATCTTGTGTGTACCCGCTGGATATTTTGCTATTGCGAACTGCTCCGCGTTGAACTGGCGACGGCGGGCGCTTTCATCCCGTACCTTTCGCTTCGCTGGTGGCTGGAGCTTTGACGGGGAAGGGTGGACTTTCCACAGCCTGCAACTGCTGAAGTTGTTACTGGGTGTCTGCCTTCGCTGTTTGACGGCGCTCGTTCTTCACGCCGGTGCGTTTTTTTGTGGCCGCACTGAGCCTGTCGCTTAGAATACCACAAATGATTGATGCGATCTTTAATCTACGATCGAGATTGCAGCAGATCCTCAAGTGGCGATCGAGTGACTGTAGGGCAGTTAGTCAGAATATTGCTTCTCTAACGCAACTACCTCTCGCAAGTATTTTGAGGCATTATGTTCACATTCTGAGTGTTACCGTAATAGTTTGTAACATTCCTTTTCATTTTTGGGCCCTCGGCGCCGTCTAATCTGTTGAAAATTCCAATTCAAAAAATCCCTAAAATTCTATATCAGCAAGGGTTACAGCCGTCGAACCTTCAGAGATTTGTCCCGAAGCGACACAGCGAGGCTAAAAAACGTCTGTGTCAAACAGAGGTGAGGGAGGCAGAGGTGCGACAGGTTTGGATCGGAAATGCGGACTTTTAAGCTTGTAGCTAAATTTGACTCTCGTCCAAACAAAAACGGATACAAGTTTCCCACACTCGGACGCGGAGCGACCAAAATTTTAGATTAAGGTACAAATTCCCAGACTCATCTGTGGAATAAATCTAAAATCTAAAATCCTAAATCTAAAATCGATCGACTCTCACTTTGTAACCAGGTGCGACGTGAAAAGAAATCTATCAGCCCTTAAAAAAGCTTTGCAGTTTGGGATTAGCGGTGCTGTCGGCGGTTTCGCCGGCAATCTCATCACTGAACCTTTCATGCACCATCTCAATGATTCAACATCTGTTTTTGACAGTGTATTGTCCACATCTCGCTGGTTTGGATTGGTAGGCGGCGGAATTGCTACTGCAATCATGTTCGGCTATTATTACTATATCAAAGGCAAGCCACAACTCAAACAATCTTTTAAAAATGGCGGATTGTTTGGTGTAATTGCGGGGGCAATTTCTGGAGCAATCGCTGAAGGTATTTTTAGCGGGATTGGCGACGGTGAGAATGAAATATTGCGAGTGATTTGCTGGGGAATAGCTGGCGGTTTGTTAGGACTTGGACTTTCTAAGCGAATTCCCAATTTAGGAATGCTGCGCGGCGCGGGTGGCGGCGGTGTGGGTGGCGTTTTGGGTGGTTGTTTGTTTATTCTGTTTGCTTATACTTTGTCGGGTACGGCGGGCCGTTTAGCTGGCTGTGGTGCGATCGGCTTTTGGATTGGAATTATGCTAGTTGTGGCCGAAACTTTGTTTAACAAAGCTTGGCTGGTAATTAGTTACGATACCGGAACCAATCGCACTCTAACTATTGGTGCGGAACCGGTGACTTTTGGTAGCGATGAAAATTTGTCTATTATCTACATTCCTCATGTTTCGCCTTTAGCGATGCGGTTTCAATTGGAAGCGGGTCAAATTGTTTGCGAGAATTTTGATAGCGGGGCGGTGAGTTATTTGCGATCGGGCGACCAAAAGAGAATTGGTAACTGTACAATTACAGTTGGAAACTCTGATTTAGCCGCTCCTAATTCTGCTCGGGTTACGCCGACTATTTTATCACAAGAATCGCCAGCCAATGCTTTTGCCAACGGTCAATTTTTGCTGAAATTGGGAAGTCGAGTTATCCCTCTGACTGCGGGGACTCAGCTATTCACCTCTGACATTCCTAGTTTAACGGCTACTGCGTCTAGTGGGGTGGTAGCGCTGGTGAATTCTCGATCGCGAAACGAGGTATCCTTAGGATTGATCAATTTGAGCGATCGCTCTTGGTGGGCCACAGACAGTCAAGGCGATATGAAAATGATTGAACCTGAAAGTACCCTGACTTTGGCGTTGGGCACTAAAATCGAATTTGGTGAAATCGAGGGCGAGATTGTCGGAAGCTAAATAATCTTAAATCCCTATTCTAATAGGTTCGTAGTGAGGACTTTAGTCCTCTAAGAAAGGATGCGGACTAAAGTCCTCACTACGAACCTTTTTGATGCGGACTAAAGTCCTCACTACGAACCTTTTTGATGCGGACTAAAGTCCTCACTACGAACCTTTTTGATGCGGACTAAAGTCCTCACTACGAACCTTTTTGATGGCGGTAAATTAAATTGCAGATAATAAATTCAAGCAGAACTACCGCTAACACCAGTAATCACAGCCGCACCAATCAAATGAGCCAAACGCAATGCTTCAGGAACCTTACCAGTATCAGTCAAACGCTGGAGTACCAGTGCAATTACTTCCGGTTGTTCGCCGCATACTTGAAAAAAGAAAGGTTCAAAAGCGTAAATTTTGCCAGCGCGGCGCAACAATTCTAAACGGTACTCCGAATCTGAGAAATGACCGAGGGCTTTTTCAACACCAGCTAAATCTGGTTGGCGGCGCATGACAGCAACGCAAGGAATTTGCAGCCGCGATGCTAACTTGGGAAGGTCAATAATATTGAAGCCGCCGAAAGCAATTCCGTCAAGCAAAACGAGATGCAATTGTGGTAAAAATTTTCCTCCTAGCAGTAGCTGACAAATCGCATCAGTGGCATCTAATCCGTCTGGGAGGACTTGTCCCCAGACCATTCCTTCAAATCTAGCCCCCCCGCAGACTACTCCGGCGATCGACACCAAACTGCCGCTGGTACGAGAAAACGGAGCGTCGTCAAAGCCAATAACCTTAATTGTGCGATCGAGTCTGAGCAATTCTGCTAGTTTCAAAGTAGGGACTTCCCTAAGCTAAAATTTTTGACATTAATTTGACTTTTACATATTATCATAGACGTTAAAGACTCGAACGCTAATTCAACAGTTGACAGTTGACAGTTGACAGTTGACAGTTGACAGTTTAAGACCGACCTCTACCCAGAAGTCCGAGTATTGGAGTAATGAATAGTCTGATTTTAATTTCTCCCGAACCGGCGGGCGGGCTTTCAACCAATTCTTTCTGGTAAAATTCCTTAATTCAACCTAAAATACAGCTCATAATCAAGCTTGCTGTGTATGTTTTCTTCTTTCTTCTTTTTACCCGCTCGCGAAGCCGCAGGGCTTCCTTATTCTGACTGATAACGTTCGCTCTTCGGGGACGCTCGCGCTAATAACGTTCGCGAGCGGGGACGCTCGCGCTAATGACTAATGACTTCTACTTAAAAAGGTTTTAAACTCTTGTCTCAAAAATACGTAGCAGCAATAGATCAAGGAACCACCAGCACCAGATTTATTATATTCGATCGCCTGGGACAGATAATTTGCAGCAACCAACAAGAACACCAACAGATTTATCCACAACCGGGATGGGTGGAACACAATCCCGAGGAAATTTGGCGGCGCACCCAAAGCGTAATTAAAAATACCCTGGAAATCGGCAATATCGATGCGAAAGATATTGCAGCTCTCGGCATTACCAACCAGCGCGAGACTGCAATTGTTTGGGATAAAAATACGGGAAAATCCTACGGGAATGCGATTGTTTGGCAAGATACCCGGACTCACCAAATTTGTACTAGCTTAGCAGAAGTTGACGGCAAAGATCGATTTAGATCGCGCTGCGGTTTACCGCTAGCAACTTATTTCAGCGGCCCAAAAATTAAGTGGATGCTGGACAATATCGCTGGATTGCGGGAAGCGGCAATTAAAGGCGATGCGATTTTTGGCAATGTCGATTCTTTTCTAATTTGGCATCTGACAGGAGGCGCGCACATTACCGATGTTACCAACGCCAGCCGCACAATGCTGATGGATTTGCAAACCCTCAATTGGGATGCGGAAACTTTGGAAATCATGGGAATTCCCCGCCGGATGTTGCCGGAAATTTGCCCTTCGAGTCACGTTTTTGGCACTGCGAAAGGATTGTTAGATGGTGTTCCAATTGCTGCTGCTTTGGGAGATCAGCAGGCAGCTTTGGTTGGGCAAACTTGTTTTAGTGTTGGCGAGGCTAAAAATACTTACGGTACAGGCTGTTTTATGCTGCTGAATACTGGTGAGGCGATCGTCCCTTCAAGCCACGGATTGCTGACAACAGTCGCCTACAAGATGGGAGAATCGCCCGCTGTGTATGCTCTCGAAGGCAGTATTGCGATCGCCGGAGCATTAGTCCAGTGGCTGCGGGACAACTTGGGCATCATCAACACATCTGCGGAAGTAGAAACATTAGCAAATACCGTCGAAGATAGTGGCGGAGTTTACATTGTACCAGCATTTTCTGGACTCTACGCGCCCTATTGGCAAGACAGCGCGCGGGGAGTAATTGCAGGTTTAACTCGCTACGCGACTAAGGCACATATTGCTCGTGCAGTATTGGAAGCGACAGCTTGGCAAACGCGGGAAGTATTGGATGCGATGAATCAGGATTCTGCCGTGCAGCTTTTGTCTTTAAAAGTAGACGGTGGGATGGTGGGAAATCACACGCTAATGCAGTTTCAGAGCGATGTTTTGGGAGTGCCTGTGGTGCGGCCTGTGGTAGCGGAAACTACTGCACTAGGTGCCGCTTATGCGGCTGGTTTGGCGGTGGGTTTTTGGAGCCAACTAGCCGAATTGCGGGATAATTGGGCGGTGGATTGTATTTGGGAACCCCAAATGTCGATCGCCCTTCGGGAGCAAAAATATCGGTTTTGGAAAAAAGCAGTTACCCGCACCTTCGACTGGGAAGAATGAATCACGAATACTATTGGTTAACAGTTCAGCTTAATCTGCTGTAGTACCGCATTCCGGCAGGGGTTTAAACCCCTGCCTCATAGCTTAAGTCGGTTAAAACCGACTAAAGAGTTATGTTTTTATAAGTTATTTCAAATCCGCACTTCATCAGAATTATTGCTCTCTCCCTCATCTCCCTCTGTGCTCTCTGTGTCCTCTGTGGTTAAAAAAATATGCTCCAACGGCAAACGATATTAATCCCAAATATGTATTTAGTGCTATCATCAAACACAGGACTACTTTTCAACCTGGAAATAAATGATATCGCCAAACAACTTAAAAAAAATCCTCACCGTCATCCTATTAATCGTGACACTGGCATTTGCAGAAATTGCCACTAATTCCCAAATTGCGATCGCAGATACAGCGACAACTCCCGCAACCGCAACCGCCGCCGAAGTCTTCAACACCAACTGTGCAGGCTGTCACATCAACGGTAGCAACATTATCAGGCGCGGCAAAAACTTGAAACAAAAAGCCTTAAAAAAATACGGCATGGATTCAATTGCCAATATTTCAAATTTAGTAACCAACGGTAAAGGTATTATGCCCGCTTACAAAGATCGTTTGTCCGAACAACAAATAATCGATGTTTCCGCCTACGTGCTATCCCAAGCCGAAACTGATTGGAAATAAATCGGAGGTATGGCAAATTGAAAAACCATAATTGTTGGCGCAAAACCTTAACTATTATTAGCTTGTGCTTGTATCTAATCCTAGCGATTAGCCCGCCCGCCTTCGCCTCAATTCACAAATATCCAGAAAGAGGCGACAGAGTAATGTTCCGCTCCGTACAAAGCCTGCGCGATACTGATGATAGAGCATGGCAAGTAGTTTTGTATAAGCGAGTACAGTCGGGATTGGTAAACTCCTTTAACCTGCGATTGGTAGGATTTCCCGGCACAGAATTGCAGCATCCTGTAGCGCTAACAGTTGCTGCGGGCGATCGCGAAATTGGTAAAGCTCAGGATATTTGGAGCGAGTCGGATTTGCCGGTTAACGTCGGAGAATATGATTTTAAATCAATAATTACACAACTCGAAAGCAATCAACCTTTAAAGTTGAGTTTGCCTGTGAAAGGTGAAAAAGAAATTGAGTTGCTGGTTCCTCCTTTTGGTGTCAGAGAATGGCGGCTGTTGTTAGATACCAAGTAAATATACTTATTTTATCCGGTCTCAAGTTAAAATCCCTAGAGTCGTGTGTATCAAAAGCTACTAGCCTCAAGTACGCCTTAAGGTAGATTTAACCGTATTTCAAGGTAATATTGAAACAAACTCAATGTAGAGTTGGTCAAGTGATAAAACTCCATTGTTTATAACGTGCGTGTCTTCAGGGTGAAATTACTTACTATGAGTTTAATCAGCACAATTGTCCGAAAAGCTTTGGAAACGGGTTATTTAACGGTTGAGGCCGAGGAACTGTTGCGCCAGCAGTTGCAGATGACTAAGTACGGTTTAGAAGATTTTGATGCTTTTATTACCTTGCAAACAGAGGTGATGGAAGGTAGGGTAAGACAGCAGGCTTTGGAATTATTACGATCGCACAACTGTTCTGCTGCTGTTGCTTGAATAAAGGTCGATCGCACTTTTGGATCGATCGCGCTTTTGGATCGATCGCGCTTTTGGATAGAATTAAGGGCGATCGGTCTTCGTATGTTGATAAGCTATTTGCGATCGGGCTAGGAGCAACGGCCCACAAGAAAATCCACTCTTTGTGGAACAGGCATCTTGCCTGTTCATAAAAATGAGCCGCAAAGCCTTGAAAAATGTTTCTACTGCATTTCTAGCTGTTGCCTTAACGCTTCTGAAACATTAACGGTTATATCTAAACCTCGAATATTTTCCCAATTTGTATCCTCGTTCCATTTGACATCGCTGAAGTCTGCGCCGCTGAGGTTTGCGTCGCTGAAGTCTGCGCCGCTGAGGTTTGCGCCGCTGAGGTATGCGTCGCTGAGGTCTGCGTCGCTGAGGTCTGCGCCACTGAGGTCTGTGCCACTGAGGTTTGCGCCACTGAGGTTTGCGCCGCTGAGGTTTGCGAAACTGAGGTTTGCGAAACTGAGGTTTGCGTCGCTGAGGTTTGCGTCGCTGAGGTCTCCGCGGCTGAGGTTTGCGCCACTGAAGTTTGCGTCGCTAAGGTTTGCGAAAATGAGGTTTGCGCCACTGAGGTTTGCGCCGATGAGGTATGCGTCGCCGAGGTTTGCGCCGATGAGGTATGCGCCACTGAGGTTTGCGCCACTGAGGTTTGTGATCACGAGGTATGCGTTGCTGAGGTTTGCGCTGATGAGGTGTGCGCCGCTGAGGCATTGCCCAACTGTTTCGACAAAGACAGAATCCCCAACACAAGAGCCATAACCAATGATACGCAATAACCGACTTGCATCGTCAAGTTTACCTTCAGCATTAGGTTTCCCGCAAGGATAAAACACCATTGTGCCTTTTAATTCATCTCTCTCCTGACCGTAACGGTGCAACTCCAAAAGCAAAATCATCACATTCAAACCAGCATAAATATCTATTTGTCGCTGTCCAAAATCTTGGGTTTTCAATTGCTCTCGCAACAGGCGCATCTTCTTCTGAGGCAAACTTTCCGGCAGCATATCGATAAATTCTCCCTCGCACCACCGGAGATAAAAATCTTCCAGACGCTGGAATAACTCCACAGGACGAAACAGATTTTCCTCCCCCGCAACAGCCGGAGTTGTTAACAACCCCATCAAATATTCCACAATTTCTGCCGTCAGCGCCCCATAACCCAACAAATCATAAATTTCCCAGTCCATATCCGAGTCTTTCGTATTAAATCCTCTACCTTTCTTTCCCGGTTCCGTCCACTCTTCCAGACTTTCTTTCAATCGTTCCGCACACAGAAATTCACCAAAACTCTTGTGTACAAATTCCACAGAACCTTCTTTACTGCCTTGCTGAAGATAAAAAACCGCCAAAGCATTTCTCAGGGGATTATCGCCAATCCGTTTTTGTGCTTCCTCAAGTAATGCTTTAACCGAGTTATCTGATTTCAACCGTTCCTCAATCATCCCTACAGGAGCGCATTCTCCTCCCGACTGCACCACGCATAACCCTGCTTCTGTCAAGATGCGCCGCAAATCCTCTGTTTCCAATTCTGTCAAATTGCGATTGAGCAATTTAGACCGCTGTTCTGTCAGTACCCAATTCACAGCTTGGTTGTAAATCAAAATTTTTGCTTGAGTGCTGTTAGTTCCTTGAAAATCTTCAACTTTCAAGATTCCATCCCGGTGCATTGCTGCTAACAAATAAAGCAATAGTGGTTCTCGCGCCAAGTCTGATTTCACCTGTTCAGGACAGCATTTATCTTGTAAAAACTGCTGAAAAGCTGAGGTTTTTTCCGCCCCAAATTGGGCTTCCCACTTTCTCAACCACTGTTGCTGAAGTTCGTCATTCATTACCTGAATTTGGACTCGCTCCAAGTTGTCTGGCATTTGCCTTTCAATTCCTTGCAAAGCTAAAGGTCTGCCAGTAATCAAAACCCGGTGTCCCATTTCCGAACTCTGCTGACAGGCTTCCTGAAATTTTGCTACTTGCTTGAGGAAATCCTCTAAACCGCCACTGTTTCTCCCTTCCATCAGCAACTCGTCAAAGCCATCTAAGAAAAACAAATATCTCGTATTTTTATCAGTCAACCAGCCATTATCGCTAGTAAAACCCGTATTAACCGCATCTTTAAGCGTTTGCAGAAAACTATTTTGCAATTTGGGAATATCTCGCAATCTAATTAACACTGGTGTCCAAACAGGATGCAAATGTTGCCGCACCCAATCAGCAAACATCCGACAAAAAACGCTCTTACCGCGTCCGGGCCCAGCTTCTACGAACATCACCAAATTTTGTTTCTTCTCATCCTCAAGCAATTTCTTTGCCCAAGTTTCTAAATCGAAATCTTCTGCATCTTCAATAGGATTGCCATTTTTATTAAGAGGCTTTGCCTTCAGCGGTATGTAGATATCTTTAAATGTAAACTCTTCCGCAAATACTTTTTCTTTTGGCTTGTCGGTAATCTGTTTTTCCAGGTATTCGTCAAGGCTTTGATATTGCCGCTGTTCCTCCCGCCATTCGCTGAAAGAAGACTGTCCGAGGTGTTTCATAGCATCCCCAGAAATTGCCCAAGCTTCGATTAAATAGCGGTGAGTATTAGCAGCAACTCTCTCTGTCAAAATCTTAGCTTGACTGCCTTCTAGTCCGGCTTGTTCCAGTCGCTCTGACAGCACTAGATTGAATTCTTTCGCCAATACCGAATCGCGGAAGCAAATCATAGTTTCTTTAGCTGCTCTATCGCTAAATTCCAAATCCGCCAGTTTCTTAAGCAACTGCTTGACTTTATCAGAAACCGGAGTTTGCCCGATCCGATTTAACAAGTTCTCGTCTTGTTCAAGAAATCCCTTAAAACTTTCCAGATAAGCCGCCTGACTGACCAGAAAAATGCACTCAGCTAAAGTCGGTTGCTCTTGAGTTTTTTCGATAAAAAATGCCAGTAGTTTCGCCGCCATCCCGACAAATGGCAATCCAGTTCCCACAACTTGAGCTAAGGGAGAGTTCAAAACTTCTAGCAGCAAGTTGCTATTGTCGAGGCCTTGTTCTTTGAACATTTTTGCCAATTCAGCGGCTGCTTTCCCCGCTTCTCCGATCGCCTCTGCTGCATCAGTAGAATATAGTTCTTTAATATCAGTAGTTAAGAGTTTGAATATGCGATTTGCCATTTTACCCGCCGCGCTTTAGAATAGAGAGTCTGAGAAATTCTACATTCAACTCTCTAAACATTCCGCAAATAAATAAAATAGGACTTACGCACGGGCGGTGAGAAACCGGGTTTTTGCCCTGGATGTAGGCTGTAACCAAGGATCTCGGAAAAAACCCGGTTTCTCTGGTTTTGATGGGTAAGTCCTAAATCAGAAAATATCAAGTGCGTTTTAACTTGACAAAAATACCCAAATCGACAATAATAGTAGATTGTCTGTCTAAATCCGGCTCGGATCAGGTTAAGACATTCCAAAAGCTGCAAAACAGTCCACAGCCAAAAGTTATTAACAATTGACAACTGTCAACTGTCAACTGTCAACTGTCAACTCAGCTACCTGTACGGCAATCTCAACAACCATCCCATGACTTACGCAATCATTGAAACCGGCGGCAAACAATTTCGGGTAGAACCAGGCCGCTTCTACGACATCGAACTGCTTCACGTCGAAGCTGAATCCAAAGTCACCATAGACAAAGTATTTCTGATCCAGCACGAAGACGACGTTCATATCGGCCAGCCTCTAGTAGAAAATGCCACTGTAGAAGGAACTGTGCTGCGGCATTTCCGGGGCCGCAAAGTCCTCGTCTACAAGATGAAGCCGAAAAAGAAAACTCGGAAGAAAAAAGGGCACCGTCAAGAAACAACTCGCTTTATGATTGACTCTATCAGCGTCAACGGTGTTGTTTTGGCAGCGAGAGATTTAACTCAAGCAGTTGTTGAAACTCCCCAAACCGGCGAAATTGAATCAGAATAAACAATAGTAAATAAAGTTGAGGACATTATGGCCCATAAGAAGGGTACAGGCAGTACACGTAACGGACGCGATTCTAATTCTCAGCGTCTGGGTGTCAAAAAGTACGGCGGTCAAGTTGTCAAAGCTGGCAACATTTTGATCCGTCAACGCGGCACGAAAGTTCACCCCGGTAACAATGTTGGTATCGGCAGAGATGATACTTTGTTTGCTTTGGTTGATGGTGTGGTGACTTTTGAAAGAAAGGGTAAGACTCGCAAGAAAGTGAGCATTTATCCTGTGGTTGCACCTGAAGCTGTCGCGGTTTAATTTTATGCCTTCCTGGGTTTTGCCTGGGAATTCATATAGAGCCCTCCAAAATTAGGTACGTTGTTGGGCTTCAGCCCTCCAAATTAGGTACGTTGTTGGGCTTCAGCCCTCCAAATTCAGGTACGTTGTTGGGCTTCAGCCCTCCAAATTCAGGTACGTAGCCAGAAATGGGGTTGTTAGGCTAGTAATTTGCTTTTTTTTACAAGTCGAAAGAGGGCTGAAGCCCAACTACGTACCTCGAAGAGGGCTGAAGCCCAACTACGTACCTCGAAGAGGGCTGAAGCCCAACTACGTACCTCGAAGAGGGCTGAAGCCCAACTACGTACCTCGAAGAGGGCTGAAGCCCAACTACGTACCGGTTAGCCTCCTCCGACAATTGTCACAACTTCTAGGATGTCGCCCTGTTGTATCTTTGTGGTTTCCCAAAATTGTTTGTGCAGGATTTCGCCGTTGTACTCCACAGCTACTAAGCGCGGGTTTAATCCTAATTGTTCTAGTAATTTTGGTAATGGTGTGTCGATCGCACAATTGCGATTTTCTCCGTTAACTTGCAGCGCAATTTGATTTGTCATTACTCAAATATTATCAGTTTCAGGGCGGGTTTTGTACAAAAATTATATTTCAATACGCTTGAGATAAGAACAATCGGCGGTTGAAACCGCTTCTACACAGACAAAACCCGCCTCCGCGGGTTGAATATCGGTATACTCAACCCGCCCGCTAAATCGCCCATCAACCTAGGTTTTCGCCTGCAAAGCTTTCTGGGCTTTCAAATTCTGCATCCGAATCAACTGTGAGATGAAAAATTGCGTGACTAAAGTAGGCTGTTCTGCATCCATAATCGATCGCACTGTGGCAACTCTTTGAGCTCCGGCATTCAACACTTCATCGAGGTTGTTGATGTCAATTCCGCCGATCGCAAACCAAGGAACAGGCGACTTACTAGCAGCATACCGCACGTAGTCCAAACCCGTCGCCGGCTTGTTTGCCTTCGTCGGAGTTTCGTAAACTGGCCCGACTCCAATATAATCTGCTCCCGCATCAATAGCTCGCTGCATTTCTTCGCCATTCGTCGTGGAACTACCGATGATGCGTCCCGGGCCGAGCAACTTGCGCGCTTCGGCTACAGGCAAATCTTGCTGTCCTAAGTGTACGCCGTCGGCATCCGCAGCGATCGCCAAATCCACGCGATCGTTCACAATCAACAAAGCATCGTAGCGGTGACAAAGTTCGCAAAGCTGCCGCACATTCGCCAGCTTTACTCCGTCGTCTGAGGCTTTGTCGCGGTACTGCACCAACGTCACTCCGCCTTGCAAAGCAGCTTCCACGATTGTTAAAAAGTTGTATTTGGGGGAGGTTACAAGGTATAACTGCGATCGAAGTAACTGTTGGTAGCGCCGATAAGCCAGCAAATTGCTTTCAAGAGTATAAACCCGATAGCGCATCTGCTTAAAAGCCGCGCCCATATTCCGATCGTAAACTTTGCCGTACTCTTCCAGTACCCGCAAAGCTTCCTCCACCCGACAAAAATTCGCTGCCAGTAGCTGCTGAATGCTGCCACGCTGTTCTTCCTGCGGGTGAGTCAACTCCGTACCCGGATCTGCCGGCGTATCCCTAGCGCTGCGTAATTCTGGGGTGTGCCAAAAAGCCAATTCCTGGCGCAGTTGCTTGCACTCGCCAGCTAAATCGGCGCTGTTGAGACCAAACCTGCACCATTCTTCAATAATTCTCAACCCTTCGCGCGATCGATCTAGATTTGCATCTAAAATCCGGCAGAGGGCTGGCTGTGCCGGTAAAGTTCTGTTTTGTTTCTCGGTCATTCAGAACCACCTTGATTAAACTAAGTGCTAGCAGTCAAACTGCTACATTCTCCCATGCCCTCAAGATTGTGGTGAAGGCGATCGACCTAATTCTGGCATCAACCGCTCTAAATTTGACAAATTTTTAAGTTTTATAGAATTTCAAGAAAACAAAGCATAATAGATCAAACTCGATCGAAGTGGAATCGTTAAGCTGCCTACCACACTTGGGAGGAGAGCCGTGAGGTTAGCAGGACAAAACAAAACTTTAACAGCAGAAAACCCCAGCAGGTGGGTGAAATTAAATTGCGATCGCCCAAACCCGACACTAAACACGGGATGGGAAATTTGGCTCCAAGATAAATTGTGTTTTTTTTTGACACTTCTCTGCCTGAAGGCAAGAGGATTCTCAAGACGGCAAAGCCTCAGTAGACCTTGATTCTTAAGGGCTGTGCCAAACAGCCTCTACACAGTCCGGTAAAACCATTCTGCTTACTTTTACGTCCAATATTTGCAGCACCATTAGTATCTGAATTAATCAAATGTCCTTCCTTGCTTCTATACAATCCACGCTTCACCCGCTTACCAGAGAACTGGTAGGTAGCTGGTTTGTCGGCATTGTAAATAGGCATATAATCACCATCCAAAGCACTCGCCTTACTGGTGTAGGATTCCTCTTGCTCTTGGTAGATCAACCCGTATCGCTCACAGAGAAATTTAAGTTTATTTCTCAAAGAATACAAAGGGATTTGGACAAAGTTTTGATTATTCCGACTACCAATATTGATGCCATCTTTCATTCCAATATTAAAGCCTACTATCATGCGTTCAATTTTGGTATTGATGCAATGGTCAACAATAAGTCTTGCCGCCTTATTCAAATAGTCTCTAACTTGACTACTGCGGTTGATGTACAATCTCGATTGACGTTCAGTAAGTTTCTTAATTCCCTGCAAGTCTTTAATAGATTGCAGTCTGGCATTCTCTTTGTTGAACCACTGGTTAATAGATTTAAGTTTGCGACCATCCACGATAAAGGATGCCCCATTGGTGTCAACACAAGTAGCCAAATTACTAAGCCCGAAATCAATCGCCAAAGCACTACCCTTGACTGTTTCTACAGCTTCGATTTCACCTATCGAGCAGATATACTCGACCTCAAAGAATCGAGCATCATATTTTGGGTGAATTCTCACTTCCTTAATTTTGGCTGGGTCAAGACGTTCGGGAAAGTTAATTACAATCTCACCAAATTCCTTCTTAAAGGCTGGAGACATCGGCACTTTGAACGAACCATCTTTAACTTTGATTCGCGGGATTATCAACACAAAATAGCCTTCTTTGGGCAAGTAGTGAGGAAGTCTCACCTTTTGTTGAAATGTTCCATATCGAACCGCCTTAATCAATCCATAGAAGCTGCGAAACGTCCTGTCTACTACCTTCAATGTTTGCTGTGCAATGTCAGTATTGAGAATTTGATAGTTCTCATTGTCTTTGCACAGATGGTAGGCAGACTCATAGCGCAAGTGCTTATGTTCTTGAAAGTAGTATTGTCGAACAGTGTAAAGACCAACATTGTAGAGGTTCTTACTCAATCTACACAACTCTCTGATCGCCAAGAATTCGGTCTTGCTAAGATCGCGGATTTGGTTTTTCTGAGTTAAGTACATAGTCTTTGGTTTCGCTATTCTTTCATTATATAGCGAAACCACTAAAAGAGCAACGAGGATGTTGTGAGACTATTAGAACTATCCACAGCGGATACTGGCGGGCTTGCGCCCGCTCCTGTAAAGCCGTCGTCAACGACGGGGTTTCTACCCAATTTGCTGATGATCCTAAATTCCCAACAGAGCAAGTGCCAAAAAAGTCGAGGAGCAAGCAAGAGTTTAAGTTCTTGCCTGCTGCTCGTCTTTGCCAGCACAGCTTTTTGCCACCCTCAATCCTCGGCGATCGCCACCGAGACCGGCTCCGTGCAGCTACTTTCCCAAGCGCCAGAGAGCGACATTAACATACTCTACGTCAGTTCCAGCGGTGGCAGCGACACGGCAGGTAATGGCAGCGATGGAGCGCCGTTCAAAACCCTCACCTACGCCCTCAGCGTCGCCCCGCCGAAAACCGCGATTTTACTAGCGCCCGGTACTTACAGCGCTCAAAGCGGCGAAAAATTTCCATTAATGCTCAAGCCCAGCGTGACTGTTCAAGGAAATCCCAACACTCGCGGCCAAAATATTGTCATCAAAGGCGGAGGAGAGTTTATCAGTCCGACTTCGGCTGGTCAAAATATCGCGATTTTAGGCGCAGACGGGGCCGGACTCAGCGGGGTGACGGTAACAAATACCAACTATCGCGGTTACGCTTTGTGGATCGAATCGAGTTCTCCGACGGTTGTTAACAATACTTTTTCAGGTAGCACTCACGATGGCATTTCGGTAGTTGGTACTGGAAGGCCGACGATTGGCGGGAATTTTTTCTCAAAAAATGGAGCTAACGGGATTACGATTTTTGGGGAGTCTCGCCCGGAAGTTCGAGATAATGTGTTTGAAGACACTGGATTTGGGGTGAATGTCGCCCAGAACGCTTCGCCTTTGTTAATCGGCAACAAAATTACTCGGAATAAAGACGGTGTGGTGGTGCAAGCTGATGCCAGACCGATACTTCGCAACAATTATATCGAAAGCAACCGCCGAGATGGAATTGTGGCGATATCCAGAGCTCTGCCGGATTTGGGAACTTCGGCGGAACCGGGGGGGAATGTGATTCGCAATAACGGCCAGTACGACATCAACAATGCGGCAAAAGGTCAAGTCATCCCAGCTTATGGCAATCAATTGTTGAGCAATCGGACAACGGGATCGGTTGATGTGGCGGGAACTTTTAGCCCGCCTCCACCCATTGCGGCAACTGCTTTGCAGCTAAGGGTCGATCGACCTTCGAGTATCGGCGGCCCAGAAACTTCTCTCCCTGCTTACACTCCCGGGCGATTAACTCCCAGGGTTGAAAGAGCGCCAATTGCCCCACCCGCGCCAGTTTCGAGGCGACCGGCACCCGCCAGCACCCAGTTGCGGCCTCTGCTTCCTCCGAGAAACGCCGATTCTGCTGAAGGAACAGGCGCGATCGCAATTCCTGTACCCGATCCAGATGCTAGATCCGTTCGAGAAAGTTCGGTACAGCAACCAATGATTCCGCCCAATTTTGATAGTTCGAGTGCGGTTACTTCCGAGGGTAAATTGCCGGTTCCGGGCCGCAACATTCCTCTAGGAAGGGGTGGCTTTGTACCTGCTGGTTTAGGGGGGAATTCTGTGCCCGATTCCGAAAATTCGCCGAGGCTCGATCGAGCTTCTGCTTTGGGTTTCCGGTATCGAGTTGTGGTGGATGCCGAGAGTTCGGGCGATCGACAAAAAATGCTATCCTTGGTACCCGATGCTTTTCGGACTTTTACTAACGGGCGATCGGTGATTCAAGCCGGTGTTTTTCAAGAACGCGAAAAAGCTGAAGAATTGCTACAAATTCTCACAGATAATGGTTTGAATGCTCGGATTGAAGATATTAAATGAATCAAGATCGGACGGCGGTTGAAACCGCGTCTACACAAACGAATTCCGCCTCCGCGGAATCAAGATCGGACGGCGGTTGAAACCGCGTCTACACAAACGAATTCCGCCTCCGCGGAATCAAGAAAGTAACGCGGTTTCAACTGCCCGATCTTCAACCCGCGCACCATCCGGGTTTTGTCTGTGTAGGCGCGGTTTCAACCGCCGTCTGCTCTGTTGAATATTAACCTTCAAAAACCACGACATCAAAAATTTTAGGGCCTAGCATATCGGATGCCAGACCCTAAAACATTTGTAATTTCAATTGATTCAAGTGGGTTTTTAGCTCTGCTGAAATTCAGCAAACAACTACTACTAAGGTGAACTTTTTGGCAACTGCTCTGCGAGCGAGCTAGCTATTAGCGGAGCCTATTCAGACTTCTGTGTTTGATTGTGCGATCGCAATTCTAACTTGATAACTTTCGATTTCTCAAATCGCCTCAAGCTATTTCACAAATTCCGAGCGCAATATCAACCTTACTTTTATCTGCTAATAAACTACACGATTCAGGCGTTGCCTGCGAACCAGAGCCGAGCGGGACAAACACTCTAATTCAAATTTTTTATCCAAGTTTTTTGTGCTGCTTGGTTTCTGCCCCTCATGTATTTAAACTAACATCAACTCCCCGCCTAAGAATACTTTGTTTACCAAAGTTAACAGTTTTTGATGCGCCGAAATAATTCCCAAGGCAATTATTAACAATTTGTACGATCGCCCGATAGCGCAATGTGCATATCCGGCAAGACTTATTTGCTCTCAACGCAGCAGGGCTTCCCAAGTAGCGCGGCCGACAATGCCGTCTGCTGGTAGTTGATATTTTCGTTGAGCAGCCTTGACAGCAACTTCAGTTTCGCGCCCGAACACGCCGTCAGCACTGACACGCAAAAATCCCTTAGCCCTCAGTCGCTCTTGCAACTCTCTGACTGCCGGCCCCCGCATTCGTCTTCTCAAAACAGGAAAATTTGTCGGCTGCGGTTGGGGGTTAATCTCTGTGTTTTCGGGGGTTGCAGGAGCGTTGGCGATCGGGTTTTCAACACTAGCGTTCGGAGTCGCTGGAAACAGCCGGTTCCAAGTATTTTGACCGACTATGCCGTCTGGGGCGATGCCTGCTGCTTCCTGAAACTGAGACACAGCTTTAGCGGTGCTTTGCGAGAAAATCCCGTCTACCTCGCCGTTATAAAATCCCAATAATTTAAGAGCAGCTTGGAGTTCGGTAACATCTGAGCCTCGACTGCCGATTTTGATCGCGGGGCGGACGATCGCACCTGTTTGGGCGATCGGGCTGTTATTATTACCTGGTTCGGAGGCGGGTAGCTGTGCATTAGCAGGAGTAGAGGCGATCGCACCCAGTGCCGAAAAACCGCACAAACTCAAGCCGAGGAGTAAACTCGGAACTTCGCGGGCTTTATTCCAGTTTCCTATCAGGTTTCGGGACATGGAAAATTTGACCTCTGCAAAACTTGGTAGCGATCGTACATCAAATCTGGAAAAAATTGGGCATCGGGCAAAGAGGGCATCGGGCATCGGGCATTTTTGATTCCCAGTCCTTCCCTTTGATAAAAAAAATTAATCCCCTAAAATAGCTGCAATTGGCAAAAAAAACTGCTAGATTGCCGTAGAGCAAAGATTAAACCGCGTTCATTGGGCCACACCAACACCATGACCGAATCCAGTAACCCTACCAGAACCGCTAGCCAAATAGACATCGGCAATGTCAACATCGGCAACTTCCAAGTCGGCAGCATCAGCGGCAACAAATACAACGACTTCAACGCCAACGGACGGCCCGACGGCGGTGATGTGCCAATTCCCAACTGGCAAATCTACCTCGATCTCAACAACAACAACCGGATCGATGGCGGTGAACCTTCTACCCTCACCAACGCCCAAGGCAACTACATTTTTGCCAACCTGCCACCGGGGACTTATCAAGTTAGAGAAGTCCAGCAGCCGAACTTTCGCCAAACTACCCCGAATCCCGCACCCATAACAATAACCAGCGGGACAAATGCTAGCAATATTAATTTTGGCAATAATTTCAACGCTGGGACGATCGCAGGTACAAAATTCAACGACATCAACAGCAACGGCCGCCTCGATCCGGGGGAACCGCCCCTAGCTAACTGGCAGATTTACCTCGACCTCAACCGCAACAATCGGCTAGACGGTGGCGAACCTTCTACTATTACAAACCTTCAAGGGAATTACGCTTTTGTCAATATTCCGGCAAATACATATTTGGTCAGAGAAGTCCAGCAACCGGGTTTTCGCCAAACCACGCCTGACCCGGGCCCGATTAACGTTACTTCCAACGCCGCGATCGGCAACGTCAATTTTGGTAATGTGTTTTTTGTCGGCAGCATCAGCGGTCTCAAATACAATGACCTCAATGCCAACAGTGTCCGAGACGCGACAGATCCGCCTCTGGTTAACTGGCAAATTTACCTCGATCTAAACGCCAACAACAGGTTTGATCCGGGAGAGCCCAATACCATCACCAACCCGGAAGGAAATTACACTTTTGGCAATGTTTCGCCGGGCCGCTATTTGGTGAGGGAAGTTCAGCAACCGGGATGGATTCAGACTACGCCAAATCCAGGGTCGATCGACATTACGGGCAATACTAACGCTGTCGGGGTCAATTTTGGCAACAATTTCCCCACCGGCAGCATCAGCGGCTTTAAGTTCAACGACCTCAACGCTAACGGTGTCAACGAACCAACGGAACCGAGAGTTGCCAACTGGCCGATTTACCTCGACACCAACAACAACAACGCCCGAGATCCCAACGAACCTTCGACTTTAACAAATCCCCAAGGTAATTTCTCTTTTATCAACTTGCCCCAAGGCATTTATTCGGTGAGAGAAGTCCCGCAGCCCGGTTTCCGACAAACTACGCCAAATCCGACTCCGATTACTGTGGGTAACGGCACAAATGCCACCAATCTCAGCTTTGGTAACGTGTTGGTAACTGGTACGATTAGCGGTGTCAAATTTAACGATTTTAACGCCAACGGTCGCCTAGACCCCGGGGAACCGCCGATCGCCAATACCCAAATTTACATTGACCTCAATAACAACAGCCGTTTAGATCCGGGCGAAGCCAGTGCTTTTAGCGACAGTCAGGGCAATTACAGTTTCCGCAATGTTCCGGTAGGTGGTTACATCATTCGGGAAGTTCCGCCACCCGGTTTCATTCAAACAACTCCGCCTGCCCTGGTAGTTGTCTCCGCAGATGTTCGGGCTAGCAGTATCGATTTGTTGACTGGAGAGGCTGAAAGTCGATTGGCTACATCCTTGAAAGGCGACCCGCTGACGGATGCTGGCTATGGGGGCGAACCTGCCGGCAATATGGGGGCGGATACCTCGCTGGCGATCGCGAGTCGCGATAATTATCAAATTAGCGATCTTTTGCTCGATCGACCTGTCGCGAATTTAGGCAATCTTCCTAACTTTGGGCAACAGAATCCACTTTGGGAACCTAGTACACAAATCGGCGGGTTTGTCAATAGAAATGAATTAATTAATTGGAATCTCGAAACTCGTTCGGGTGGGTGATGGAGGTTTCGATCGAGGACGCGGGGCGCAGCTATCGGGTGATTAATCGCCCGGAATGCCAAACTGCAAATAAAAATCAAGAAGAGGTTAAAGGGCGATCGCGTGATACCCTATTCTTGGCAGCGTCCAAGACTCAAGCATAAGTTCCGGGAACCCCGAAGCTGGCTTGTTGTATATTGGGTGGAATATTTCAGAGGCTGTAGAATTGAGCGTAAGTCAGAAACTATCAGACAGTTCCCCTAACCCCGATCGGCATATTTTCAGGCAAAGCAAATCATATCCAGTGCGGTAGCTCGATCGGTCTAAAGCTTGTTGTGAAGAGCTTGTTGTGAAGAGGCAATCCCAGAGCCTGCGATCGCATCTTGACAGCAAACCCTGACAAACCCGAACAATGCCGCCCGACTTGCGATCGGGGCAAGCACTCAATCAAGTCCTTTTTAGAGCTCAAACCAGCAAGTATGTACGGAGAGAGAAGGCGTGCAAATCTTAAAGATGTTGCCCTCAAATTGCCAGGGCTCTTCAAAACCTGATATACTGGCCAGCGACAAAGCTTGAGGCATTGTTATGTGAGATGGGGAACATTACCTCAAGCACAGACGTATGTAAAATCGAGTGGCAATTGTCAGCGACTAGCAAAAACTACTCAGCTATTGACAAACCCATACAGTAGTCTGTAATTTACGTGGATTTAGGTGTGAAGGAGAGAAATCATGGCAAATTTAACTAGCGAAGAGCGGATTGCCCAGCAATTACAGGTTGGGAATACAGGCCCGGCAATTTTAGGTATCAAGTTCAATGACTTGAACGCGGATGGGATCAGACAGGCAAATGAACCAGGTCTGGCAAATATCCCCATTCTCCTCGAACCTGCGATCGGCAGCAACGGCCGATTAGATACAGGCGATGTCTCCGTCCTTACAGACGCTAACGGAGGGTTCTCGTTCATAAATCTGGTTCCCGGCAACTACGTAGTCACAGAAACAACAGTACCGGCTGGTTTCCGTACCACGACTCCGAATCCCCTCGCTGTCACTGTTGGAAACACAAACACCAACGTTTTCTTTGGCAACACCCAGCTTGTGGGTAGCCGGATTGTTGGATGCAAATACTTAGACATAGATGCCGACGGCTTTCGAGACGGGAATGAACCGGGGATTAAAAATGTCAGGATATATCTTGATGGCAGCAACGGCAGCGTCCCCAACGGCCGATTAGATGCAGGGGAACTTAACACATTAACAGACAAAAATGGTGGGTGGTCGTTTAATGTAACACCTGGAACATACAGAGTTCGGGAAGAACGAGTCAACGGTATCAACGGAGAACCCCTAGAAAGAGATTTCCCCCAAAGCACCCCACCCAACAACATCCCTGTACTGGACGTAACGGTAGCCCCCGGTCAAACCTTTGCCTGCGCTCAAGTTGGCGACACTCCTCTTTATCAAATTGAAATTAACAAATTTCGGGACAATGACCGCAGTGGCACGCGAAATGTGGTCAATGGAGTTTTTGAACCCCCCATTGCTAACGTACCCTTCATTTTAGATTTGAACGGGAACGGTCGCTGGGATCAAGCCTCAGAACCCATCGCTATCACCGATGTAAACGGAGTTGCTACCTTCAGGGATTTGAGAGCTGCCAATTACTCTGTCTTGGAAATTTTTCCAGCGACACTCCCCGGTGGCGGTGTCCCAGGCAACCTCAATGCTCCAGTGGCAACTACTCCTAACCCCGCTCTGGTTTCGGCACCAGGCCCGCAAGCACGGTTCCAGGGTACGATCAGCAGAGAGCAACCGATCTTAGTAACAGATTCAACCTATACACTGAAACCAAACGACCCTAAATTCGTAGATACCAACCGCGACGGCGTTCAACAGGCTGGGGAAAGATCGATCGCCGCCACAGGCGAGCGGCCGATTTTTGCCAACACCCCTTTACCTTTCCCAGCGACTAACCCCTCACCAGCAGTTATCTTTACTCCTGTGGGAGCTAATACTGGGAATGGAAGTAATTCTGGTGTGGGAAACACTCTACCTAACATCACTGTATTCAAATACAATGACCTGAACGGAAACGGTCGCTTCGAGCCTATTCAGGGTGAAGCACCAATTAGCGGTGTCACTGTCTTCCTAGACACCAACAATAATGGCACTCCTGACGCCGGAGAACAACAAATACAGACGAATGCTCAAGGAAGAGGAGCATTTACCAACTTGCAACCGGGCAATTACACGGTGCGGGAAGTCGTACCGGCTGGTTTTTCGCCTTCGACAACTGCTGGTGTTCCGGTAACTCTCAACCTTCAGGACGCTAACGTTACTTTTGCAAACACGCCCAATAGCAACATCACTGGTTGCAAATTCGAGGACTTTAACTTGAATGGCTACCGAGACGGAAACGAACCGGCGATTAGCGGCGTTACTGTTTTTCTCGATACCAATAACAACGGTGCCCTGGATGCAGGGGAAGCAACTACCACTAGCGATCAGTTTGGTACTTTTGCTTTCAGAAATTTGCGTCCCGGTACTTACAACCTGCGAGAAGTACCTCCTCCTGGTTTCTTCCAGACGACTCAACCGCTCAATATCGTTTTGGGCCCCAATCAAACCTTTACTTGCGCTTTGATTGGTAACTCTCGCCGCTATGATTTGTTAGTTCCCAAATTCCGAGACGACAACCGCAACGGCGTACAAGACGGAACCGAACCTCGTCTGGCTAATGTTCCATTTACTTTGGATTTGAACCGGAACAATCGTTACGATGCCGCTACTGAGCCTTTGGTGAGAACGAACGCACAAGGGATTGCTCTATTCCCGAATTTGATCCCGGCCACTTACTCGGTTTTGGAAGTTTTCGACGATCCGAACGTTCCCAACCCGTTCCCGATCCGGACAGGGCCTAATCCTGTTACCTTTAACGTGCCGGGCCCAAATACTACGCCTTCGGCGCCAGTAGCGACTCCAGCAAGAACTGCTTCTAGCTTGGATCTAGTGACCGGCGGTACGGATATGGATGCTACAGTTAGCAACGATCCTTTGACTAACGGTGGCAGTGCCGATGCTACAGTGACAGCCAGCAGTATCGCTGAATTCGTCGCATCGAGTGGAGTTGTTACCAACTTTGACGATCTTGAAGCCTTGAAAACAGCAAGTTCGCTGACTTTTGCAACTACACAAGATAAGTCTGAGGATTGGCTGTTGGCTGCTCCTGCTCCAATCCAAGTGTTCTAATCTGAAGTTGGGTTTCTAGTTTGAAACTCAACTATTAGTAATTAGCTAGTTTAAACTGCACGTCAAACATTGTTTTGGGGTGCAGTTTACTTTTGTGCCGATCGCACAAACTGTCTTTAGTATAGCAATCCTAAATGATTAATACAGATATGTAGGGGCGGTGCCAAGAGTGCCCGCCCTCTGAGATTGGGCAACCACGGGGAGTAGGGGTCGGATTGCCCCTACAAGAATTACACAAATGATTTAGGATTGCTATAGTAGACTGCGATCGGCAAAAAGAAGGATTCCCCGCCGCCACAAAACCTTTATTTATATCACAGGTAAAATTTTGCATCCCAACGGCGGATCTGTAGTTAATGCTTAGGAAGGACTAAATTCCTTACTACAAACCTTGTTTTTAAGAAGGACTAAAGTCCTCACTACAAACCTTGTTTTTAAGTTTGTACTGAGGACTTTAGTCCTCATATTTCTTTTTTCCTGCTTTTTAAAATAGTAATCCCGCCATCTTGGTGGCAGGATTGATAGGTTGCAGTTTAGCTGTTTTCTAGCTTTAGCTAGAATTGAAATTAGCTCGCTGCTCAATTAGCTAATGCCAGCCATTTCTTGCTGGATAGTGCTCTTGGCTTCTTTGAATTGAGTAGCCATTTGTTCCATTTGTGCTTCGCTGAGGTTGCGGCGAATTTGAGGGAACATATCGTTTTCTTCTTCCTTAACGTGATCCTGAACCGCTTTTTTGAGCTGTTGGATTTGAGCTTTGAAATCAGAAGAACTGGGGTTGAGAGCCTTGATTTGGGCGAGCATCTGCTTCATTGCTGCTTGCTCGTCGTACAGTTCTTGGGTATCGCTGTAGTAGCTGCGAACTGCGGGATACACAATTTGTTCTTCGGCTTCTGCATGAACGCTTAAGTCTTTGTAAAGTTGACCGAAGAATTCTTGCAGTTTTTGAGGATCGTCGGTTTTTTCGATTTCCATGAATATGGTATCGACTTTGCGGTGATCCATGGAGATGATTTCGGTAATGTTCATCTCTTCTTTGGTGCGAGTAACTGCACCGCCGATAATACCACTCATGGCCGCCATCGCATCTTGGACGCGGGCCCAAACGCCTTGATCGGGGTCTTTTCCGGTAAGTTCGCGCACTCCCAAGATTTCCATAACTCCTTTGAGTTGCTCTTGGTGGGCGCGGTTTTCAAAGTTAACTGTGTTGAGGGGAACAATGGCAGCTTCGATGTCTGCACCCACTACTTGAGCGGCTTTGTGAACTAACAAGCCGGCCATTGTTTGTTTGTGTTTGAGCAGTTCGTGCTGGGATACTTTTTCAAACAGGGTGAGTTCAGAACCTTCCATTAGTTTCTGAACTTCTTCGATCATTTTTGTGAAGGTTTCTTTAGGTTCGGATTGAACGCCGTATTGAATGATTACGGTTTCTAAAACGCCTAGGTTTTTGCGATCGTCCTCCAGCATATCCCGGAAGCGATCGCACAGTTCGGAGTCGTTGCAGGAATTGATGAACAATTGCTCGTTTGCAATCAGCAGGTTTTGCAGTGCTTTCATGTCTGCTAATTTCATGCCGATCGCTTGGCGCTTGGTATCTTCAAGGGTAGCTACCATCTGTCGTTTCTCCTCTCGATGTCTTTTGTGTTCTTACATCTTTTAATTTATGGAAATATTCTGATAACTCCCTCTTTCTCCCGACTGATTCATTAATATCCCGCGCAACCTATTGACTTTTGAACGAAAAAATGGTAATAAATTAAGGCTCAAGGTTGTTTAAAAAAAAGCAAAAATTACTTGCTGAATGACCACAACCCACAGACAACAGCCCACAGACAACTGACAACTGACTTTTGTATCAATTAATTCCGATCGCACATCAGTAAAGCGCTACTATAGTTGAAGCCGAAGTTAACTGAAGTTTAAGAATAACTAGCTTGTCTCAACTGCTCACTGCTTTAGAGTTCCCAGCCAAGGTCTGGAAGCTGCACAATGGGTTAACAGTCATTCACCAGCGGATTTCGGCCACACCTGTGGTTGCGCTAGACGTGTGGGTGAAGGCTGGCGCTACGAAGGAGCCGGATTCTTGGTCGGGAATGGCTCATTTTCTAGAACACATGATATTTAAAGGGACGGATGCGATCGCCCCTGGAGAATTTGACCAAGTAATTGAAAATCGCGGCGGTGTCGCTAATGCAGCTACAAGTCACGACTACGCCCATTTTTACGTCAACGCAGGGGCAGATTATCTAGCAGAAACGGCGCAGCCGCTGGCAGAATTGCTGCTGCGTGCTTCTATCCCGGATGCGGAATTCGATCGCGAACGAGATGTGGTGCTTGAAGAAATCCGCCAAGCTCAAGACGATCCAGATTGGCTGGGTTTCCAAGCGATGATGGAAACAGTCTACCAGCGACATCCCTACAGGCGATCGGTACTCGGTACGGAAGAGTTGCTGATGTCGCGAACTCCCGACGAAATGCGGTGTTTTCATCGATCGCACTATCAGCCGGAAAATATGACTGTGGTGATAGTCGGGGGAATTGAGGAAGAAGAAGCCAGAGATATCACAGCCAAAGCATTCGATCGGTTTTCTGACAGGTGGGATTGTCCTAAATATGTCGCCGAAGCCGAACCGCCGTTAGTAGAAATTCGCCGTCAGGAACTCTGTCTTCCCCGATTGGAACAAGCGCGACTGATGATGGCGTGGACTGGGCCGGGAGTTGAACACTTGCAAAGTGCTTGCGGCTTGGATTTGATCTCTGTGTTGCTCGCAGATGGGCGGAGTTCGCGTTTAGTCCGGGAACTGCGGGAAGAATTACAATTGGTACAGGCGATCGAAAGCTCTTTTTCGCTACAGCAGGAATCGAGTTTGTTTACGATTAGTGCTGTCTTGGAAGCCAAGCATCTAGAAGAGGTGGAATCTCGAATTTGCGATCGGCTTTGGGAATTGCAATCCGAGCCGGTTTCGGAGGCAGAACTGATGCGCTGCAAGCGTTTGCTGTGCAACGACTTTGCTTTTTCCCTCGAAACGCCGGGACAGTTAGCGGGTCTTTACGGATATTACAGTACGATCGCGACTGCCGAATTAGCGCTCAGCTATCCTACCAGGATTCAGTCATTTAAGCCATCAGATCTCCAGCGCCTAGCTCAACAATATCTCTCACCCCGACGCTACGCGGCTGTAGCGATCAAACCAGTCTGATGGCTAAGGGAGTTAATATCAATATCTTTGGTACCGGATAAATCTTGGTTTGTCCGGTGTTTTCTCTGTTTGGCCCGCACCCTACGGGATAGATTTTGTTACATTTAGTATAATCGTGCCTTCAGCTCTGTTTGGTCTGACAGCATACAAAATGCAAATGGAAAATAGCAAAATGGCGATCGAGTAATTATCAATTACCTTTTTCCTAATTAGATCGTGTCCGGTAAATTACTATAACAAAAACGGTTCGTAGTGCGGACTTTAGTCCGCATAAGAGCGGACTAAAGTCCGCACTACAAACCTTAGTTATTGCGGTCAATCTACCGGACATGATATTACGCATTCCCGATTCCCATTACCAACTAAATTAATGATGAAAAATGAAATTCAGCGCACGGTTTTAGACAACGGTATGGTTGTCTTAGCATCAGAAAATCCAGCAGCAGATATTATTGCAGCTAGGATATTCCTGCGCGCCGGCAGCCGCTGCGTACAGCCGGAACAAGCAGGATTGTGTCACTTGCTGTCGGCGGTAATGACTAAGGGAACCGATCGCCTGTCTTCGCTAGAAATTGCCGAACGTGTAGAATCGGTAGGAGCGAGGTTGAGTACGGACTCGACTACCGATTACTTTTTAGTGAGTTTGAAGACGGTAACAGCCGATTTTCAGGACATTTTGGAGTTGGCGGGGGAATTGCTGCGATCGCCCACTTTCCCCGAATCTGAAGTCGAACTCGAACGCCGCATTGCGATATCGGCAATTCGATCGCAACAAGAACAACCATTTGCGATCGCCTTCGAGCAATTGCGACACGCCATGTATCAGGAACATCCCTATGCTTTCTCCACCTTGGGCACAGAAGCTACGATGTCAAAGCTCACCAGAAACGAGCTCGAACAGTTCCACAAAACCTATTTCCGTCCCGACAACGTGGTTATTTCGGTAGCCGGCAGAATATCTACCGAAGATGCGATCGCCCTGGTCGATCGTACATTTGGTGACTGGAAAGCGCCTTTAACACCCCTCCCAACTTTAACCATCCCCCCCCTCACAGCCTCCCCGAAATCCGTGGCTAAGGCGCAAGATACCCAGCAATCAGTGATTATGCTGGGCTACCTCGCGCCCTCGGTCAAAAATCCCGACTATGCAGCGATTAAGTTACTGAATACCTATTTGGGTAACGGTTTGTCGAGTCGGTTGTTTGTGGAATTGCGGGAAAAGCGGGGCTTAGCTTACGATGTTTCCGCACTCTACGCGACGCGCCTGGACACGGCTCAGTTTGTAGCGTACATGGGTACAGCACCCGAAAATACGGTGACTGCTTTTGAAGGATTGCGTACAGAAGTCGATCGACTCGCCAACACCCAACTAAGCGAAGAAGAATTGCAAGCTTGTAAGAATAAAATGCTCGGTCAATATGCTTTAGGAAAACAAACTAATTCGCAAATTGCCCAAGTTTTAGGTTGGTACGAAATCCTGGAATTGGGAATTAAATTTGACGAGCAGTTTCAAGCAGAAATTGCGGCAGTTACAACTGCGGAAGCTAGGGAAGCTGCTCATAAATACTTCATCGAACCGTATATTTCTTTGGTGGGCCCGGAGGCGGCGATTCAGGAATTGGGTGTGGCTGCTGTTTGTTAGAAAAAAGTTTGTAGTGAGGACTTTAGTCCGAAGCGGTCAAGGACTAAAGTCCTCACTACAAAGCAGATCTCAAACTGTCAACTATCAACTGCTGTCGTGCCAATAAATTTAAGTAGCCAAGCAGTTAAACCTATATCTCTGCCTGATTTAAGCTGGTCTTTCATTTTTGCTTTGGCTGCTGTTACATCAATTTACAAGAGTGCAATTATATGATGCTTTTTTCGGCTAAGTTTTCTCACATCAAATGTGGCAACTCTTGATTTCGGAAACTCATAAATTTCAAATTAATTCATATTCCTCCCTACCAACCAAATATGCGAGTTCGCTCCAACTGGGTTTTTATCCTGACACAACAATCGAAAGAAGTGTCTTATTCAACTTTTGGATTTTTCTCAGGCTTTTTCATTTCTTGTTGATTTTTAGATTGTAACGTTTCACGTGTCACCAAAAATTTTTTGCCTAAATCTGTAACATCAAGATATTTGGTCAAATTGATCGATCGTTTTCCATAATCACTCGCTCGAACTATATCACTGATATAACCAGATTTCATCGCGATCAATTTCAAATCTCGTAAACGCCTTAACTCATCACCAACTCGCTCTGAAACATAAAAGTCATAATTAGTCTTTGTTTCAGAATGCCTGTCAAGCTGGTCAATTTTTTCATAATCCTTATCCCCAAGCAAGAAATTATACATAAAAGCTTGCGTTTCTTCTAAACTTTTTTGTTGTTTTTCTAGTTGTTCTAATTGTTGCGCTTGAAGCTCATCAATTTGTTTTTTCTGCTGATTGACTTCTTGCTTTAGTTGCTGAAATTTAGCTGTAACGCCGCCATCCTTAGAAACACCAAAATCCTCTAATCTGTCAAGTAATCCAGAGTTGAAGAAAAAGACAAGAGCAATAAGTATAATATCAGGAGCTTCTATCTTTCGAGGTTGTCGTTTTTCTTCAAAGTATATTGGGCTAATTAGGCTAAATATCAGATAACCCATTCCTATCAATGAAATAATTTCGATCCACCAATTTCGGAAATTTTTGTCTTTCTTAATGGAACCGCCGATCGTGGACTGCTGTTTTATTTGCTCTTGATTATTGTCTTCACTCATAAACACCTCATCTAAAGTTCTATTATTTACGTTTGCCTGAGTGTTGGGTTTTATTGTTATCTATATATTGGCGTAAAACCCTATTAATTAGAGCTTTATACTGTGAGTATTGAAACTGAAACCACTGCTTCACGCCTGGATCGATATGAACTAAATTGTCAGCTTTATCTGCTGGAATACGTAAAGTCGATCGTTCAAAAAATTCATCTGTCAGCGGTGGAATATCTGAGTAGTCGATATTCTCTTCCGATCTTGATTCTAAGGCTTCCCAGTTAGTACCAGAGGTACTGTTCAAATCGTTTCTGCTCATGACGGTTAGCTGTTTGCGCTGAAATGATTCGGATTACATTGTTTTGACGTTCTGTCCAGACTACCACCGCTATTCCAGAACCGAGAAAACCGATTCCAAACCAAGGATTAGGATATGCGAGATTAAACTATCTTCCTTGATTATCGCGCATTTTGCTGAACTGGTTTTCTGCCGTGCTGGAGATCGATTTTGTCAGCTAAAGTCGATCGCCCGCCAGCATTCAAAAAACCGCAAAAATCCGATCGCACTCAAATCCCACTTAAATTGAACCTTTTCGGTTCCCGATCGGTCAAAATGAAGCAGACGCCCGATCGGTCTAACTTATATGTACTTCCTAAAGCAGTTTCAGATTAAAAAAGGGCTGACTCCCTGGTTAAGCGGACTCCTCGCTGCCTCCCTAATCGCCGGAGTCGGCTATACAGCTTACAGCCAACTCGCAGTCAAATCGAAACGTGAAAGCAGACGCAAGGAAAAAACCGTTGCTGTAGAAAGGGTGAATTTGCCGATCGCAATTTCAGCAAATGGCACAATAGTACCCGAAAGGAGCGTTAACGTCAGCCCCAAAACTTCAGGAGTGCTCAAAAGTTTACTCGTCAAGGAAGGAGACACCGTTAAAACAGGGCAAATTCTCGCCCAAATGGATGACTCCAACCTTCAAGGGCAATTGACCCAAAATCGCGGACAACTCGCCTCCGCCGAAGCCAATTTGCAAAAATTACTCAACGGTAATCGGGCTGAAGATATTGCCGCAGCCAAGGCGCAATTAGCTGAACAACAAGCCAGTCTCGAAAAATTGCTCAACGGTAATCGAACTCAGGATATTGCTGTCGCCCAAGCCCAAGTAATCGAACAACAAGCAACTCTCCAAAAATTGCTCAACGGGAATCGCAGTCAGGATATTGCAGCAGCAAAGGCACAATTAGCGGAACAACAAGCCACTCTCCAAAAATTGCTTAAGGGCAATCGCCCCGAAGATATTGCCCAAGCTGAAGCTAAACTCAGGGATGCGGAATATGCCAAACAGCAAGCAGAAGAAGACTTTCAACGCAATCAGGAACTCTACACAGATGGGGCGATCGCACTTCAAATATTAAATAATTCTCGCACAGCGCGCGATCGCGCTCAAACTCAAGTCAGACAAGCCCAACAAGCTTTGGCTTTGTTGCGCCAGGGTTCGCGCCCGGAAGAGATTGCTGCTGCGCGGGCCGCCGTTGA
Source organism: Microcoleus sp. bin48.metabat.b7b8b9.023 (assembly GCF_013299185.1). Taxonomy (GTDB): domain Bacteria; phylum Cyanobacteriota; class Cyanobacteriia; order Cyanobacteriales; family Microcoleaceae; genus Microcoleus. The sequence continues at coordinate 202,105 of NZ_JAAFKG010000003.1, read as the reverse complement.
CCAAAAACAGCAAGCTTTGGCGCTAATTCAGGCTGGTGCTCGGCCCGAAGATATCGCTGCGGGGCGGGCGGCTGTTGAGCAAAAACGGCAAGCTTTGGCCGGAGTGCGATCGGGGGCGCGATCGGAAGATATCGCCGCTTCTGAGGCCGCAGTGGAGCAAAAACAGCAAGCTTTGGCATTAATTGAAGCTGGTGCTCGCCCAGAAGAAATTGCGATCGCCCGTGCTCAAGTTCTCTCCGCCAAAGGTAGTCTCCAAACAGTCCAAGCCTTAATTAACGATACGAGAATTCGCGCTCCTTTTAGCGGTATTGTTACTCGCAAATATGCCGATCCGGGGGCTTTTGTGACTCCGACAACGGCTGGTAGTTCGGTTTCTTCGGCGACTTCTTCTTCGATTTTGTCTCTCGCTTCCAAAAATCAAGTAGTGGCAAATGTGGCAGAAAGTAATATTTCCCAAATCCGCCTCGGGCAAAATGCGTCTATTCAAGCTGATGCTTATACGGGAAAGACTTTTACTGGGAAAGTTAATCAAATTTCACCTCAGTCAATTGTCCAGCAAAATGTTACCAGTTTTGAGGTAAAAGCTTCAATTCTTGATGATGCTAAAAAACTATTGCGATCGGGCATGAATGTGAATGTCGAGTTTAAGGCGGGTGAGTTGAAGGATGTTTTAGTTGTGCCGACTGCGGCCATTGTTCGTCAAAAAAAGGAAACGGGAGTGTTTGTGACTGGTGGTGAGGATGGAAAGCCTTTGTTTGTGCCGATTAAGACGGGGATGACGGTTGATGATAAGACGGAAGTGCGATCGGGCTTGAAAGGAAATGAAAAAGTGTTTATTAGTTTCCCCCCTGGCTTGCGGCCGAAATCTCAAAATCCATCGTCGGGTGGAATTCCAGGTTTGCAGCCAGGTGGTGGCAGTCGCTTGCGTTAATGAGAAAAATTAAGATCGAGCTCTTTCTTCTCTCCCTCTGCGCTCTCTGCGCTCTCTGCGGTTAAAAAAATCTTAATCCTCACCAATTAGCTATTACCTATCTCTCTTCTCTCCCTCTGCGCTCTCTGCGCTCTCTGCGGTTAAAAAAAATCTTAATCCTCACCAATTAGCTATTACCCATTACCAAATGAAATTAAAGACTCCCCCAGTTATTAACAAAATCTCGAACGTTCAAATTGTATTCATGGCGACTGAGGCGCTATGGAATAATAAATTGCGTACCAGTTTAACGATGCTGGGTGTGATTATTGGCATATCTTCGGTAATTGCGATTACTTCGGTGGGGCAGGGGGTACAGAAGTCTACTGAGGAACAGTTGAAGGCTTTGGGGACTAATGTTTTACTGGTTTTATCCGGTGCTTCGCGATCGGGCGGTGTTAGTCAGGGTGGTGGTTCTGCTTCTACTGTGACATGGGATGACGCTAGGGCGATCGGCAAACAAGCTCCCGCTGTTAAGGCAATTTCGGCGTTTTTGCAGCGCCAAGTGCAAGTTGTTTATGGCGGGCAAAATTCATTTACTTCTATATTAGGAACTGATTTAAATTATCCCGATGTCAAAAACATTCAACCTCAAGCAGGACGGTTTTTTAATGAGGATGAATTGAATGCTGCTGAACCAGTTGTTGTTCTCGGTTCTAAGGTGCGAGACGACCTTTTTGGAGTCGGTGCTAATGCACTATCGGCTGATATTCGCATTCAGGGAGGGCGTTACAAAGTCATTGGAGTGATGGAACCCAAGGGGTCGGTAGGGGGTACAGATCAGGACGATCGCGTGTATATTCCCCTCAAAAATATGTCGGCTCGGATTGTGGGTAGAAATTCTTTGGCTGGAATTGCGATCTCTGGTTTTTGGTTGCAAACTACGGGGGAATCGGATTTGGCTGATGCTCAATTTCAAGTTGAAAATATCATGCGTTTGCGCCACAATCTTTATCCGCCACAACCGGATGATTTTCGAGTAATCAATCAAGTTGATATTGTGAATACTTTCAGCAATGTGGTAGGTTTGTTTACGGTGATGGTAGTAGCGATCGCCGGAATTTCGCTGGTAGTTGGCGGCATTGGTATTGCTAATATTATGTTGGTGTCAGTTGTGGAGCGCACTAAGGAAATCGGGATTCGGAAAGCGGTAGGTGCTACTAATGCAGCTATTTTGATTCAATTCATGGCTGAATCAGTTTTAGTTTCGACGGTGGGCGGTACGGCGGGTATTGGCTTGGGAATTGCGATCGCCTTTGGGGCTGCGACAGCATTTAGTTTTCCCTTTGTAATTTCAGTATGGTCGATCGCAGCCGGTTTTGGACTATCCTTTACTGTGGGCTTATTGGCTGGAGTGTTGCCTGCTCGGAATGCGGCGCGCTTAGATCCGATCGCAGCTTTGCGAAATGATTGAAGTTAAGTAGGCGGTTATCAGAAAAATGAGGTATGTTGTTGGGCTTGGGCCCTCTGAGTTTAGTAGTTATATGAGCTGTCATTCATACCTCATCTTTTTGAGAAAGGCTATAGGCGATCGCAATGTTAGACAAATACAAGCAAGAAATCGCAGATTTGTACACCCGCAGAAGTCAAACCTATGACAATAGCGATTGGCATTTACAAATTGCTCGCCGTCTGGTAGAATACGGGCGAGTTAGTTATGGTCAGCAGGTTTTAGACATTGCAACGGGAACAGGTCATGTGGCGATCGCAGCCGCTCAAATTGTAGGATCTGAAGGTCGAGTTATTGGCGTAGATATTTCGCCTGGAATGCTGGATGTAGCCAGAAACAAAGCTCAAAAATTAAATCTCAACAATACAGAATTTGTGCTGGCGGATGCCGAAAATCTTGAATTTCCGGGTAATACTTGCGATTCCCTACGGGATAGCTTCGCTTCACGCCTTTTTTGCTCTTCTGCCTTCATTTGGATGTCGGATCTGCACGTCGCCCTCAGGCATTGGCACAGATTTCTCAAACCAGGAGGAATCATCGGCATTCATGCCTTCGCCGACACCGCATTTGTCGGCGGAGTTGTGACGCAAAAAGTAGCGGAAAAATACGGCATTTCCTTCAACATGAGCAAACCCACAGGCACTGTTGAAAAATGTCGAAACCTGCTCGCACAAGCCGGATTTAAAGAAATAGAAATTAAGATTGAGCAAGACGGTAGCTATATAACTGTGGAAAAAGCAAAAGCAATGTGGGCTGGCAATTCCCATCCCGCCCCCGGACAATATCCACCCCCATTATCAACACTTTCAACCCAGCAATTAGCGCAAGCCAAAGCAGAATTTGAAGCAGAAATCGAAGCATTGCAAACCCAGCAAGGAATTTGGAACGATATCACCACTTTTTACGTATTCGGTCAAAAATAGTAGCCTAAATGATGAACCTCTCTCTTCTCTAACTCTGCGTTCTCTGCGCCCTCTGCGGTTAAAAATTCCCAATTTATAGCAGTTATAACAAAGATGAGGTACGTTGTTGGGCTTGGGCCCTCTTAGCCGGGGAAGTTTTGTAAGCTGTCAGTCATACCTCATTTTTTTGAGAAAGGCTATATATTAAAAACCAAATAAGAAGGCGAAGCGCCTACATCAGCGGTTAAAAAATAAAAAAATCAATCAACTGGAATATTACCTAACTCATATATAAAGACTGCCAGCAAGTAAAATATGGCATAGTATAGATATTCATTTCATAGCATCCCACCTATGACTGCCCAAATCACCCTAAACTTGTCCGATGAAGTCTATCATCAAGCAGAATTACTAGCGCAGCAATGCCACCGCAGCGTCAGTGAAATTTTAGTAGAAACTCTGGAAAATTTTCTCTTACCAACTGCTAAACCAGTATCAGCATTGTCCGATAGGGAAGTAATCGCTTTAACTCAACTCCGGCTGCAACCAGTCCAAGAACAACGATTGAGTGAATTACTAGAAAACCAACAATCCGGTACAATTACTGATTTTGAACGTGAAGAATTGCAGGCATTAATTCATATTTATGAAGATAGGCTGCTGAGACAAGCTCAAGCCTTGAATGAATCTGTGCGACGCGGCTTGCTCGAACCATTACAAGGATAATTAGAATGGCTGTTTCCGAACAAGTTAAAGCCTTAATTCGCGCACAAGCTCAAAACCGATGCGGTTATTGCCGTAGTTTACAAATGTATGTCCTGGGAATATTGGAAATTGACCATATTATTCCCAAAGCAGTTGGTGGCACTGACGATGAAGAAAATCTTTGGCTGGCCTGTAGTCTGTGCAATAATTACAAAGGAATCCAAACAGACGCATTAGATCCAGTCACACAAACGCGCGTTACGTTGTTTAACCCGCGCACTCAGCAATGGTCAGAACATTTTGCTTGGAGTGAAGAAGGCACAGAAATTAAAGGAGTTACAGACTGCGGTCGCGCGACAGTCACAGCACTACAATTAAATAATCATATTGCTGTCACCGTTAGGCGTCAGTGGGTTAGTGCTGGCTGGCATCCGCCAACAGAATAAACTGCGATAATGCCATTATTGTTTGTGCCACCAAACTAAATTAGTGTATCATAAATATATGAGTCCGCTTCTCCTCTAGTCAAATAACTCTATGGCTCCTCGTTCGCCATCTCCTTGTCCGTTTTCTGCACCCTCGATGCTGAAAAACCCCGATTGCTTTGTCGGGCGCGAAGAGGAACTAAGATTTATTCAATCTCAAATGACAGGCCCGCAGCCAACCAGCGTTAATATTGTCGGCCCGCATAAAATTGGCAAGTCATCCCTACTTTGGCGTTTTTATCAAATTCAGAATCCTCCTACAAATAATTCTAGCCCTTACGCTGTTATTTATTTATCATTTCAAGATGGTGAATGCCAAACAGAAAAAAGTTTATATCAAACAGTTGCTAGAGAGTTGAGCCAGGTGCCAGCTATTCAAACAAAGCAAAATTTAGTTACAGCTTTTCAAGCGCCCGATTGGGATCGCGGTAGCTTTGCTCGGGCAATTAAGCTTTGCCACCAAGAAAAAATATTACCAGTTTTATGTATAGATAAATTTGAAGCGGTGTTTCAAGAGAGTTATCGCGAAGAATTTGATGAAGGTTTTTTTGATAATCTTCATTCCTTAATCAATAATAGTTCAATGATGTTGGTATTGATTTCTATAGAGCCTCTTGATTTTTACCGGACTCAAAATAAACTTACTTCTTCTTTTTTTAATGTGGGTTCAGAGTGCTTATTGAAAAAATTTTCCGAAGTAGAATCGAAGGCATTGGTTAAGCTGCCTCAAAGAGGCATGGCAGGGGTTAGACCCGCTTTAAATGAAGCAAATCAGCAACTAGCTTTGCAGTGGGGAGAACGGCATCCTGTACGTTTGCAATTAGCTGCAAAATATCTCTGGGAAGCACAACAAGATCGTAAAAGTGTGAAGTGGGCTAAGCAGAATTTTCAATCCCAAGTTAGGGCAGTTCTACAATTGCAAGCTCGACCAAAGCGCCCTCAGAAGTTGTTGGAGTCACTGCGTTGGCTAGTCTGGGATATGCCAATTTGGATTGGTAATTTAACTAAAAACTTTGGGTTGAAATTGGGTGATATATTTAGTTGGATAATGGGTCTGAGTCTGATCTTTGTGGCGATTATGTGTGTCGCCCGTATTGTTCCTGAAAATAATCTTTTTGAGTTGTTCAAAAAGTTTTTGTGTGGCAGTTTGAGTCCGGTGTTAGGCAAGTGGTGTGATGGTTAGTAGCAATATGAATTTGAATTATCTAGCTGAATGTGTTCGGCTGCTCTACTGGATTTACTTCAAACCTTTCACTTTGGCAGAGTGGGTGCGGGAAATTCACCCGGATTTGAGTTTCAATACTAATCCTTTTACTATGCAGGCGGAGTTTAGGGGTAATCCTAAGCTGCGGCGGTATGCGGGACAAGTTTGGTGGTTGACAGTAGCAGTGCCTGTAGTAGCTGCACTGCTAGTTGGCATCATTTATTCGCTGTCAGTTGAACCATTTAATTGGTCGAGGAGCAGTCTTTTTTTGATGGGCTGGTTCCTGGGAAACTGGTTAGCACGAAGCAATAATAGCAGTTTGCAAAAGAGGTTGACCCAACTTCTATATATTGTTGTTAGTATCACGTTTTTGATGAGTGTCGGTCTGCGATTCGCACCTGCACTAACGCCATCGATTCTACAAGTCATCCCCCTACAATCTTTACTTCAATCTCAGTTTTCTGTTGTGGCGTTGGGTGTGGCAAGCAGTGTGGTGAGCGGTGTGGCGAGCGGTGTGGCGAGTAGTGTGGCGATTGGTGTGGCGTTCGGTGTGGCGAGCAGTGTGGCGATTGGTGTGGCGAGCGGTGTGGCGACCAGTGTGACATTTGGTGTGGCATTTGGTGTGGCGATTGGTGTGGCGATTGGTGTGGCGATTGGTGTGGCGAGCGGTGTGGCGTTGGGTGTGGCGTTGGGTGTGGCGTTGGGTGTGGCGAGCGGTGTGGGGTTAGGTGTGGGGTTGGGTGTGGGGTTGGGTGTGGCGTTGGGTGTGGCGTTCATTCTCGGCACTTTGCGGGTTTATTTCTGGATTCCAGAATTACTGTGGATGTTTTTCCTGTTACGTTTCGTGCCAGAGGGAGACGAGGCAAAATGGCTGCTGCATCTGCCACCGTACTTCGACCAAATAATTCACTTACCGATACCTTTGATAGACTCTTTTATTGTCAAAGCTTATCGTCAGAGCCCAGTTGCAGCCCAACAAACCATCGATTATCTAATTAACTCAACTAACCAACAGAAAGTCGCATTAAAGGCAATGGTGGGAATTGCCATTGATACCCTCAACCGCTGTCAAAACTCTCAAGATATCGTTGCCATTACCGAACAACTTGCCTGGATACCCTCACCACCACCAGCGGAAATCGGTTCCGTACTACCTGAATTTTTGGCAATCAGCCAAGATGTCCGCGCCGCTGAAAATGCTAGTTCTGCCTACCTTCAATATGAAACGCTGGCCACACCTGTGACTAAACTCAATGGTTTACGAAACAGTCTGGTTTTCGACAAAAATCCAGCTTTAGCAACTAGCTTTGGAAGTATTGTGCAGCGGTGGCTGGATATCTTAGAAATATCCCGAAAAACTCTAGAGGAAGCAGCTTTAGATTCAGCAGAAATCCGGCAAGTTTATGTTGCTGGGCCAGCCCTCAACCCAGAAAATTCTAACAGTCGCTTCAAAGGGCGTTTGGACGTATTTCGAGAAATCGAGTCTTTGGCTGTTTCCTCTCAACCACCTGTATTGTTGCTGTATGGAGGTCGTCGCACCGGCAAAACCTCCACTCTCAAGTTTTTACCTCAGAAAGTTGGCTCAGAATTAGTGCCGCTGCTAATCGACTTTCAGGGGGCAGCAATGGCAACAACTTTGAGTGGTTTAGCCGAGTTTATCGCTGATGCCATCATCGAAGAGGCGCGACGCAACCGCAATTTGAAATTATCTGCCATTGACCGAGAATCGCTAAAAAAAGAACCATTTATGACTCTCCAAAAATGGTTTGTGCAAATTGAAAAAAATGCACCGGGACAGCGATTTTTGTTGTGTCTGGATGAATTTGAGCGGTTGCAGGAAGTAGTCACAGATACCGGAAGCCGATCGCCCTTGAACTTTTTGCGCTACATTGTACAGCACCGCGATAACTGGATTTTGCTGTTCAGCGGTTCCCATACTTTGGACGAACTAAATCCGTATTGGAGCGATTATTTGATCAACACGCAATCTTTACGGATGACGTATTTGCAGGAATCAGAGGCGCGGGATTTAATTCGGAATCCTGTTCCTAATTTTCCCGAAATTTATACAGAAAGTGCGATCGATGAAATTATTTACTTAACCCGATGTCAGCCTTATTATGTACAATTGATGTGTTGTATGCTTGTCGATCGCCTGAATGCAATCAACAGAGAAAATACCAGGTTAGATCTGGAAAAACAAAGCCAATTAACAGCAGAGGACGTGCAGGCTGTGATTATCAAAAGTTTGGAACGAGGCGGGGTTGTATTTCGAGAACGCTATCAAGAGTTCGCGGAATCAGAACGAGAGTTTTTGCATAAATTGCTCTATGAACCTGTTTTATCGGTAGCAGAAAGTCGTTCATGGCAGAGACTTGTGGATAAAGAAGTGCTGGAAGTGACTGAAGCAGGTTATCGTTTTCAAGTACCGCTATTTCAGAAGTTTGTAGAGCTTCAAAGTCGGTAAACAGGTTCATAAGTGCGTCCGGCTCTTCAAAATCTACATTCAAGCAAACAGCAAGTTTCCTACTAGAGTTTTAGGTGCTGGGAGAGATTTACCATCTGCCTGATATTCTTCAACTAAAAGCTCTAATACCTCTACTGCATTATGCAAAGCTTCTTCGTAGGTATCTCCGTGAGTGTGGAACTGCTGAGATGGAAAATCAGGTAAGTGAACTAGATAGCAGTTATCTTCTTCCGACCATTGAATAACAATTATATAAGGTAATTTCATGATTCTGATTCCTCTTCTTCAATTGCTTTCAATATTCCAAGTTTTCGATTAACTTCTCTCTCTAAATACAGTTTCGCATCATCGCCATCATTTCCAGCAATGGTAATTGGTTCATTTGGTAGTAAAGGATGAACCCATCTTGTATGACTGCCTTTTGCCGAACGATAAGTAAACCCAGCTTTGAGCAGCAGGCTTTTGAGTTCTCTAATCTTTTTTGGCATAAGCAGACATTAAAAATGCGGCAAGCTGACGATCGCACTTTCATCATATCCCAAAAAGTTTCGTGAAGCGAAGCTATCCCGTAGGGAATCGACCTTTCCGAAAAACAACGCACAAAACAACGCACCCACTCCTCAAAGAAGTAGGTGCTTGTAAAACGACGAACTGTATTTTGAGCTAAAAACTCAAAAGTCACTTAATAAGCGTCTTGCAGTTCGTAAAAATCAGGGGAAATATAATCTTTCCGCAACGGCCAGCCTACCCAATCTTCGTTCATCAAAATCCGTTTCAGATTCGGATGTCCTTCGTAGACGATGCCGTACATATCGTAGGATTCCCGTTCTTGGAAGTCGGCTGCTTTCCAAATCCAGTAGACTGATGGCACTCTCGGATCTTCGCGGGGAATGAATACTTTGACGCGGACTTCTTCGGGATGGGAAGCATTATCTGTCAATTTAGCCAAGTGGTAGACGCTGACTAAATCTTGTCCAGGGCCTTGGTCGTAGGCGCACTGGTACTGCATATAATTGAACCCGTAGGCGTACAGTGCTGTTGACATCGGAATTAGGAATTCGCGATCGACCTTTAATATCTCCACACCCAAATTATCGGCCGCTAAAGCTTCGTGCTCGAAGCCATTCTGAGTCAACCACTGAGAAACCTTCCCAGCTTCAACAATTGAAGTTTCTGTCTCAGCCACGTTGTACCTCCTGTTTTTGTCCTGCTAGCAGGGCGGGCGGTACCGGCATTCCCATTGCTTCCGTCAATTCCTTCGGTGGGGCCATCCGGCCGGGAACTGACAAATATTTGCCGTCCAAAATGTCATCTACTACTTTCATTTTGTGGGGTCTGGTGTAGTAGCGGTGAGTTGGCAGCAAGTTAGCCCGTTCTTGCATTGAGTCATTGGCGATTTTTTTCCGCAGTTTGATAATTGCGTCAATAATCGCTTCGGGACGCGGAGGGCAGCCGGGGATGTACACATCTACGGGAATCAGTTTGTCAACGCCTCTGACTGCTGTCGGGGAGTCTACGCTGAACATTCCGCCGGTGATCGTGCAAGCGCCCATCGCAATCACGTATTTGGGTTCGGGCATTTGTTCGTACAGCCGCACCAAGATGGGGGCGTACTTCATGCTAATTGTACCTGCGGTGATTAACAGGTCAGCTTGTCTGGGACTCGATCGCGGTACTAGACCAAATCTGTCGAAGTCGAAGCGCGATCCGATCAAAGCTGCAAATTCGATGAAGCAGCAAGCCGTGCCGTACAGCAGCGGCCACAGGCTCGAAAGTCTCGCCCAGTTATAGATGTCGTCAACCGTGGTTAGGATGACGTTCTCGGATAATTCGGATGTGACTTGCGGCCGCTCTGCCGGATTGACAATTAGCGATTTTTGTGATTTGTCAGAACTTAAGACCATTCTAAGGCTCCTTTGCGCCATGCATAGACAAGAGCAATAACGAGGATCGTGATAAAAAACAAGGCTTCGATAAAAGCCAAGAGTCCTAGCTGGTTGAAAGCTACCGCCCAAGGGTAGAGGAAGACGGTCTCTACGTCGAAGATGACGAAGACCAGGGCGAACATATAATATCGGATGTTGAACTGAATCCAGGCTCCGCCGATCGGCTCGACGCCAGATTCGTAGGTAGTGCGTCGGTCGTAGGGACGACTTTTGGGCCGCAGTACCTTAGACGCCGTGAGGGCGAGGATAGGGACTAGGCTCGAAATTAACAGGAAGCCTAAAAAATACTCGTAGCCGCTAAGTGCAAACACGGTGAATAATTACTGCCTCTGTGAAAGGGTTTTGTAACTTGTCTTCACATTATATAGATTTTGGGTAGCTAAAATTACGAGTCGATCGAGATTAATTGTCCATCTTCTGCAATAATTTTTAATGTATATTTTAATAAAACCGCAATCTCAGGATTGGGTAAACGATATTCTAACTGCCTGTGGAAGACGGGTGGCTGCCTGTGGACGCTGATTAAGACCACCACCGACCCTTTGTGTCGAACATCCCTGTGATGTGCGGTGGCATCGGCGGTTGAGACGGGAAACCTCGAAGACGAATAAGACCGTCCTAACCTGAGTTTTAGTTGGAAGCCCCAACTGCTGCAAAGTTTAGCTGAGGTACTTCACGGTTAGCTGACCCATAATTTTGGATTTATGAGCGATCCGGCCACTGAGACTAAAACCCTCGATCGGCACGAGTGCCGCGCCTGCGGCTACGTCTACGATCCGAAAAAGGGCAATCCTAAAATTGACATTGCCCCGGGTACGGCTTTTGAAGATTTGCCTATGACTTGGGTATGTCCAGTTTGCGCTGCGCGCAAGTCGATGTTTCAAAATCTCGGCCAGATGGAAGGGGTATCGGGATTTAAGGCAAATCAGCGTTACGGTGTCGGCGTCAACGGCATGACTGAAGGTCAAAAAAGTTTGCTGATTTTTGGCGGCTTGGTCGTTGGTTTCTTGTTGTTACTTAGTATGTATGGTTTGCAGTAAGACGATTGTGAGATTTTGGCAACGAATTGTAATGTTATTGGCGGCTGCACTCATCTGTACGAGTTGCAGCACGATCGGTTCTGTGAGTTACAACCCTTGGCAAGTGATTTCCTTGCCGACGGAAGCTAATTTACAGGATATTGCCTTTACGGGAAATGCCCAGCACGGCTGGGTTGTTGGTTCTGAGGCGACTCTATTTGAAACGATCGACGGCGGGACTAACTGGAAGCCAGTAGCACTGGATATAGATGAGCCGAGATCGCGTTTTGCGTCGGTGAGTTTTTCCGGTTCCGAAGGCTGGATTGTCGGTCAGCCTTCGATTTTGCTCCACACAGAGGATGAGGGCAAGTCTTGGACGCGGATTGCTTTAAGCTCTCAGTTACCAGGTTCTCCGAGTACGATCGCCGCTATTGGCCCAAATACGGCTGATATGACGACGGATGTAGGCGCGATTTACCGCACTTCTGACGGTGGCAAAAATTGGAAAGCGATCGTGCAGGACTCTTTTGGGGTAGTTCGCAATATCAACCGCTCGGAAGACGGGCAGTATGTTGCGGTATCCTCGAAAGGTAATTTCTACTCAGTGTGGAAACCAGGACAACAAGCTTGGGAACCCCACAACCGCAACAGTTCTCGCCGCTTGCAAAACATGGGCTTTACCAAAGACGGGCGTTTGTGGATGATCGCCCGGGGCGGTCAGATTCAGTTTAGTGATGCCTCCGAGGCTGAAGGTTGGGGAAAACCGTTTTTTCCCGATCGCAAAGCGAGTTGGGGTTTGCTAGACATGGCTTACCGGACTGATAATGAAGTTTGGGTAGCCGGCGGCGGCGGCAATTTGCTGTGCAGTTTGGATGGCGGGAAAACTTGGCAAAAAGACCGCGAAGTTGAGGACGTTCCTGCTAATTTTTACAGGATTGTCTTTATGGGCCCCGATCGCGGATTCGTGATTGGTGCGAGCGGTACTCTACTTAAATATCAAGGTTCAGCGCAAGCTGCTTGATAGTAGAATAGTAATAGAGATTGTCTGTCGATTTGTTGTTGAAAGGAGGATTCTAAATGGCCGGTACAACTGGAGAACGTCCGTTTGGGGACATTATTACAAGCATCCGTTATTGGGTAATTCACAGCCTCACCATTCCAGCTTTGTTTATTGCTGGATGGCTGTTTGTGCAAACTGGTTTGGCTTACGATGCTTTCGGAACTCCTCGCCCTAACCAGTATTTCACAGAGCAGCGCGAAGAAGTTCCGATTATCTCGGATCGCTTTGAAGCTAAGAAACAAGTAGATCAGTTCATTGGCAAGTAATTTTACAAGGATTTGGAAAAATGACGAGCAGAACGCCAAACAATGAGCCAATTTCGTATCCAATTTTTACGGTACGCTGGTTGGCAGTTCATACTTTAGGTGTCCCAACGATTTTCTTTTTGGGCGCGATCGCAGCAATGCAATTTATTCAACGATAGGAGTTTATAATGCCTGAACGCGCCCCTAATCCCAACGAGCAGCCGGTAGAGTTAAACCGGACTTCTCTTTATTTGGGTTTATTGCTGATTTTTACCCTGGGTATTTTGTTCTCCAGTTATTTCTTTAACTAACTGGTGGTTCAGTTGAATCTCTGTGATTCAATCCAATTTGTTTAGCTGTGAATTAGTGAGGTGATCGCTATGTTTAGTGAAAGTGGCAGAATTCCTTTGTGGCTGGTAGCTACAGTCGCAGGTCTCGGTGCTCTGAGCATTGTGAGCCTTTTCTTCTACGGTGCTTATGCCGGTTTGGGTTCTTCGATGTAAGGACAAGATTGCGTATTTTACGCCTAAAACCTCCCTTGAAAAAGGGGGGTTTTAATTAATTCAGTCTTAGACGCAACTGTCACACTAAATAAAGGTACGTAGTTGCGCTTAAGCGCTCTTATCGCAATCCTCGCAGGATTTTCATGAGTACCTGTAGGGACTTAGGTCAAGCCGTGTCCCTGATTGATTTAGGCGAAATCACATTTATGTTCGCCGCCCGTGATAATGATTTAGGATGGCTATATATATTAAGATCGGAGCGCTTAAGCGCAACTACGTACCTAAGAATTAGCCTCGATCGAGGTCGATCAAACAATCCGAACAATTGTTTTGTAGCAAAAGTTTTGATAAATGATATAAATCGAGGATAAATGTTAGATAAACAGTTCATTGTTTAGGAAATTTATAATATTTTGCTGGGAATCGCTAGTAGGACTAAAGTCCGAACGATCGAACCTTTTTAATTTTAGGTAATTGACAGGACACGGTATAAATCTAAAATCTAAAATCTAAAATCTAAAATCTAACATCGACGGTCGATCGCCCAAAGTATGGGACAGATCCTGAAAATAGCCAAAAGTTGCGAGTAGAATGGTGCAAGAGCCGATCGCTCGATCGTAGTCCATCGCGAAATATGACCCCACCGCAGCCGCCCCGCAAACCTCAAACCGTCTTGGGTGCGATTACCCAAGCAGTCCAGACAATTGCCAAGGTTAATTTTAACCAGCTAGCCCTGAAACCGAATGCCAAAGTACCCGAACTGTGGGTGCAGGATGCAGGTGCGGCTAAAGCTGAGGTTTATCCGCTATTGGGCGATCGATATTTGCTAGGTCGATCGTCCAAAGCTTCAGATATTGTAGTTCGCAATCCCGTTGTCAGCCACGTACACCTATCCCTGTCGCGGGATACTCGACGGCGAACACCTTTTGTAATTAAAGACGAAGACTCTACCAACGGCATTTACAGAGGGAAAAGACGAATTAAAAGTATGTCCCTCCGTCACGGAGACGTGTTCACATTAGGGCCGCCCGAACTCGCCGCCGCCGTCAGAGTTCAGTATGTAGATCCGCCACCTTGGTATTTAGAATTTTTGCGTTACAGCTTTTACGGTGTCAGCGGAATCACAACTCTGATAGCTATTTTGGTTGGTGTTGAATCGACCAAGTTTCAAGTGCGGCCTCTACCCAGAAGTATCAACGGCCCCGTGATTGTTTACGCCCGCGACGGACAAACTCCGCTGCGTCCCCCTCAGAATAACGCTCACTTAGAATTGAAGCAATTGCAGGATTTTTCGCCTTATTTATCCAAGGCGGTACTTGCTTCGGAAGACAGCCGCTACAATTGGCATTTGGGCGTAGATCCGATCGGTGTTTTGCGAGCACTTTTAACCAACGTTCGCGGGGGAGGAATTCGCGAAGGCGGCAGCACTCTGACGCAGCAGTTAGCCCGGAGTTTGTTTCGAGATTATGTAGGTACTCAAGATTCGGGCGGACGCAAATTCCGGGAAGCAGTAGTTGCTTTGAAACTGGAGAGTTATTACAGCAAAGATGAGCTGTTGCTGACTTATTTAAATCGCGTGTTTTTGGGAATTGACCTCTACGGTTTTGAGGATGCGTCTCGATTTTATTTTGCCAAGTCGGCGAAGGATTTGACTTTATCGGAGGCGGCGACTTTGGCGGGGATTTTGCCCGGGCCAAACAGTTTTAATCCGATTCAAAATTATCAGTTGGCGGTGCAGTATCGCGATCGAGTAATCGAACGAATGCGCGCCATGGGGACGGTTTCTCAGGAAGAAGCCGATCGCGCGAGGCGATCGCGAATTGACATCAATCCCAAAGCCCGCCAATACCTGCAAAGTACGATCGCGCCTTATTTCTACAATTATGTATTTGACGAATTGGAGTTTTTGCTGGGGGAGCAGTTAGCCAGAGAAGGCAATTTTATTGTAGAAACAGGCTTAAATCCCGGCCTGCAAAAAGTAGCTGAATCTTCCCTCAAAAATGCCGTAGAAAATGCCGGAGCGAATGCAGGTTTTTCTCAAGGAGCTGTAGTAACTCTCAATTCTACAACCGGGGAAGTCTTAGCATTAGTTGGGGGCGTAGATTACTTGCAAAGTCAGTTTAATCGGGCAACGCAAGCATTGAGACAGCCCGGTTCTACATTTAAGATTTTCACCTATGCAGCCGCCCTAGAAAGCGGAATCCCACCCAGTAAGACTTATTCTTGTGAGCCGCTTTCTTGGGGCGGACAAAGTTATAACGGCTGCGCCAGAACCAGCGGTAGTGCTGATATGTATCGGGGTTTAGCACAGTCGGAAAATCCCATTGCTTTGAGAGTCGCGCAAGATGTCGGCTTAGACAATGTAGTAGGAATGGCGAGACGTTTGGGAATTACATCTCCCCTGCGTTCTTCCCCTGGTTTAGTATTAGGTGAAAGTGAAGTCAATGTATTACAATTGACTGGTGCATTCGGGGTTTTAGCTAACCGAGGTTTGGGTAATCGCCCCCACGTAATCAAGCGAATTATTGATAGCAGCGATTGCAAAAATCGCAATGATTTTAAAAGTTGTCGGGTGATTTATGACTATCAAAAAGATGGGATTGCCAACCGACAATTAGTTTCTGAAGGCGTCGCGGATACGATGACTGATATGCTGCAAGGAGTTGTCCGAGGAGGTACGGGCAGCAGTGCTGCTTTGGGCTTGGGAGAAGCTGGAAAAACAGGCACGACTAATGACAATAAAGATTTGTGGTTTGTCGGTTATATTCCCAGCCAGCAACTGGTGACAGGAGTTTGGTTGGGAAATGACGATAATTCTCCGACTGGCGGAGGTAGTGCAAATGCGGCTCAGTTGTGGGGGGAATATATGCGGCAGGTGGCGCGTTGAAAATAGGTTTGTAGTGAGGACTTTAGTCCTTCTTATCCTAAGTCCTCACCGGGTATATACGAAAACACGGCGGTTAGAAACCGCGTCTACACAGACAAAACCCGCCTCCGCGGGTTCAAGACAAAGATGGTTAGATTTAATTTATTTTTTTCAGTCTGCGGAGGCAGAAATCGTTTGTGTAGGTGCGGTTTCAACCGCCGTCTGAGATGGCCGACAGCCAGACAATATAGAGTGCAAATTGACGACATTTCCGATTACCGCGATCGCCGGGGCTGCAAATCCAGTCGCCTCAACTTGCTCTACAATTGTACTCAAAGTGCCGATCAATTCTTCTTGTTCCGGCCGCGTTCCCCAGCGCACCAAGGCTACGGGCGTTTCTGCGCTCAATTCGGCTGCTGTGAGCTCGCCGATAATGTGAGGCAAATTGTGGATTCCCATGTATACTACAATGGTTTCGGAGCCGCGGGCGATCGCCTGCCAGTTAACCTCCGGGCGATATTTTCCGGCTGATTCGTGGCCGGTGACAAAAGTGACTGACGAACTGTACGATCGATGCGTCAGAGGAATTCCCGCATAGGCTGCGGCCGCAATTCCAGAAGTGACACCGGGTACAACTTCCACCGCAACTCTAGCTTTCACCAAATCTTCCATTTCTTCGCCGCCGCGCCCAAAAATAAACGGATCGCCGCCTTTGAGACGAACTACGATCGCATTATCTTGAGCTTTGTCTATCATTAACTGAGTAGTTTCGTCCTGCATTAACGAGTGGCGGCCTTTGCGTTTCCCGGCATCAATTCGTTCTGCTTGGGGGTTGATGACTGCCAAAATTTGAGGGCTGACTAAAGCATCGTAAATCACCACATCCGCGCACTCTAACAGCGCTTTTCCCTTCAAAGTCATTAAACCCGGATCTCCGGGGCCTGCACCTACTAAATACACTTTACCTAAAGACATTTTTCTTGCTTCCTTGACCTCTTCTGTGTCTTTGCGATTCATTTGTGAATTAAATCCCGAATTAAGTCTGCTAATTCTACACTGGCGCCTAGAGGATTTGCGAGATGAAGTTCTGCCGTGGGAAATTGCTGCTGTAGCTGCTCGACATTTTTGGCGATCGCATCTGTAATTCCTCCATTAAATAAGAAGTATGGCACAATTCCTATTTGCTGCTGTCCATCACGAACTAAACTGTCAATTCGTTCTTCCAAACTCGGCTTTACCGACCAATAAGCAGTCTCGGCACCGAGTTGGCTGGCGATTTGTTCAAATGTCGAGTTACCTCCTGGGCGGCGGCTGCCGTGAGATAGTACAATCCATTTTGGGGATAGCAAATTGGGGACAAAAGCTAGCTCTTGCATCTGAGTTTGTAGCAAGTTTGTTAATCCTGCTACTTGGGAACCTAAATGCGGGCGCACTTCAATTTTTAACCGGGAACCAAAAGTTTTCTGGGCAATTTCCACCTCTGCGGGGATGTCTTCGGCGACGTGCACTCCCGGTAATAAAAATACGGGCAGGATTTGCAATTGAGTAAATCCTAGGGACATGGTACGATCGCCAAAACTGCAAATTTGTTCGTGGAGTGGCGCGGGGCCGAGTTCTAGGGTGGCGGTGGCGACTGCGGGAAAGGAGTGGGCCAAATTATCAGACAGCAGTTGAGCCAGGTTTTCCAAAGCTACTTGCGGTCTGGGGTCGCGGCTGCCGTGAGAAACTAATAGGTAAGTCGATCGCAATTTCAATATGGATTTGAGCTTAATGTTCGATGATGTTGAATAATTTTAACATCTGGGAGCCTAAATTCCTAAAAAACATAACAGTGATATCCCCGACTTCTTAGAGAAGTCGGGGATATAAGTCAATACGGCTCAGTTAACACTGTTAATTCCCCGGAGATCCCCCTAAATCCCCCGAATAGTCGGGGGACTTTGAGCGACTTCTTGTTCCCCCTTTTTTAAGGGGGAGTAGGGGGCAAGCTAAGGGGGGATCGGTCTTATCTGAAGCGTATTGGGATATAGGTTTCCGGATATTCTAATTAACCTTGGGGAGCCGGCTCGGCGATATACTTGAAATTAGGTTCAGAGTTCAAAGCATTTGGTTGGTCTTTGGCATCGCCGGACAAGTTAAAGAACAAATCTACTGTTGAATCTGGCTGGATATTTCCGAAGAACGGATCGGTAAGTTTGCCCATAGATTGTAGGGCATTCATGAACATTTGAGTGTGGGAAATTTCCCGAGTCAACAAGAAGTGCAGCGTCTTTTTCGTTCCCGCATCCGGCGCTAGTTCAATCAATGCTTCGTAGGTTTGGCGAGCTCCTGCTTCCGCACCGATATTAGCGCGCAAATCGCGGACAACATCGCCGCCTTCGTTGACGTAAGCCCCCGTCCAAGCTTGACCTTGGCTATCTAACAAGTGCGGGCCTACACCTCTGACTGCAAACAAAGTGCTTTTGTAAGCTTCTGTTTGGTCAACGTTTTTGGTGTGAGCTTCGATCAGTTTGCCCACCATTTCTAAGTGGCTGAATTCTTCGATCGCAATATCTTGAAGCATATCCTTAATCTCTGCATTTTCACAGTGAAAGGACTGCACCCAGTATTGCAAAGCTGCTGTCAGTTCTCCGGTTGCTCCGCCAAACTGTTCTAGCAGCAGTTGGGCAAAACGGGGGTTGGCTTCGTCTACTGTTACCGCAGACATTAGTTGCTTTTTGTGAAAAAACATCGATCGATACCTCTCTTTAGTTCGGTTGTTACAGTCGTCAGATTTCCGACTGTATCTGTGTTTACCTTCAGCATCCATTGTGCGACAAGCGATCGCACTGAACCTCGGTCGCTGGATACATCTAGGGGAACCAATTTCTCTGCTTTCAGGTAGAGTTAAGTAGAAGTCATTGGTCATTGGTCATTAGTCATTAGTCATTAGTTGCTAGTTATTAGTTGCTAGTTATTAGTCAACTGTCAACTGTCAACTGTCAACTGTCAACTGTCAAATATCAATTGTTGTCGCACTCGGTTAATTTTGCTGACAGGGCATCGAGATGTCGCAGCCACTGAATGCCGCCTACCCAACTGCGAGATGGGAGGTGTCCAATTGGTGCTTGCTGAGTAAATTTAAGTTTTCCTGGACTGGTAGTTGAATTGTAGGTTGGCCAGTTTACCCGATCGCAAAATCTGACATAATCTCCCTTAACGCTTTCGTAGATTTCCTTTTGGACGCTGAAGCCAAACCGACCTTGACTGTAGTGCAGCCACAGGCGATCGACTATTTGCAAATCTTCGCATGGTAACTTGTAAATTTGGCTGATTTCTAGCTGAATTCCCGGTGTCAGCGACAGAGATTGACACATCACGGCCCAAGTTTCGCGATCGGCTTCTTTCCACTTTTTACTTGACAAAAAATTCCGCAGTTTGGTATAATCAACTCCCCTGACAGAAAGTAGGGTCAGTTCGAGATTTGAAATCCTTGATAAGGACAAAGTTTCTGCGGAATTGGCGGTGGTTTTGGTCGGTAAAATCGTAGGCTCAGGAGTTGGCAGGGCTTTGAAATCAGGTGAGTTATCGGTATTAATCACAGTTTGGGCGATCGGCTTTTTCGGCATAACCAAATTTTGCTGGCGAATCTCTAAAACTGCATTGATATCTTGCAAAACTTCCGCCGCAAAACTGTAGCGCCCACAAAGATGAGTTTCCAGCAATTTATCCAAAATCTCACCTAACTCGGCGCTAATACTCGTGCCTTTGGGGAGAAACTCGCGCCACCACCAGCGCTCGGTTTTACAGTCGTACATATCCAACGGCGGAACTTGCGTCATCAGGCGAATGCAAGTAACACCTAAACTGTAAAGGTCGCTAGCAGGAAATACTTTACCGCGCATTTGTTCGGGAGCTATATAATCTTGACTCCCGATCAGCGTTGCTGAACGGAGTATAGCTGAATCAGTCAGCAGTTTGGCAATGCCGAAATCGATCAATACGAGTTTGTTGTCCGACTGGCGGCGGATAATATTTTCAGGTTTGATGTCGCGGTGAATGACGCGCTTGTCGTGGATGAATTGCAACACGGGCAATAAGTCTTGCAGGACTTGCCAAATTTGATTTTCATCGCAGACACTTTGGTCTAATTCTTCTTTGAGAGTCGGCCCGTCTATAAACTCTTGAACTAAATAAATATGACCTTCTTGTTCAAATGCAGCTAATAAAGTGGGAATTTGCTCGTGTTTTCCCAGTTCGTCTAAACGGACGGCTTCTTGGTGGAATAATTCAAGGGCTTTGTTGAAAATTACTGGATCGCGATCGCGAAAATAAAATTGCTTGAGGGCACAGCGCGGTTGCGAGGGGATGTCTTCATCAATGGCGAGGAAAGTTTTGCCAAATCCACCTCTTCCTAAGAGTTTAATCGGGCGATACCGCTGTCTCAACAATAGGTTAAAGCCGCAGTTCAAGCAAAGTTTTTCTGTGGGTGAATTTTCGGGATTTTGACATTCTGGGTTAATACAGTAGCTCATAGGGATTTGAGATTTTATATTTGAGATTTTGGATTGTGAAGAAGTTTTTTAAATGCACCGCTTTCATAGTCTCCTTGCTTCGCGGGGCGAAGGAAGAGAGATAAGAGAAGAAAATTAGTTGACAATAGACGCACACATGGATATAAGGCTATTCTATTCCGCTGGGCCCGATCGCGATGTTATACAATGTGCACGGCGCCCCAAGCTGACACAGATCCGGGCGCGCGACAGCTTGCTGCGCGGGCGTTTCATTTACATTCCGAGACGCAACTGTCACATTAACAAAAGGTATGCGGTTGCGCTGTCTTCACTCTTGGCGCCACAACATACCTCAAAAAATCTTTAAGTATTGTGACACTTGCGTCCAGGACTTAGATGCTGTCGGGTAATGAAAGTTCGTAGTGCGGTTCGTAGTGCGGACTTCAGTCCGCATTATGCGGGCTCAAGCCCGCACTACGAACCAATTTTATTGCGCGATCGCCCAAATCGAAAATTGTGCTAAACTCTGGCTGTGCGCTGAATTTCAGGCACAATTGATGCGATCGGTTTAGGGAGGCTGAAAAATATTTTGAAATTTTTTTGCTTTACCCCTAGACTTGTGCTGAGATGTTATGTTATAGTTAAAAACGTTATGGCGAGTGTAGCCAAGTGGTTAAGGCAGTGGTTTGTGGTACCACCATTCGTGGGTTCAATTCCCATCATTCGCCCTTTTGATTTTATTGTGCAGAATTAACAAAGGTACGTTGTTGGGCTTCAGCCCTCTTTAGGCGTATATATAAAGGAGGCTCAAGCCCAACAACGTACCTAATTCTCTGATGACTGTAAAACCACCTTGGGTTTCGCCTGTATAGACGCGGTTTCTAACCGCCCAGTCTTCCAATATGCTAATCTTAAATCCAATCTCAAATCTAAAATCCAAAATCTAAAATCAAAATATGCCATCTTTAGTAGCAGAAGATTGGGGATATAAATTTAGTGGCGATCGCACGATTAGTAAATTTATTGGCCAAGTTGAAGGAGAAGCAGCTTTAGCGAAATATTGCGATTGGGAATGCAGAGATAGGGCGGAACTTCTGATGTCGGAAATAGCCGGTAAATCCCCCAGTCTTTTCTACGTGCGCCGCCAAAAGGTAAATGAGAGATTTTCGGAAGAGGAAATCTGGGAATTGATTCTTGCTACCGATGGAGATGATTTTAAATTACCCGAATTGCTGCAAAAAGCCGTGAAGCGAAGCTATCCCGAAGGGAATCGCACTTTGCGCCTGCTAGCAACTGTACGCACAGAAGATGGAATCGGCGGGTTGAAATTCCTGGATGCTGGTTTGGTAGCGATTCCTAGAGGTAGAAAAGATGGCTATTCTTTGCCGTTGCAATTGCGACTTGTGTCGAAAAGTCGCTCGCCAATTCCCGCAAAGTCGATCGCCCGCGTCCAACAAATGCCTTTTTGGGACGACAGACACATACCAACAACCGAACAATTAAAAGTTTGGCACACTTTCTTAAATGTCGAAAAACGCATCGCGGAAGCGCGTCAATTTTGCGTACCTTTCCGCGCGCACAACTACGGTTCCGGCTTCAAAATCGTTACTTTTGAAATCGATCGCAATTCGGCAACTCTTGACGGCTACGAGGAGAATCCCTTACAAGTCGGCGACTTTCGCGAAAGGCTGAAACAAGCCAGAAATGAAGACATTATTTTGTTTGATTCGCCGCCTGGAAGCAGAAGCAGTCGCGATGGCGAGACTTTGGGTAGTATTGCCGAAATTGACTTTGAACGTGGTAAGTTACGGATTAAGTTGGATGTTGATTTGGGCGATCGCATGGCGGGCGGCAGATATCAACTTCCCAAACAAGGATTTTTGTATTTCGAGGCGGCGGGCGATATCAGTCAGATCGATCGCAAAAAGAAAGCTTTAAAAATGCTGGCGGATGGCCGCGCTCAAAATCCCTATTTAAGCGAGTTTTTATTTGACTCTTCCGAGGCGAGAATTCCCGACAAGCTGGTAAAATTGGATCGGGAAGACTTATTAAATCGGAATGCTAACGACGACCAACTCGCCGCTGTAGAAATGGTGCTGTCGGCGCGGGATTTAATTTTAATTCAAGGGCCGCCGGGAACCGGAAAAACGACGGTGATTGCGGAAATTTGCTATCAAATTGCGCGTCAAGGCGGGAAAACTTTGATTGCTTCCCAAGCTAATTTAGCCGTTGATAATGCTTTGAGTCGGTTGGTGCACAATCCGGCAATTCGGGCTTTGCGGAAGGGAAAAGCCCATAAGGTGCAGGAGGAAGGCCAGCCGTTTTTAGAGGAAAATGCGATCGGCAATTGGCTGCAAAATACGGCGACTGATTGCGAACAACAACTGTCGCAGCGCCAGATTAATGTCACATCTTTACAGCGGTTGCTGGCAGATTTCGACAGATTTAACGCCTACTCGGCCGCCGAGAGAGCTTTTTTTAAGGAACAAAAACACCTGCACGATGGGAAGGCGGAGGTTGAGGAAAAGTTGACCGCGCAATCAGCAGCGTATCAATTAAGTTTAACTGCTAAAAGCGAGATTGCATCTTTGGTTGACGGGCTGGCAAATTTACTGGCTGCGCCGGAGATTAACTGGGAGTCTTCGGAAGTTTCCGAGTTTATGCCGAAACTAAAACCTTATTCTGAAGGCAATGTTTTAGTCGAAAACTTTATGGCAAATGTGCGGATTTGCGTCAGCCATACTATTCAAATAGGATTGGATCGCCCTAGTTGCGGCGCGTTTGGGATTGCGGTTTGGTTGCGGGAAACTGTAGCAGGGCAATTATCCGAATTTAAGACGGCGGGCGATCGCGCCCAGGAAGTTTGTCACGCGATGTCAGCGGTTGTGGAGTCGCTGCGGGCGTCGCGCCAGATGTCGGATGTGGTGAATCAACTCGAGTTGGGCGACAAACAAAATCAGACACACCGCCACAATCTCGAACAGAAAATCAGTAATTTGGAACTGCGAAAAGCGGAAATTGCCGCCGTTGTTGTCGCCGTTGCAGAGTGGATTGAGACGGCGGATACGCGACTTTATACTGTTGTGCAATCTTGCTGGGAAACGGGCGCGATGCTGACAGATGATATGGTAGAATTGCCCGCAGGACTTTTGAAAATTGCCCGATCGCTCAAATTGCCGATCGTCCCGCCGAAGTGTAAAGTCAGTTTGCCCGATTTGGAACGGCTGCAAAAGGCGATCGCCCATGAAGCCAGCGCGGGTTTTAAGGACATTCAAGGACAGCAGTTCCGGTTTAGCGACTTTTTGCACCTAAATTTGATTCAAATGCCGATCGTGCTCGCTGCGGGCGATCGGGCGCAATGGCAACAACTAGCCAAAGACTTCGCCAGCTACGCCCAAGTTAGTCAAAGCCAGCGCAAATTCATCCTCGAAAAAGCTGACACTTTCTTAGCTAACATCCAACAATTTTACAGTCAATCATTGCAGCCCAATCAGATTCAAGAAACTTTCGATCGGCTAGTCAAAGAATTGCTGCATACTATTCTCGGCAACGCCCGTCAGTGCATAGTTCCCCTGAAAACCGAAACCGAACAACAACTAATTAAACAGCAACAGTTATTAGATAAAATCGGTCAAAGTGTCAGCCAACAACAAATATCCGCCGCCCAACTTCAAGTAGAAGCCGCGCAGCAAGAGGCGAACTTAAAAATTAGCGAAGTTACGAATCAATTGCAAGCAATTGTCGAACAGTCAAAGGTTCCAGACAAGTTGCGAATTCTCGCCCAACAATATCTCGCGCAAAAGTCGAATATTTGGGAACAACCGCAGCAGTTTTTCAAGCAAGTTGAGACTTGGAAAGCCAGCGTTATTCAGCTTGAAAAATCAATCACCGACTTAGATCCGTTCGGGATTTTGGAAGTTATCAAAACTACTCTTGACGAACAATTATCCCCGCTGCAAATTGCCGCTACAACTGCCCAGGAGGAACTCGCGACACTTCAAACAGAATTGAGCGAGATTACGGCTCAACTGCAACAAAAGCAGCCCACAGCAGAATTAATCGTAGAGAGAACTTGGTGGAAATCAGCATGGCAAAATATCCCAACTAAATACCAAATAGAAGTTCCCAGTACCGGATTGTTCAGCGTAGATTTTTTAAGCAAAATCAAGCGATTGTTCAAACATTGGCAGCGGGAATTAGAACGAGAAGAAACAGCCCTAAATCGTTCTAAAAACTTTGTCACAGATTGGATAGAAAAACTCCGCAATCCATCTGAAAAAGACCGCAATGATTTAAAACAAATTTATATTGACAACGCGAACGTCATCGGCATTACCTGCGTGCAAGCTGCCAGCTTTGATTTTAGCAAAAACTTTCCCAGCTTTGATGCAGTTATCATTGACGAAGTAAGTAAATGCACTCCGCCAGAGTTATTAATTCCAGCTTTGAAGGGCAGAAAATTAGTATTAGTGGGCGATCACAGACAATTGCCACCGATGTTTAATCAAAGTACAATCGACGACATCGCCGAAGACATCGGTTGTACCGGAGATGAACTTAGCTTTATCAAAGAATCGCTGTTTAAAATATTGTTTGAAAAGGCTGACGACGGTATAAAAAAAATGCTGACAACTCAGTACCGAATGCACCCGCAAATCATGGGCGCAATCAATCAGTTTTACCAGCAAAAGCTCAACTGCGGGATTTTGGAAGCAGACACAAGGCGCGCGCACCATCTCGCAGGTAAAATCATTCAAGATACCAATCACATCCTGTGGGTAAAGACACCAATCGGACAAGGGTTTGAAGAAGAAAAAAATGGAACCTCGCGCTTGAATGTCAAGGAAGTTGATGCAATTGAACGTTTGTGTCAGCAAATGGAAACAGCTTGGCATCCCAAGGTTGTTGACGGTGAACCGCCGAAAGAAATCGGAATCATAACTTTTTATGGCGCTCAATTGAGGTTAATTCAAGATAAAATAGAACCAGAAAAATTTCCATCTCTGAGTATCCGCACAGGTACGGTTGACATATTTCAAGGAATGGAAAGACCTGTGATTGTGGTCAGCACAGTGTGCAATAATATTAGAGGGGATATTGGATTTGCTAAGGAACCGGAACGGGTGAATGTGGCTTTTTCTCGCGCTCAAGAATTGCTGGTAGTTGTCGGCTGTCACGATTTATTTACGCAACAAACAGGTACTGTCGGAAAAATGTATCAGGAAGTTTCAAAAATTGTGCGTTATTTTGGAGGTTTTGTAGATGTTGCTAGCATCCTCAGCTAAACAAATTGACGCGAATTTAAGTTCGCTAGCTGCACAAATTGAGCAACAAAACCCTGATTTGTCGGTGTTGGCGGCACGTGAATTCCGCTTTGCAATTCGCCAAACTCCGCTGGAGGTGGCGATTAGCGAACCCCGCGAGTTTAATGTATTGGAAGAGTTTATTTTGCGTGCGGGCGTTGAGTTTGAACCCGCGCCGACTTTGCAGGAGTTGGCGGATTTGCTGGGGTTGGATCGGGTTTTTGTGAAGACTGCGGCGACGAATTTGGTTAATTTGGAGATTTTGGAGGTGGCGGAAAATGGTAAAATTGCGTTAGCGAAGCCCTCGGAGAGGATCGCGCCTTTAGGCCAAGATTTTTTTGATAAAAGTGCAGTTAGTCGATCGCACATTCAATCAATTTACGCCATTTCCGATCCGTTAAACCAAACTCTCACCTTCAAGTTCGACGCTTTACCCGCAGAATCAATCAACTTACCAGATTTAGCAGACTTCGTATCTCTCGAACATAAAATTACCGACCTTGCGGACTTAAGCATAGCAGAAATCCAGCCGCTGATCCAAGCTTCCGACTTAGGGATTCACGTCCCCGAAAACGGCAAAATCGTCTCTAAGTGCGATGTCATCGGCGATGATGTGGAGATTTGGCAAATTGTATCAGTTTTTGTGTTGCAGGATGCGATCGAAAATAAAACTACGATTCAACTCCGACAAGGAAAGCAAATATTAGAAACCGCATCGAATCGGCTAAATGAACTCGAATCTCAGCAGAAATTGTTATTGAATGAATTGTGCAAATCAACAGAAGAAATCGCACAGCCCGAGTCAGAAACAATCCCGGTTCCTAAAACTCGCAAACAGACATCAAAGAAGAAACGCAAGGAAATAGAGTCAGAAAACAAGTAAGATGCGGACTGAAGTCCTCACTACAAACCAGTCAGAAAACAAGTAAGATGCGGACTGAAGTCCTCACTACAAACCAGTTCGTAGTGAGGACTTCAGTCCGCATATTCTCTCCCAATCTTGTAGGGTGCGTCAGTTTTAGATTTACTATGCAAAAATTAGGTTTTCTAACTGACGCACCCTACAATAATCACTGACTATTGTATAAGGTGCGGATCCATCAGATTGTTAATTGAATGCGAGAGATTGTCCATGGATCCGCACCCTACAAATACTATGGTGCGTCGCCATTAGATTGTTAATTGAATGCGAGAGATTGTCGATGGATCCGCACCCTACAAATACTTTGAAGCACCTGCCTTTAGGCAGATTGTGATAAGAACGGAATTTAAATCTCCGTTCTTATCACTTCGCTGTCAACTGTCAACTGTCAACTGTCAACTGTTTACTGAGCTTTAACGCACTTCAGCATCCGCAAAGTAGCTGCCGCCGCGTAATTCCGCTTTGCCGCATCATCGGGAGCAAAACGAGTTCCAACTTCGTTAACAGCGGAAGCAACAGAACAATAAGCAGACATTTGAGTAATAATCGCAGCCGCCCAATGATTTTGAGTGTCTGAAAAAGTTTTAGGCGGCTCTTTTCCAACTAAATTTGGCTGCATTCCCCGCGCCGACAAACCAAATTCTGATGCTCTCCGCAGCACCGCCATCAATTCAGCGCGAGTCACTGACTGCATAGGTTTAAAAGTTCCATCTTGATAGCCGCTAACTATTTTATTGTCCCGCGCAAATTGAACTTTTCCGGCACTCCAACGCGTGCTATCAACGTCGCTATAAGGCCGAGTAGAAACATTGTTAGGAAATGTGATGTTAGCACCTTGGATTCCTTTCAATGATTCCAATACTAAAGATACCAATTGCTCTCGCGTAACGGCAAGCTGCGGCCGAAATGTATTATCTTGAGCAAAGCCGGCGACAAACCCAAGGCCCACAGCTTCTTTAATTTCGGGAGCGTAGATATCAGTAGCAATATCTCTGAATGTAGAAGAGCCAGTATTGCCTCCGGTATTTCCGCCGGTATTTCCGCCGGTATTTCCGCCAGTATTTCCGCCAGTATTTCCGATTTCTCCCGGTGCGGCTTGACTGCTAGTGAAATAAAAGTGACCTAATACTTTCCCTTGATAAGTTCTTTTACTAAAGCGCCAAGCCGGATCGAGAGTGATTTTCATAAAGCCGTTAGTATTGCCGTTGGTGCGGCCGATAATTATCGCTTTACCGTTCGGATCGCTGGGAATTCCCATTAATAGCACATTGCCATCAACACTTTGCAAGATTAGGCTGTATTTTAATGCTAAATCGGTGCCGGCCATGCGAATGGAAAAGCCGTTGCTGTCTGTGGCGCGGCCGCAAATGCCGGTGAAGTCAAAAGTAGCTAATAACGGATCGACTGTCACGGGATTAGAACCGCTTTCGCTCCAGCACTTCCGTCTGTCTGTGACTTGTTCTACTATGAGTAATTGGTAGCCGGTCAAACCGCCCGGTTGGGCGATCGCAATTACTCGATCTTGGTTAATTTCGGTTTCGTCAAAACTATATGCTTTCGCCGGAGCGATCGCCCCGAGTGTTAAAATTGCTGAACCGACAAAGGCGGCCGCTGCTCGTACCAGTGAATGTTTCATAGTTTTTCCCTATTTACCCCTTATTTTGGTCAGACATCTCTAGAAGATGAAAAAGTCGCGGTCTTAAGACAACAAGATAGAATTTTACCATTTGTTGTTCCAGCGATCTCAAGCGCGATCGACTCCGGTTAGATCGGATGATATCGTTTCCGGTTGCATCGGAATGATTTAACCGCAGAGGGCGCAGAGGGCACAGAGAGAGAATAGAGAGATTAATACAGGACGATGCTACCGGATTTGATATGATACTGCAATGCGATCGCATCTGCTGTTACGATCGCGAGCGGGGACGATCGCACTACAGGAAACATATTATGATTCGGATGCCTGTGGAAACGATATTTATTGCGGGAAAGAGCGCAATCTACAAAAAAAATGGTGCGTTAACAAGCGTGTAACGCACCCTAAAACAAATATTGAAAACGTGCTTTCTCTAGCTAGCGGAACATACTGCTAACAGAACTATCTTCGTGAATCCGCCAAATAGTTTCGCCCAGCAAATTCGCTACCGAAAGCACCGTCAACTGCTTGAATCGGTTCTCTTCAGGTACGGGAATTGTATTTGTAACAATTACCTCTTCCAAAACTCCGCTAGACAAACGCTCGATCGCCGGAGGTGAAAAAACTGCATGAGTAGCACAAGCATATACCTGTCTCGCACCTTGGCGGCGCAACAATCTGGCGCCTTCGGTAATCGTCCCCGCAGTATCGATCATGTCGTCCACCAACACGGCTGTTTTGCCCTTGACATCCCCGATGACGTTCATCACTTCAGCGACGTTGTGAGCTTGGCGGCGCTTGTCAATAATTGCCAGGGGAGCATCGCCAAGCTTTTTGGCAAAAGCTCTCGCTCTAGCGACTCCGCCAACATCCGGCGAAACCACAACAATATCCGTCAACTGCTTGCTTGCCAGATAATCCAACAGCACCGGCGAACCGTAAACATGGTCGAAAGGAATGTCAAAATAACCTTGAATCTGAGCTGAGTGCAAATCCATCCCCAAAATGCGACCGGCCCCAGCTTCAGTAATCAAATTAGCCACCAACTTTGCAGTAATCGACTCTCTTCCGGCCGTTTTGCGGTCTGCTCTAGCATATCCGTAGTAGGGAATCACAGCAGTAACTTGTCTTGCCGAAGCGCGACGACAAGCATCGATCATAATTAATAATTCCATGAGGCGATCGTTCACCGGACAGCAAGTAGGCTGAATTAAGTAAACATCGCAACCCCGAATCGATTCTTGAATTTGAACGTAGAGTTCCCCATCAGCGAACCGCTTGCGAACCATCGGCCCCAAATCGATCCCCAGATAGCGAGCCACCTCTTGGGCGAGGGGAACATTAGCAGAACCGGAGAACAGCCGCAGACGGTCGTGAGCAGAAACCGGCGGCTCGGGAAGCGGAAGCGGTAAAGTAGCAGAACGGATCACAGCAGGCCTCTTGCAAGACGTTTATTTAATCGCCATCTTACCATCTGAAATTAGAAATGTTCAGCCAATATTTGGAGAGATTTAACTTTCGGGGTGGCGGCAAGTGTTAACTTAGGCGAACGAAAAATGACTTGCAGAAATATCTCCCATAAACAGAGTTTATGGCGGGCTGTGCACAGAGGGAAGAAGCAAGAGGGAAGAGGGAAGAAGCAAGACCCAAAAAGCAAGACGGCGAGGAAGAAGCACTAAAATCAAGGGTTTCGGCAATGTCAGAACGCCCGCAGCGCATGGCCCGAGGCCTAAAAATTTTGTTTGGCATCAATGCCCGCGCCTGTACTCTAGGTGCTGCCGCCCCAAATAGACTGTCTCTCACCGAAGCCATCCGGGTGCAAGACGATCGAAACGCCACCAACAGGCAATAAACTTGCAAAATACTGTAAAAAAAGTTAAGAATCGGAAGCATACTCCTGATTTTTGATATAGCAAAGCAAGGTAGACATCGATGAGCTTAAGAGAACGTATTGACGCAGAAATCAAAGCAGCGATGAAGTCCAAGGACAAAGTTCGCTTGGAAACTGTTCGTGGCATCAAGAAAGTTATTCTCGAAAAAGAAGTCAGCCTCCGTCCCTCCGGGCAAGAGACGCTGACAGAAGCTCAAGAATTGGAAATTTTGATGCAGATAGCGAAACAGCGCCGGGATTCGATCGATCAATACCGCAAAGGCGGCCGCGAGGACTTAGTGGTACAAGAGGAAGCGGAGTTGGCAATTCTAGAAGAGTATTTGCCGGCGCAGATGTCTGATGAAGAGGTGAGTCAAGTGGTTGACGAGGTGATTGCTTCGGTGGGCGCTACTTCTGCCAAAGATATGGGCAAGGTGATGGGCAAGGCTATGCAGCAGCTTAAAGGCAAAGCAGATGGTAACAGAATTCAAGAGATGGTGAAAGCAAAGCTGAACAGTTGACAGTTGACAGTTGACAGTTGACAGCGTTAATCAATTGACAGTTGGCAGTTGACAGTTGACAGTTGACAGTTGACAGTTGACAGTTGACAGTTGACAGTTGACAGTTGGCAGTTGACAGTTGACAGTTGATTTGTGGTAGGAAGGCAGTTGGTAGGAAAGCAGTTGTCCTCACAGTCAGAAAGAATTTAGCAGCAAATCTCCTGCGGTTTCTCTTTGCGGACGGGGTTTAGGGGTCGATCGCAAAGCAACCGCAGGGGGTTTGTCCCTGCATTGAGTTAGAGGTTGTCCCTGCTTGACTTGGAAAAAATTCAATTTCTCAAAGTTGCTCAAAAAAACGTAAAATGCTAACTTTGGTCGGGATTGGGAACTACAGCCAGTGAAGTAAGCTCTTGGGCATTTAAAGACCTAGGATTAATAAGTCTGCCAGCGATCGTCTATTTTTTAACAATTTCTACTTAAAACTTATGCAGCCACCTATTGCTATTGGAACTCTCCTACAAAACCGCTACCGCTTGGTAAGTATTTTAGGTCAAGGGGGATTTGGCCGGACTTATTTAGTAGAAGACGAGGGGCGGTTTAAAGAACGCTGCGCCCTCAAGGAATTGATTCCGATGCAAAGCGGGCCTTACGTTTTGGAAAAATCGAAGGAATTGTTTCAAAGAGAGGCGGCAATACTTTACCAAATTGCCCACCCCCAAATTCCCCAGTTTCGGGCAATATTTGAAGAGAATCAACGTTTGTTTTTGGTGCAGGATTACGTGGAAGGGATGACTTACCGCGAACTGTTGCTCGATCCTTCTATAAGTCGCACCTTCAGCGAAGCCGAAGTTTTAGTATTTCTCCGACAAATGTTGCCGGTACTGGCTCACATCCACGCCCGGGGCATCATCCACCGCGACATCTCGCCAGAAAATATCATCCGCCGCGAAAACGACCAACTGCCGGTACTGATTGACTTTGGAGTGGTGAAAGAACTTGCTACCAAGGTTCAGTCTCCCGAAGGAACAGCCCACGCGACAACTGTGGGTAAAATTGGCTACGCGCCGATGGAACAGTTGCAAAGCGGGCGCGCAACGGCTAGCAGCGACCTGTATGCTTTAGCTGTAACGGCGATCGTCCTGCTGACAGGCAAAGAACCGCAGGAATTGCTGGATCAAACAACGTTGCATTGGAATTGGCAGCAGCAAGTACAGGTGAGCGCTGGTTTGGCTTTGGTGCTGAATCGGATGTTAAATCGCTCTCCGGGCGATCGATATCAATCTGTCAGCGAAGTCGCTCAAGCACTTGACGCCCAAACTAATCCTAACCCTCAATCTAACGCGCCCACTGCACCACCAGCATCAGCAGTCGTGCAGCCCAATCCTTCGCTAATCGCAACTGTAGCCGTGGGGAGGCCGCTCGAATCCGAGCCGATGGTGCCCCTAAGTGCCGGCCCGCAAAACCAGCCAGATCCGCTAATTGAGCCTGCTGGTGGCTCTTTTTGGGACAATCCCGCCGCTGCGATCGGACTGCTAACGGGCTTAGTCATCTTGACAGGCTTTGGTTCCTGGGCATTAGTAGGCTCGTTTCTCAACAGCAAACCGAAGCCCACAGCCACTCCGACACCGCCATCAGTCATAACTCCGGCGCCGAGACTAACTCCGCTTCCAACCCCGCAACCTTTACCAAGCCCAACTCCAGAACCTTCACCAAGCCCAACTCCAGAACCTTCACCAAGCCCAACCCCAGAACCTTCCCCGGAAATCACACCAGAACCTTCGCCGGAAATCACCCCAGAACCTTCGCCAGAAATCACACCATCGCTACCACCTGAACCAACGCCAGCGCCAGAACCCACGCCAACACCTGAACCGACACCCGCGCCAACTCCCGCGCCCAAACCGACACCCGCGCCGACACCCGCGCCCAAACCGACACCCGCGCCAACTCCCGCGCCCAAACCGACACCCGCACCGACTCCCGCGCCGAAACCGACACCCGCGCCGACTCCCGCACCCAAACCGACTCCCGCACCAACTCCTGCGCCGACTCCTGCGCCTTCACCGACTCCTGCCCCGTCACCGGAACCCGCACCGACTCCTGCGCCTTCACCGGAACCCGCACCGACTCCTGCGCCTTCACCGGAACCTGCACCAACTCCCGCACCTTCGCCTTCACCCTAGTTCTGGCAAAATTCCTCTAGACTTAAGTTGAAGCCAATTACTTACTAGCTATTCGCCAATGAACTCGCTGCTGATTGCTGGAACTGATACTGACGCGGGCAAAACTGTTTTGACCAGTGCTTTGGCTGCTTATTGGCAAATGTATTTTCCCGATCGCAGTTTGGGAATTATGAAGCTGTTGCAAACCGGCACGGGCGATCGAGAACTCTACACCCGTTTGTTTAGCCTCGACCAATCCCCCGAAGAACTCAATCCGCTGCACTTTAGCGCGCCTCTAGCACCGCCGATTTCTGCCGAACGCGAGGGGAGACCGATCGAACTCGAAAAAGTCTGGACGGCGCTGCAAAGCCTGACTGAGCGCAAGAAATTTGTGCTGGTAGAGGCTTTGGGAGGGCTGGGTTCGCCGGTAACGCGGGAACTGACGGTGGCGGATATTGCCCGAGATTGGCGGCTGAGGGGCGTTTTGGTGGTACCTGTGAGGTTAGGTGCGATCGGGCAAGCTGTAGCAAACGTTGCCCTCGCCAGACACACTGGTTTTCAGCTTAGAGGCATTGTCCTCAATTGCCCTCAAGCTTGTTCCGAACAAGAAATTGCCGATTTTGCGCCGATCGATTTAATCCAGTCTCTGACTC
This sequence comes from Microcoleus sp. bin48.metabat.b7b8b9.023, assembly GCF_013299185.1. GTDB lineage: Bacteria > Cyanobacteriota > Cyanobacteriia > Cyanobacteriales > Microcoleaceae > Microcoleus. Next base: position 168,744 of record NZ_JAAFKG010000003.1, on the reverse strand, counting down.
AAATTCCCGTGTTGGGTACTTTGCCACATTTAGACGATCCAAATGACCTGAAAAAATTAGCGGCATCAGCATCAGAATTAGATTTAGAGCGGTTACTTCCGGGGGCAAACTTAATACCTCAGATTGCTAAATAACCGTATTCTAAATACTTCTGTTTTCCAATCTTCTCTTTCTCTGCGTACTCTGCGGCCTCTGTGGTTAAAAAATAAGATTTTATTTGAACCGCAGAGAACACAGAGAGCACAGAGAAGAACAAGAGAGAGTTTGACAAATTATTTAACTGTTTTTCATCTTCTCTTTCTCTGCGTACTCTGCGGCCTCTGTGGTTAAAAAATAAGATTTTATTTGAACCGCAGAGAACACAGAGAACACAGAGAAGAAAAAGAGAGAGTTTTACAGATTATTTAACTGTTTTTCATCTTCTCTTTCTCTGCGTACTCTGCGGCCTCTGTGGTTAAAAGATAAGATTTTATTTGAACCGCAGAGAACACAGAGAACACAGAGAAGAAAAAGAGAGAGTTTTACAGATTGTTTAACTGGTTATCTGGTAGAGTCAGTTAAAAAGTAAACAAATAACAACTAACAACTAACAACTAATATGGTTTCTACTTTACCCAATTTAACAGATGTCGATTTATCTCAATTGCGGCTGGAGATTAGAAATTTACAGCCTCAGCTAGTCGAATGGCGGCGCCGCTTGCACCAAAAGCCGGAGTTGGGTTTTGATGAGAATTTAACGGCCCAGTTTGTCTCGGAAAAGTTGCAGGAATGGGGAATTGAGCATCAAACTAATATTGCTAAAACGGGTGTTGTCGCAACTATCGACAGCGGGAAGCCGGGGCGAGTTTTGGCAATTCGGGCGGATATGGATGCTTTGCCGATTCAAGAGGAAAATGAGGTGGATTATCGATCGCAGCATGATGGTATTATGCACGCTTGCGGTCACGACGGTCACACTGCGATCGCCCTGGGGACTGTTTGTTATCTCGCCAAACACAAGCACAGTTTTTCGGGTAAGGTAAAGTTCATCTTTCAGCCCGCCGAAGAAGGCCCGGGCGGCGCCAAACCGATGATTGAAGCCGGAGTTTTGCAGAATCCTGACGTTGAGGCGATCGTCGGCTTGCATTTGTGGAACAATCTACCTTTAGGGACTGTAGGTGTCCGCAGCGGCGCGCTGATGGCGGCTGTAGAAGTTTTTGATTGCACGATTTTTGGCAAAGGTGGGCACGGTGGAATGCCACATCAGACTGTAGATGCGATCGTCGTTACAGCCCAAATTGTCAGCGCCCTACAGGCAATTGTCGCACGGAACGTTGACCCGATCGACTCAGCGGTAGTCACTGTCGGCAAATTCCACGCAGGGCACACCCACAACGTCATCGCCGACACCGCCCAAATCGGCGGCACAGTGCGCTATTTCAATCCCAGATATCGAGGTTATTTCTCTAAGCGAATCGAGCAAGTAATTGCCGGAATTTGTCAGAGTCACGGCGCAACTTACCAACTAGATTATTCTTCGATTTATCCGCCAGTCATCAACGATTCCAGCATGGCTGACTTAGTACGCAGCGTGGCAGAATCGGTTGTAGAAACTCCTGCGGGAATAGTACCGGAATGTCAAACAATGGGCGGGGAGGATATGTCATTCTTTTTGCAAGAAGTCCCCGGCTGTTATTTCTTTTTAGGTTCGGCTAATCCCGAGAAAAACTTGGCTTTCCCGCACCACCACCCGCGTTTTGATTTTGATGAAACTGCGTTGGGGATGGGTGTAGAAATGTTTGTGCGCTGCGTAGAAAAGTTTTGTAGTTAGCTTTCTTCATAGGTTCGTAGTGAGGACTTCAGTCCTCTCTTTGATGCGGACTAAAGTCCTCACTACAAACCGGGTTATCTCGTTTGAAAGATATTCTGCACCATTGCGTAGAAAAGTTTTGCAATTAGCTTTCTTCATGGGTTCGTAGTGAGGACTTCAGTCCTCTCTTTGATGCGGACTAAAGTCCTCACTACAAACCTCTTTGATGCGGACTAAAGTCCTCACTACAAACCGGGTTATCTCGTTTGAAAGATATTCTGCACCATCTTCTTATCTACACTTGCCGCCGCTTTATCCAATTCTGCAATCTCCCCAGAGTCTAAATTCCAACCTAAAGCACCAATATTCTCGGCCGCCTGCGCCGCCGATTTCGCCCCAGGAATCGGCATCGTTTCTTTGCAGATACACCAATTAATCGCCACCTGCGAAACCGTCTTATTTCTGAAATCTGCTATTTCTCGCAAACAGCCCAAAAGTAATTGCATTCCCGGTAATAACTGCTTGCACGCCAAACCTCTGATACCCTTAGGAAGAGCGCCATTTTCCGAATATTTCCCAGTCAGCAACCCCAACGCTAAAGGACTGTAAGCAATCAATTTTATCCCCAATTCATCGCAAACATCTTTCAATCCGAGTTCTGTTACTGGATAGGTAGAAAGTAGCGAATATTGCACTTGTAAAGTCACAATAGGAACTTGGCGCGAACTAAATCTTTGATGCACCCATTTCAAGCGTTTCGGCCCGTAATTAGATAAACCCACTCCCTTGACCAATCCTTGCTCGTAAAGGTCTGCCAAACCGTCTAAAAGAGCCCCCTCTTGCCAAGGTGCATAATTGGCTGTAGACCAGTGCATTTGCACTAAATCTACATTCTTTCCGAGCCGCGAAGCCGAGGCTTTTCCAGCAGATATCATGGATTGTCGCGTCAGTCTCCAAGGATAAGCCGCTAGTTTTGTCGCTATACAAATATTGGCTTGATTTGCACCTTGATATTGTTGGGAAAACTGCCCTAAAAGTTGCTCGCTGCGTCCGTTTAATTTCCCGGTTCCGTAGGAATCACCTGTATCAAATAAAGTGACTCCATTGTTAACGCAAAGATTAAAAGCCGCTTGCAATTCCTCGTCCATACTTTCATCGTAACCCCAGAGTAATCTGTTACCCCAAGCCCAAGTGCCGCAGCCAATTTTTGGTAGTATAATTTTTTGATTGTTTGACATTTTTATTGATGATTAATGATTGATATTAGGGTAAGGTATACTGAACGCGCGAGCGGGGACAGCACTAGGAAGAGATTGACGAATGATATTATTTTCTTTTATAGCCTTTCTCAAAAAGATGAGGTATCACTGACAGCTTATATAACTACTAGACTTATAGGGCTCGCATCCCAACAACATACCTCATCTTTCTGATAACCGCTATACATCCGAACAATAATTTTCCGATTTTATTGCTGTCCCCGCTCGCGTAACCTTCGCTCGCGAGGGCTACAATATCCGGATGTAACCGGATTTGATATGAGGACTTTTTACTTTTTAGATGTGGTTGGTGAGGGCGAAGGTGGGCTGTTTTTTGTAGGTTGTCCTGGCTTATTTTTGGGGTCTGGTTTGGGTGGGGGCGGCGGCGGAAAAGTTGCCGCGCGTCTGGGTATTTGTAGCGCTGTGCGGAATGCAGAAGACGGGAAGAAGGCGCTAAATTGAGAAAGTCTATCTGCAATTGGTTCGGGTGCATCTTCCCACAAGCTTTCGTAGTAGAAGAAAGCGGCACCTAAGCCGTATTGTTGGACTGCTTGCACCTGGGATTTAATTTGCCCTATCGCTACTGGCCGATTTCTTAAACCTGTCATAATCCCAACTCCAGTGGGAATTTTTTGCTGTGCTTCTCGCATTTCTGGACGGTTAATCTTGTCCACAAATGATTCTAGGTTGGGACGGTACACTTGCACGATCAATTCGTCGGCAATATCCAAACGCACCCAAGCCAGCCAATCTTGCAGGTGATGTTTGTAAGCAAATTCGTAGTAATTGGGAGAAATCGAGAAAATTGCCTTGGGTTTGGCTGCTTTGACGGCTTGATTTAGTTGGGACATAAAAGCGGTGATTTTATTAGCTCGCCATTTCACCCATGCTGGATCTTGAGAGTCGCTTGGAGGTGCTTTTTTCGTTTCTTTGGTATACAAAGCTACTGTGTATTCATCATAGCCAAATTCCGATGGCAAACTCATATGGTCGTCGAATTGGATGCCGTCGGCGTTGTATTGGGTGGTGATTTCTAGTACGAGTTCGGTAATAAATTTCTGGACTTCGGGATGAAAGGGATTGAGCCAAACTACTTCGCCGCCTGCACCGTTTGATGTTTGAGTGCCGTCTTGTTTTTGAGTCAGCCAATCGGGATTGTTTAATGCTAATTCTGAGGTGGGAGGAGTCATGAAACCAAACTCGAACCAAGGAATTACTAGCAGGCCTTGGCGGTGGGCTTGGGCGATTAAATCTCCGATCATATCTTGTCCGTCTAACCCTCTATAAACAAAGGGTTGAATGTCTCTTTTTTGGGCGACTGGGCTGGGATACATTGCATAGCCAGAGTTCCAAACTACGGGATAGATTGTGTTAAAATTTAATCGCTTTAATTGGCTGACAGCCTCGGCTACTTTGCGCCTATCTCTGAGGATGTCTTTGTCGTTTGTCGTCATCCAAACTCCGCGAATTTCTTGGCGGGGTTGCTGGGCGATCGCCCCGATCGCATTATTGACCAACAATACTATAATGAATGAGAGGGCAAACAGCAGTGGGAACAAACGTTTAATCGATGGCGACCAACTGCGAGGCACGATCCGTAATGTCATAATTATCAATGGTGAGTTAGCTTTCAAACACACCCCGGCATAATTTGGCGATCAAATTTGCTCGCTCTACAGTCTACAGCCATTTGTGCTGAATGTGCGATCGTACAATCGCTGAAAATCTGCGATGTAGGCGGGGGGTAAGTGAGAGCATTTTGTCAAAAGTGCTGGCCAATCTTAATTACACACCGCCAGCTCTCCTGACCGGACAGTCCTGTCTGCGGAAGTGCAAGTGCTGTACAATATCGTGGAAAGGAATATTTCGATCGAACATTTGTAATTGTGAAAGATTTAGTCTTAATTGGCGGCGGTCACAGTCATGCTATTGTATTGAAAATGTTCGGCATCAAACCGCTGCCCTCCGTGCGGTTGACTCTGATTAGCGATGTCCTGTACGCGCCTTATTCGGGGATGTTGCCGGGACACGTTGCCGGGTTTTACGATTATGATGAATGTCATATCGATTTGCGATCGCTCGCCGAATTTGCCGGGTGTCAAATATTGGTCGATCGGGCGATCGCGATCGACTTTAACAAAAATTTAGTAATTTGTCAAACACGCCCTCCAATTAACTTTGACGTGCTGTCTGTGGATATCGGCAGCACTCCCGCGACTATATCTGTGCCGGGTGCGGCAGAATACGCAATTCCAGCTAAACCTGTACCGGAGTTTTTAGCTAGCTGGAATCAGTTAATCTCTGCTACGCAAAACTATCGAGAAAAACCTGTACGAATCGCGATCGTTGGTGGCGGCGCGGGCGGCGTAGAATTAGCATTGAATATGCAATCTCGTCTTGCGAAAAAAGAAAGGTTCGGCAACGGATTTAACGGATGGATATTGAGGGAAGACGGAAGAGTCAATCAAGAAGAATTAGAAATTCATTTGTTTCATAGCGGTGCACAATTGATGCCTGCACACAACAAACGGGTTCGTCGCCGCCTGAAAGAAATTCTGATTAGTCGCGGCATTCAACTGCATCTAATGGAAAAAGTCAGTGCTGTAGAAAAGCAAGAAATGATGCAAATAACATCCGATGCCCAATGCCCAATGCCCAATGCCCAATGCCCGATGCCCGATGCCCGATGCCCGATGCCCGATGCCCGATGCCCGATGCCCATTTACCAAATATACTGTGAATCTGGTTTGAAGATTGAGTGCGATCGCATTTTTTGGGTGACACAAGCATCCGCCGCCCGTTGGATCGGAGAATCGGGTTTAGCAACTGACTCAAACGGTTTTATGCAAGTCAACGATTGCCTGCAATCAGTCTCTCATCCCAACGTATTTGGGGCTGGAGACATCGCGGCGATGGTTAATTATCCCCTTCCCAAAGCAGGCGTGTTTGCCGTGCGTCAGGGCAAACCGCTGTTTGAAAATTTGCAGCAGTGTTTATTGGCAAAACCGCTGAAACCCTTTGCACCGCAGGAAAAATATTTAGGCTTAATCGGTACTGGGAATAAAAGGGCGATCGCATCTCGCGGATCGTGGATGTGGGAATCATCGCTACTGTGGTACTGGAAAGATTGGATCGATCGCCAATTCATGCAAAAATTTAGTTGACAGTTGACAGTTGACAGTTGACAGTTGACAGTTATCATGGCAAGAAATTGCCAATTCCCGATTCCCGATTCCCAATTCCCAATTCTAAATCTTTCTGAGAAAGGCTATATAGTGCTTCTCGGAAAGATGAGATATTCACCAATTAATGAACAATTCCCCAATCCTCGAATCCCCCAATCCTCGAATCACCTAATCTAAAATCTAAAATCTAAGTTGTACCTCATCTTATCGTTTTTTGAATCGTTATAATACTAATTTACAAATCCAGATGCCTACTTTTATATGAATTCGGTTTTATCCTCTTGCTCCTTTCCTGAGCGGGGGCTACTCTTCGTCACAGGAGCGAGTGATTTCGTGGTTTGACTGCTCTTCTATCCAATCAGTACACCACAAAAGCGATCGTTTTGTCAAGACACCTGCTACAGATAAATATTAAATCTGTATGATATTTCCGATATTATGGCAGCGGGCGCTTTGAAAGTGCGATCGACTGAACGAGGCACCCTTGGCACTCAGCAGACAAACTACCTGTGCCGGCGGGCGATCGACATTTTTAAGTTTATTGGCACTTTCCCGGAACATTACAGCTCAAACAAAATCAAAACTACTATAGATTAGAATTGGGAATTGCGAATTGGGCATCGGGAATCGGGAATCGGGAATCGGGAATCGGGAATTGGTAATTGGGCATTGGGCATCGGGCATCGGCCAAACAGGGAATTGGGAATTGATAATTGCTCCCATGATAACGGACAACGGACAACGGACAACTGACAACTGACAACTGACAACTGACTAATGACCTATTTTCGCTCTGCTTTAATTTTGACATTAGGTTTTTGGCTGCTACCGATAGCAGTGCGATCGCAATCTGTCGTTCCGGCGAATGACGGCACTAATACTGTTGTCAATCAGGAGCAAAATCGCTTAAACATTAGCGGCGGACAAGTGTCGGGAAACGGCGCCAATCTCTTTCACAGCTTCAGCCAATTTAATCTCAGCGAAGGTCAAATCGCAAATTTTCTCACTAATCCAAATATTCAAAATATTTTAGGGCGGATTTCCAGCAGCAATATTTCTGTCATTAATGGTCTGATTTCTGTAAGCGGCGGCAACTCAAATTTATTCTTGATGAATCCGGCGGGAATTGTCTTCGGTCAAAATGCCAGATTAAACGTGCCTGGTTCTTTTTTCGCCACAACTGCTACAGGTATCGGTTTCGGCGACCGCTGGTTTAATTCGGCAGGAATTAATGATTACAAAGCTTTACTGGGAAATCCCAATCAATTTAATTTTAATAACTCACAAGTCGGTGCAATTGTCAATGCAGGAAGTTTGGCAGTTGGCAACGGTCAAAATTTAACTTTGCTGGGCGGTACAGTAATTAATAGCGGGCAATTATCGGCGCCGGCAGGTCAAATTACAGTGGCTGCTGTTCCGGGACAAAATGCAGTCCGCATCAGTCAAACGGGTAACTTATTAAGTTTAGAAATTACTCCATCTTTGCCGTCAGAAAAATCTGCGATCGCCCCGGCTGCTTTGCCTCAGTTGCTGACGGGCCCAGGAGTAGCTTCAGCCACAGGTTTAACAACCAACGCACAAGGTGAATTGGTACTGACGGGCAACCAAACAGTGCCGGTAACTGCCGGAAGTGCGATCGTCTCGGGTACTCTAAATGTATTTGCTCCTGCTGGCCAGACTGGCGGCACGGTAAATATTTTAGGCGAAAAAGTCGGATTGTTCGGCGCAAATATTAATGCTTCGGGGACTGATGGCGGAGGTGTTGTGCGCGTTGGAGGCGGTTTCCAGGGGCTCGAACCGCTGCTCAATGCCCAGGTAACTTATGTTAGTCCTGATTCTACGATCGCCACAAACGCGATCGACCGCGGCAACGGTGGCACAGCGGTAATTTGGTCGGACAATACCACTGGCTTCTTCGGCAATATTACTGCTCGCGGCGGCACTGCCACAGGTAACGGCGGCAGAGTCGAAGTTTCCGGCAAAAATGCTCTAACTTTCCAAGGACAAGTCGATACTCGCGCGCCTAACGGGGCGATCGGCAATTTGTTGCTCGATCCGTCAAATATTACCATCGTCAGCGGTAACGGCATTCCCAGCGCGCGATCGACCGGTGGGGAACTCCAAGCCACAGGATCGGCCACTGAAACATCGATCTCAGACGCGCAGTTGGAACAGATGGCTGCTGGCAGCAACGTAGTTTTAGAGACTCCGGGCTTCATCACCGTCGAAGATTTGCCCGACAACCAACTTTCCCTGCAAGCGAGAAGGGGAGACAGCGTAACATTTAGAGCCGGCGGAGTCTTTTTTGTCAACGATCCCAACGATTTAATCGAGACTCAAGGCGGCAACATCAACATTTTTGCTAGCAGCATCTCTCTGGGACGGGTGAATGCCAACGGTGGTAACATTGCTCTCACTGCTAACGGCATTGACTTCAGGGGCGGCAACAATTCCGTCAGCAGTGCGGGGGGAACAATTAGCTTGCAACCCAACGACGGCAGACAAATTCGGATTGGTGGCACCGGGGATAATTTAGGGATTTTGGACTTAACGGCAACGGATATCGCTGCTTTGGCAGCGGATTTTGGCTCGATCGCGATCGGGCGTCCCAACAGCAGCTCGATCGCGATCGTCACACCCATTACCTTCAACAGTTCGCTGACACTTCAAGGCAACTCGATCGCGATCGACAATCCCCTGAGAACAACCGGTAGCGCTAGTTTGACTCTCGACGCGTCCCAAACTGCGATCGGCGCCAACATTTCGACATCCGGCGCCGATCTCACTTTGACAGGCAACTTCTCCCTGAATGCTGATGTAGCTTTGAGCACTCAAGCTCGGGGCAACATTCTGTTCTCCGGCAACCTAGACGGAACTCGCGCCCTGAGACTTGACGCTCAGCGAGTGCTGTTCGGCGGTACAGTCGGTCAAGCTGCGCCCCTAGCTAGTTTGACTGTCAACGGCCGCACTACCGAGCTATCCGGTGCGATCGCGACTGCGGGCAACATCACTTTCAACAGTGCCGTCACAGTCGATCGCACCGCCACCCTCGCCGCCAGTACCGGCAATATCACTTTTGCCAATACCCTCGACAGCACCCCCGATGGCGCAAATAATTTGACCCTGCGCGCTGGCGGCAACATTACTTTTGGGGGCTCCGTCGGTCAAACTCAGAGCTTTGGCCAGCTCTCGGCTGACGCTGCTAGCATCACGGCGACTTCGAGAATTACCGCGCGCAATTTGACCCTAAACGCCCGAGATCCGGCTACCCTCGGAGGGGGCAACAGGGCCAGTTTACCAGCCGATATCAACGCAGGAAACCTACTCTTAGAAGGCAATTTAAGGACGGATGGCGGCAGCATCAACCTGCAAGCAACTCGCGAATTGAAAACTGGCAATATTACCTCCAACGGCGGGAGCATTCGAGTTGAGGGAAATACTGTTACTGTCGGTGCGATCGACTCTTCATCAGCAACGGGAACAGGCGGCGCGATCGCACTCAAAAGCAATGCCGGCCCTTTAACTGCCGGCTCTGTGAACGCTTCGGGAGCGATCGGCGGCAATATTGACCTCACCTCCCAAGCCGGAATTTCCGCTCTCGATCTCACCTCCCGCGGCACTCAGAGAAACGGTGGCACCGTCTCCCTCAGCGCGACTGGTAACATTCTGTTGGGTTTTATCGATGCTAGAGGTGGCCAACAAGACGGCACAGGTGGCAACGTTGATGTGACAACCCTCGGTTTGTTTCGATCGAACAATGTGTTCACCGACGATACATCTGGCAATGTTTCCAGCAGTATTTCTACTACCGGAAGTGCTAGAGGCGGCGCGATCGCAATTCGGCACGGAGGCGGTAGCAATCGACCATTTCTAGTTGGCGGCGCGATCGACAATGGAACCAAGGGAAGCATTAATTCTGGCGAGGGAAACACCATTTTCCCCAGTCTTGCTTTTGGGGAAACTTACACCCAAGGAAGTTTACCAAATCTGATTTCCCTGATCGCACCAACTCCAACTCCCGCACCAACTCCAGTGCCCGTACCAACTCCAACTCCAACTCCCGCACCAACTCCCGCACCAACTCCCGCACCAACTCCGGCATCAACTCCCGCATCAACTCCAGTGTCCGTAAATCCTGAGCCTGGGCGATCGCTTCCGGCATCTTTGCAAGTAGAATTGCGATCGCCAAATCGAGACAAGCATTCTCCAATTAGCCCGGATATTTTCACTCCTTCTCGCAGATACGATGCGGCAGGTTCGGGAGTGTTAGCATTTGAGAGAACCTTCACTCGTGAGTACGAAAAACATCTAAAACTGCCCGCCAGAATGCCGATAACTAATATGTCGGTAATTTACGAAACTCTTCGCAAAAACGAACAAATTACCCGCGTAAAATCGGCAATCATTTATATGAATTGGGTCAGCGGAACCAACGGGGCAGCGAAAGAAAATAGTTCGGTGCTGGTGGCAAGTCGGAATTTATCTAATGTATTTCCTGCAATCAAAAACCTCACATCCGAGTCTCCTATATCCTTAGAAAACAAGTTAGGAAAGAGCCTCCAACCAGCCGACAAAGAAATTTCCGATATCCCTAACGGGGAGCAGTTAGAATTAGTGTTAGTCACAGCCAACGCTCAACCAATACGCATTTTAGTTCCCGCAATAACCCGCTGGCAGGTATTGCAACTAGCAGAATCCCTGCAAACCGAAATAACTAATCCCAGAAGAAGAAACAGCATCAGTTATTTGGATGCAGCCCAAAAGATTTATCGGTGGTTAATTGCGCCAATAGTGACAGAATTGGCAGCTTTAAAAATTGACAATTTAATTGTAATTCCGGCAGCAGGTTTGCGAAGCTTGCCCTTTGCTGCCCTTCACGATGGCAAACAATTTTTAGTAGAAAAATACAGCATTAGCGTCATCCCGAGTCTGAGTTTGACGGATACCCGCTACGAGAATATTGCTGACGATGAAGTTTTGGCGATGGGCGCGTCGGTATTTGAAGATAAAGCGCCATTACCGGCGGTACCGGTGGAGTTAGAGTCGATCGCGCCGCCCGATCGCGGAAAATCATTTTTGAATCAAGATTTTACCCTCAGAAACTTGCAAGCTCAGCGGGCAAATCATCCGTTTGGTATCATTCATTTAGCAACTCACAGCGAATTCCAGCCCGGGCAACCGACTAATTCTTACATTCAATTGTGGGATACTAAGTTGCTCATCACTGAAATGCCGAAGTTGGGGTGGAATGAACCGCCAGTGAATCTCTTAGTTTTAAGCGCGTGCAGTACCGCTTTGGGCGACGAAGAGGCAGAGTTGGGGTTTGCGGGTTTGGCGGTAGCTAGCGGTGCGCGATCGGCTTTAGCGAGTTTGTGGGAAGTCAGCGATGAGGGAACTTTGGGGCTGATGACAGGGTTTTACCGGCAGTTGCGCGCCCCCAGACGCGAGGGGAATGTGACGATTAAAGCCGAGGCTTTGCGGCAAGCGCAATTGGAGATGCTGCGGGGGCGCGTGCGGATTCAAGACGGGCTGCTGCGAGTCGAAGGGCTGGCTTTACCTCTAATTTTGCCTCCGGAAATTGCCGCGCGGGGCGATCGAATCCTTTCCCATCCCTATTATTGGGCCGCCTTCACCATGATTGGCAATCCCTGGTAAGCGAGGTACGTTGTTGGGCTTTAGCCCTCAGAAAGAAGGACTAAAGTCCTCACTACGAACCTGGGCATCCTTCACTATAATTGGCAATCCCTGGTAATATCAAATCCGGTTACATAGGAATTATTAATCTGGTGCATCTCATTTTTGAAAATATATTTGTAGGGGCGAAGCATTTCGGCAGTAAATCTGTGGTTCTGGTTCATAAATTATGTGCCGAAATGCTTCGCCCTTGCCAAATACCAGATGCACCCTATTAATCTCTCTATTCCCTCTCTGTGTTCTCTGTGTCCTCTGCGGTTAAATCATTCCGATAAAACCAGAAACGATATCATGAGTAATTAGTTTGTAGTGAGGACTTCAGTCCTCAGAAAGAAGGACTAAAGTCCTCACTACGAACCGGCTAATCACCGCCGATCGAACTCAAATTATTTCGCAATGTTTGTTCCTGCCGCTTAACCGCCGCCAACAATTCTGCATTTTGCAAAATTACCCCCACTTGATTGTTAAAAATTTTCATATAGTTTTGATCGCTTTGGTCGAAACTTGCCCGAAAACGCTCCGGCACATTTTTCTTCGATAATTCAATTGATTGATCGTCGCCATCCGATTTGATTTTATTAATTAACTGTGTCACAGCAATCAACTCCCCGTCTGGATTCCAAACAGGCATACAAAGCAAGCTACAAGTCCGATATCCGGTTTTTTCGTCCGTCTTTTTAGAAGTTTCAGAACCCGGATAATCATAAAGATCGAACGGTATATTTAAAGGAACTCCCATTTGGGCCACCTGCCCTACATAACCTTGCCCGATCGCCACACGCAACTCAAAAAATGTACCGTCTGGCAAAATAATCTTTGTCCACAATTGATTGGCATCTCTATCTATTACCCAAAAACTGCTGCGATCGGCATTCATCAATTCTTTAGCCGATTCCATCACGCGTTGCAGGATCGAATCAATTTCTAAGCTGCTTTGGCTGACAGAACGAGTAGCCGCCATCAACGCAGCCGCAACTCTTTGTCCTCGGGCTGTTTTGTGAAAGGTACGGAAACTTTCTAAAATCATTTGAATCAAATTCGCGTCTTCGGCAAACCGCTGTTCATCCAGTTTTGTAAACCCTTCCAAATCAATTTTTTCTTGCAAGGACAAGCTGGAGCGATCGATTTTTTTGATTTTATTAATTAGCTGAATTACAGCTACTAAATTACCCTCGTCATTTAACAAAGGAAGTGTTAACATAGTATAAGTTCGATAGCCATTTTTGATATCTAATGCTTTTGCCGTTTGCGAACGCGGATCGTCGTAAAAATCAAACGGAATATTGATGCTTTGTTTGGTAGAGGCCACATGACCGACAATACCTTTATCTGCGGGAACGCGAATTTCTAGCGATCGATCGCCCTCAGCATCGGCTTCAGCAATAATCGACCAAAACTCATTTTTTTCTTCGTCTAACAGAAAAATGCTAGTGCGATCGGCATTCAAAGACTTACCCATTTTCAAAGTAATCGATCGCAAAGTAGCATCCAGAATATCATCAAAACCCTGACCGTCCATCACCTGATTTAGCATTGCCAGAGTTTGGCTGACTACATTTTGCGGGTGATCTTCTGCCTGCTGTTTCATCGCTGCAAATTGTCTCGCATTGTGCAGTGCCACCCCGACTTGAGTGTTAAAAATTTGCATATATTTTTGACTGTTAGCATCGAAGCTGTCTTGAAAGCATTCCGGTGCTTCCGGCCAAGTTTCCGGGTCATATTCTGGGAAATCTCCCGGTCTTCTTTTGTTAATTAATTGAGTGACAGCCACTAATTCACCGTCAGGACTGCAAACAGGCATACACAGCAAACTGCAAGTACGATATTTTGTTTTTTGGTCAGTTTGTTTCGCGGTTATTGATTCGGGATGTTCGTACAAATCGAAGGGAATATTTACAGGTTTGCCGCTGTCAGCAACTTGACCCGCAAAACCTTGTCCGACTTCGATCCGGAGTTCGCGAACCGAGCCATCTTCAAAGCGGATTTTTGTCCACAGTTGCCCTGTCTCGCGTTCTAACAGCCAAAGAGTGCTGCGATCGGCATTCATCAATCTTTTAGCAGCCTCCATCACTTTAGTGATAATTTCTTCCGAATCTAAGCTGCTTTGAGAAACCGATCGCGTTGCTTCCGTTAAAGCTTCCGAAGCTTGCAATCTTTGAGTTAACTTATAACAAGATTGACACCTTTCCAACAACCGCTGAATAGCTGGAACATACTCTCCGATCAAAGTACGATCGACTTCTGTAAACCCTTCTATCTCGACTTTGTCAGAAAAATTTCCTGCCGGATCGTGATGTTGTTTTAACTTATTAACTAACTGCACAAAAGCAAATATATCTCCCTTTTCATTCAACATAGGTGAGGTTAAATTGCTGTAAAGTTTGTAACCAGTCTTTTTATCTTGCTCTTCCACGACATCGGAATACCAAGTTTCCGATAAATCGCTGGGAATGCTGACAGCTTTTTTATAAATAGTCACTCTGCCTGCTGTTGGATTGTTTGCCATAATTTGAATCTTTGTCGAACTGCTGTTTGTCGTTCTGGCAATAATCGACCACAGTTCATTTTTATCTTTATCTATAAAAAATATGGTAATGCGATCGACACTCATCAATTCCCCTAGTTTAATAGTAATCGAACCCAAAATTTCATAGAGCACATCCTCAAAATCTCTGCCTTCCATACTGTTGAGCATAGATAGGACTTTGTGTTCTTGATGTGCAACTAATTGTTTAAAGTCTGGTTGGAGAGCAGCCAAAGCTTTTTTCGTCCAATTTCGATTAAATACAGAGGCATAAATTTTATTATAAATGCTTAAAATTCCCCCTCTTTTCACAACCAAACCAGACAATCGCAGTTCCATTTGTTCGAGGCTTTCATCAGCCGGAATCTTGGCTTCGCTACACGAATCAGAAGCAATTAAAATTTGCTGGTAAATTTTCAGCAAATTTTCGGTACGCTGTCCGCTTCTGAGAATGCGATCGCGAATTGTTTTCAAATGTGGCGGTTCGTCTTGAACTTCCCAATTATCAATAATTTGCGTCTGCACTAAATTCTCAACCCAGTCTCCAATCGAAGATTTATCCTGAGGGATTTTTGCCGGAAAATTTTCGGCTTGTTGCCAAATATAGTTGCAAATCTTTTGAGTTAAAAACGGCTGTCCTCCCGTCCAAATCAGCACATTTTCTACAACAGACTCAGGATAGCTAACTTTCCCTGCTAAACCTTGTACCAAAGGTTGAGCTTCGTGCAGTTTAAAGCCATACAATTCGACAGCGCGACCGAGATTAAAAGGCGTACAGTATTTATCTTGAATCAAGTCCGAAGGAGTCGCAACCCCCAGCAAAGCAAAAGTCAGGCGATCGAATTCATGGCAAGCACGAATGAATGCAAAAAAGTCATCCGCCCGAAAATTCAAACTCAAAATACTGTCTATTTCATCAATAAAAATTACAATTTTACCATGAACATTTTCTAGTAAAACTTGTTCAATAAACTCGCTCAAGCGCTGTACGGGCGGCAAAAATTCTCGCTCCCGCACCCACGATCTCAAATTCAGATCTAGCTTAAAACTGGTAACTAAACGCCTGATCACCCCCGCATACCACTGATCGGGATTGATATCTTGAGAACCGATTTTAGTTAGATCGATCGCCGCACAAGCAATACCTTCTGCTTGCAATTTGTGCATAGTTCGCACGCGCAAGCTAGTTTTACCCATCTGGCGAGAATTCAGCACGTAACAAAAGTCACCATTTGTTAAGCCTTGATAAAGTTCAGAATCTGCTTGTCGCACTACATAAGTGGAAACATCTAGAGGCAAATGTCCACCAACTTTGTAAGTGTAGGCTGAGCTTTTTTCTTGATACATAACCTGTTTTAAATGAGTAGAATACACAGCCGATCGCCCTTTGAGAGCCTAATTACCCTTCAACTTGTCCAGATTGACTTAAAAGACGCTGCAATGCTTCAAAAGCACGGCGCGCCAAATTCAGTTCAACAGTAACTTTTTCTCGCTGAAAAATCACGCGATCGCGAATTTCGAGCGCCGCCACCAAAAACTCATAATCCTCCCCATTCATCAAACCATGAGCGAGGAATGTTTGAGCCAAAATTGGCGGTTCTTGAATTTCAAAATCAATCGAGTGGTGTTCGGCTACCATCCGCATCACTGATTCAGTAATAGATCCGATCGAACAAGTAGCAAGCTCGAAGTTACCCTTTCTCATCATTTCTGATGCTCTTACCATGTAAACCTGAATATCGTATAGATCGTGCTGGCGATAGTCATAGGAGGGTTGCATCATCTCTTCTTCGGAAGTCTTTTGACTTTTTGACTCAGGAGGACGCGGTTTTAGTGCTGCGATGACAGATTCTTGAACCGTACAAATAATCAAGTCTATTTCCTGATTTTGAATAAACTTTTGCCAGTCATAATTCCTCTGGCTTACTAACACTTGATAACCTTGCTGGCGATATTTATCGACAATCTCTGCAATTTCTGTTGCTTCTAATTTTTCTATGGCTGCTATCATTGATTTAGCTCCATCGGCTCGGTTGGTAGGTCAATTTTAACATAGATAAATTCTTGGGCCGCAGCTAAAGCTTCAGCTATCAAAGGAGATATCGCAGTAAAATCGAGGAATTCCGTAAGTTTGCGCCGTTTTACAGTGAGATCGGTAACTTGTCTGTCATCCACGTAAACTAAAATCTTCATCGCATCTACAATCGGCTTGATAATGTTATCTAAATCAGATATTTGAGTAATGCAATAGTGAGCAATCCCAATTTAATGGGTCGTTGCACATATCTCGATCCCCCTAAATCCCCCTTAAGAAGGGGGACTTTGAAAAGAATCTTGTCCCCCCCTTATTAAGGGGGGTTAGGGGGGATCCGAATTCGGGAGCAGCCTCATAAAAAATTGGTATGATAATAACCTGAACTTGTTCGCTAGTAGCTTCCATTCCGAGCGGTAATGCTTCCGCAACCGTTTCGCGACTTTTGGCTTTCCACTCTTGAAGCTTGGCTCGGTTATTTGTTTGTAGAGAAACTGGCGAACCAGTGACAATAAAATCAAAGGGAATCAATTATTTTACTCCTACACATGATATTTTCGCCCGAAATAACTCCCCGTTCACCCCAATCCCCTTGCCTGCAACAGCGCCTGTGCCCAAACAGCATCCTCTTCCGACCGTCGCGGTACAGGCTGCTGAGCATAGTCGATCGACAAATCAAATCCCGCTCTGTCATAAACACCGCCGAACAAAGCTTGCAAATCTACCTGAAATTCTGTATCTCCCGGCTGCAATGGCAAGAAAAATGGGGGAATTTCTTCTCGTAGCGTAAAAGCATATAACTGAGCTTTTGGGCGGCGATTTGCCCTGCTAATTAAAATTCGATAATCCGTGTTAGTCCCGCCCGTTACAGGCATTTGTCTCCCCGCCCTGAGCAAGTCAATTTCTATTAAATGCGAGGCACTTCTCAACACTTCTTGCCGCTTGTTTTCATATTCCTCTCGACCTTTGCCAGTCCGTTTGTTTTTTGGGGAAAGAATTTCTATGACTGTGATGACCCGATTTGTACCTACCTCTCGGAGTTCTAAATAGCCTTCCCTAGCTTCTTCTAATATTGGTACCGTAACTGTCATCGGTTCGGAATGGGGGAGCGTTGCAGTCATAACAGATGGGCTGGCGGTGGACGGGCGATCGAATACTCTCACGTCAGGAATTCCCAACAAATCGCTATCTTCGGCCTCGCTCAAATAAATCCGCTTTTCAATTGCCGATCGGTATTTCGGGCGCAGCGCAGGCCCGATCGCAATGGCGATCGCCGTAATTAAGCGGTGATGAACTTCCGGCCAAAATTCAGGATTTTCTAAGTAAGGGTCTACCCCGGGAAATGGAGACGGCATTTTATTACCTCCCGCAAGAGTGTTGTAAGTTAGATTAATCTTAAATACATTTTAGTCGATCGCTAAAATATTGACGGTACAACTCAAAGCGCACAGTTACCTCATTTCCCCGCAACTGCACCAACCCCAAACTGTGCAACTTAAACGCCAGCACAGATTCTAACTCTACAGGTTCATTAGCTGCTACTACCCTGCTAAAAGCCGCTGCTAACTCCTGATGTTCTTGCAAATTCCACAAATGACGGCGCAAATGATCGCCGTAAATTCCTGCTTCGGTAGGAGCAAGTTCTAAAAGTCGATCTAAAGTTTCCTCTAAATCTTTTTGTTCTTTTGCAGAACCTGAAAATCGGCGATTGAAAAGAGCAAATTCTTGAGCAATGTGATATAAAGCTACCCGCACCAAATAGGGATGACCCCCCACAATATTCATCAATTTTTCCACCATATTTATTTGCCAATTCAGCCCGTGCCTTCTCGCTAAATCTGCCACTTGTTCGGCGCTAAACTCGGACAATTCTATGGGCAATCCCACATTGAAAGGTGATTGATTTACGTTCAGCGGAATGTAAACTTCTGTTGAATGCACCACTACCAAACGCAGTTTTGCCCACAGTTCGCTGTCGCTGTCGCCATATCCGGCTTCTTCGTACCAGGCCCTGAGCAGCCCAAAAAAATCATCGGCAATTGTAGGATACTGGAAAACGCGATCGACCTCATCCAATCCTAAGACCAGCGGTGCATTGTTTTCCGACAACAAAAAATCTTCAAAATAAGCCGTACAATTATCTTTGCTGCCGTAAGTATCCGTCCAATAATCGTCAATCTGGTGAGGCAAACGCAGCTTGCGCGTAATTTTGGTGCAGAACCACCTCAGCAGTGAATTGAGATTGGCAAATGACGCAGCATCTGCGTGTTGAAAACTCAGAGGAACAGTGCGATAGCCTTGTTCTTTTGCCTGATAAAGAATCCTCGCCATTAACGAAGTTTTGCCCATTTGTCTCGGTGCTTTAATCCTAATTAAAGTTCCCGGCTGCAAAAGTTCCTTGTAACACTGAGCTTCCCAGGGAACGCGATCGACATAAAAAGCCGAATCCAGCCTGACTTGTCCTTGGGGAATCTGCGGCTCTGCGGCGGGTGATGGAGGATTTGAAAGCGGCAGAGTCCGAGAAATGGTTACAGTCTGAGTCGCACTTTTAGGGAAAGAATGCTCTGCCGCCAGCAGGTTTAAATTAACTATAAATCCTGCGGATATGTCATCTTCTGTATCTGTTTGCGATGTACCTGCTGGCTGTACTGTGCTTTCCCCAGCGACTGTTTCTAACAGCATTTGGTTGATTTCTTGTAGGAGCAGTACCGTGTCAGCCGGTGATGTCCACTCCCGCTGCTGAGTATCGTTTATGTAGTTCCGCAAGTCGTGGTTTAGCCGTATGCTGGGAGGATAATTGACTCGAATTGGCAACACGGCAGGGGCCGGATTTTGCCGTCTGTAGCGCAATTCTTTGATTTTCCGCAATTCTTCCATAACTATTTCACTAACTGCCGTTTCTCCGGACAGCAACAATAAAAAATAGTCACACTGTTCTAATTGAAAGTCAACTTGAGAAAGCCAGTTTTTTGCTGATTCGCGATCGGGATAAACCGCCCCAATATTGGCAGCGAATACTTGGTGTCCCGTTGCATTTATGCCTTCGGCAAGCTCCAGTGCCAAACTCAGATCGGGTTCTTGGTTGCAATAGCTAATAAAAACTCGTTTTCCCTGATTTGTCCCATTCCTCGGTTCAGTCTGGGAAGGCTGTTTTAGATGTTCTGCCGATCGCATTTCCTGTCGCGCGATCGATCGAGCTATGGCTCCTCGCACGTTCTTTTTTGTAACTTTCTCTCCCAAGATACTTGACAGCTTCTGCCACAGCTTGTAACCTACATCTTTTTCGACATATTCCGGGTTTAATGGGTAAATCTGCTCATAGGTTTGTCCTTGCCAAGTCCCGATAAAAACCTGCCTTTCCAAATCGTTGAGGTGTTTGCCTGTTTTGAGGTGAACTGAGTTTTCTATAAATTCTAAAGCTTCTTGAATATTCATTTTTGTACTAACGTATTTCGATTGTATAGCCATCCTAAATGATTCATGAATATTTGTAGGGGTAGTGCCCCCGTGCCTACCCCTATCTATCGGGCAACCACGGGGGGTTTGCCCCTACAAGAGAATGACACAAATCATTTAGGATTGCTATAGATTGTAGATTTTAGATTTTAGATTTGGGAATCACTGATGGCGATCGGGCTTGGGAGCTTGCCTGCTGTAGGTTGGTTTTAGGAAAAAAATCCCACACTTCATTCATAGCAAGACTTTTTATAAATTGTATAACCTCCCGGGTCAACATTCAAGCCAGCAGCCGAGCTGAGGGCTTGCACGGCAAATTCCGAGTCGAGTTAGCTGCTCCTTTGCTTTCCTGAGGTTTTATGAGGTTTTATGAGGTATTGCCGTAGCTCCCCAATCAGCGGGAAATTGCTGAGGCGCAAAAACTGTCAAACTTATGAGCTTTTCTGGTTGCGATCGCCAATTGCGATCGGTGACAATAAAAACCAACAGCCAGTCGATCCATTTTAGATTTTAGATTTTAGATTTTAGATTTTAGATTGACTGCACAAATGACTTCTTGGAAAAAAAATACTCCTCTGACAAACTAATTGCAAATATGCAATAGTTCGCAATCACCCGCCATCAAGGTAACTACAAATGTTGAACCCCACCACAGTCATCATCAGTTCCTTAACTGAAAGCTTAAAAGCCGGATACCGAAACACTTACGGGAACATTAAATCTGACAGCGCCAGACTTATCGAACAGGTTGTCAGCCTAGCTTTAGAAAACATTGCCAGCAGCGACGCTCTTTATCACAACGTCGAACATACAGTTCTTGTCACCTTAGTAGGGCAAGAAATATTGCGCGGTAAATACCTCAGCGAAGGAAACATCTCCCCAGAAAATTGGCTAGAGGCGATCGTTTCTTGGCTGTGCCACGATATCGGTTACGTCAAAGGAATCTGCCCCCAAGATAGACAAAGCGAAAGATTGTATGCGACAGGCACTGACAGCAATACAATTTATCTAGAATCGGGTACAACTGATGCTAGCTTAACTCCCTATCATATAGACCGGGGTAAAATGTTCGTACAAGAACATTTTTTAGGTCACGATTTGATTGATTCAGAGGCTATTATACGCAATATTGAATTGACTCGCTTTCCCGTACCGAACGACGAAGAACACTCTTGTACTGGCAATTATCCCGGCTTAGTGCGGGCAGCAGATTTGCTCGGTCAACTCAGCGACCCCCGCTACTTGCAAAAAATACCGGCGCTGTTTTATGAATTTGAAGAAATAGGTAGTAATAAAAATCTAGGCTACCGCCATCCGGCAGATTTGCGATCGGGCTATCCCAAGTTTTTTTGGAATGTTGTCTATCCCTACATTCAAGAAGGATTGCAGCATTTGAAAATGACTGCCGGAGGTCAAGAAATAATTGCCAATCTTTACGGAAATGTGTTAACAGTAGAGAAAGAAATTGCCTCTCATGCTGCAACTTCGGCTCAAAAACCTTCTACGCAAAAGTTACTGACTGATACTCGCGGGTTTCAATTTCTGAATTTCCAGGGGTTTCGCGGATTGCCTGACAGTTTTAGCCAGAAGAATAAACAAAACATTAAAAGTTTGTTTGTAATTGGGAATCGGTAATGGGGCATGGGGCATGGGGCATTGGGAAGAAGGCCAAACAGGGCATTGGGAAGAAGGCCAAACAGGGCGAAGCGAAGCGGAGGGATGGGGCATTGGGCATTGGGCATTGCGGATTGGAATTGGTAATTAGTAATTGCTTCCAATGACTGTCAACTGCCAACTGCCAACTGTCAACTGTCAACTGTCAACTGTCAACTGTCAACTGTCAACTGTCAACTGTCAACTGTCAACTGTCAACTGACAAATTGCTTGATAACATACGTGCCAAAAATACATGGCCAAATTCAGAAGAGCTAATAACTTAGTGCCATCTTCTAACATGGCGTGTACTCCTAGACTACCAGTGTCTATAATATCCTCAAACCGCGAGATAGCAAATAAGAGAAATGCGGCAATTAAGGGCAGGTAAGGAGTGGTTTTGATGTATCGCCAAAATTTAATTCCGTAAAGGAAAACGCCAGTACCATAACACAAATAAATTAATTTCTTAGATATTCCCAACTGAGAAAGAATCAAAGTCATCCGAAACCTGTCATCCAAGAAAAAGACTCCCATCAGTAAAGCACTAAAAAAGAAGAATATTGCCGATCGACTGCGGGGGTCTTTTTGGCGCAGGACTCCGAATGTAAATGCACAAATTGCGACTGGGATGCACCAGAGGACTTCGGAAATTCCGGTTAGGAGGCCTTCGTAAGGGAACCAGGAATTAAAAGGATCGCTAAAGAGGCGTTCAACTCCGTCTCCCTGGTTGTTGAGTTTGGCGTATAGGCTCAGCCCGCCTAAAATCAGGACAGTCAGAGTGTTGAAAATAACTAAAAATGGTACAGTAAAAAAGTGTTTTTTGAGATTTTCTAAAAGATTTGAAAAGTTGGGAATTTTATCGAATAAAGGCAGATGCTTCATATGGTTTTTCCCAGGTATAGAGTTTGTGAGACTATTTTATATTTTAAATTTTAGATTGGCAATGATATCATGTCCGATCTATTGATCCCAATAAGTAAGGCTTGTAGTGCGGACTTCAGTCCGCTCAATATTGCGGACTTCAGTCCGCACTACAAACAGTTGTTCTCCTTCTTCACCGGCAGCCAAATGACGAATGTAGTGCCGCTATCCGTTGGATATAAATGAGCTGCACTAGATGGAAGCCATTCCGGATTTACTGGGGAAAATACTTGGATTTCTCCTTGCATTTGGCGGACTAAATCGCGGGCGATCGCCAAACCCAATCCTGTGCCGGGAATTTCTGTCTGGGCTTTTTCTCCCCGGTAGTGCCGCTCAAATAAATGCTCTAAATCCTGGGGGGGAATGCCGGAACCTGTGTCGCTGACTGCAACTGCTATGGCAGGTAAGGGGCGGTGGTTCGCTTCGTAGCTTACTTTAATATAAATTTGGCGGCCGGCGGGGGTATATTTCAAAGCATTGTCAATTAGGTTGCTCAAAACTTCGCGCAAAGCTCGATCGCTCGCCGAGACTGGTGGCAAATCCGCCGGAATGTCGGCTAACAATGACAGATGCCTTTCCGATGCGATCGCCTCGGCGGAAATTAACAGGGGTTTTAAGACGAATGTCACTACACAGGATTCGTCCAAATTGGCCACTGGTAACAGCGACAGAGGAGAATGCTGGATTAATTGGATATTGGAAGTTGCTGTTTCTGAAGTGCCTGATGGGAGTCTGAGATTTGCTTCGCCGGTATCTACTGTGCGATCGAACTGGCCGAGCAATTCAGAGAGCCTATCGCTCTCTCGGACAATACTAAAAGCCACATTGCGGTTTTTGTCTTCTGGTACCAGCCTGCGCGCTAACAGTTTGCCAAAAGTTCGCAACGCTGTCAGCGGACTCTTGAACTGGTGCAGCAAGTTGTGCATCGTGTCATAAACCTGAGCCTGGATTTGCCGGGAAGATCCCAATTCCTGATGCATCCACTGCGATCGCTGGTCTAAAATGCACGCTAGGGCCAAAGTGCGAGCAATTTGTTGGATCTGAGCCTCCTCTCGATCGTTCCAAGCCCTGTCTTCCCTACCGCTGACCAGGAGTCCCAGGACAGCGTCCTCGTGTATCAGAGGCGTCACTATTTGCCTCCGTTGCTGCCACACATTCCCCGGGCCTTGGCACTGATTGGAACTGTTTTCAAAACCGGGCAGTGGCTCGGGTGCGATCGCGCCCACGGTTGATGCTTCCACAGCCAAAGCCGGCGCAGCCAGCCGCCGCGGCATCGATTTCACTGTCGAGCTTGAAGCCGGTTCGAGCCTCAACTCTTGATTTTCTGGTTCGACTGAGGTTTCTGGGTAAACTGCGATCGGCACTAACTTTGCCTCGCTGCCTTCTACCAGCTCTTGTGTCAGGTATACTGCGCTGAATGTCGCGCCCAAACTGACGGCGATCGCCACCTGCGATCGACAAAGCTTGACAAATTCTGAACTGGCTGGCATTAACATGAGTGCCACATTAAGATCTTTTACGGAATTTTAAGTGAACTACCACACACTCACCCTATCGGGTAGAGTGTGGGCTTCCCTCTTCTTGGGCAACCGCCAAGGGCAGTAGTGGACTTGCGCCCATACTGTTTTGGTCTTACATTGCCTCCAAGGGCAGTAACGCTGGTTCCCAACGCCAATATCCGTAAGCCTTCATTTTTAATATTTACTGCTGCGTTAATATCTCGATCGTGCCGCTTAGAACAGTGGGGACAGTTAAATTCACGCACAGATAAATCCATTTTTGGCAACGACAGTAAAGTGTTTGAACACAGGTGAGACGAAGGGAAAAATCGACCTACTTCTAGATAGACTTTGCCTTCTGCTTCCGCTTTGTACTTTAACATCGTGCCAAACATTCCCCAGCCAGCATCAGCAATACTTTTAGCCAGATTATGATTTTTTACCATGTTCTTTACTGCCAGATTCTCGACAACAATAACTTGGTTTTCGTTAACTATCTTACGGGATAGTTTGTGTCGGAAATCGACCCGGACTCTAGCTATTTTTGCATGGACTTTGGCTACAGCACATTTCGCCTTGCGTCGTTTATTGGTAGTTTTATCTTTCTTTCTAGACAGTTTACGCTGCTTGCGTTTAAGGTTACATTCATACTTTTTGATGTGTCGAGGGTTCTGGTATTTAGACCCCTCGGAGGTAACACAGAAATCAATTAAGCCCAGGTCTAGACCGATAGCTTTTCCATCACCGTTAGTTACTGGACTTTCAGCACCATCATCCATCAATAGTGAGGCATAGTAACGACCATCAGGCATTTTAGATACCGTCACAGTCTTTAATGTACCAATACAATCGCGATGAATTTTAGCCTTAACCACTCCAAGATTGCCAGGGAATTTAATCTCACTATTACTCAGGATTTTGACATTCTGAGGGTATTGCATCGATTGTCTACCTTGGCGTTTTTTAAAGGTAGGGTAAGCCGCTCGACCATCAAAGAAATTGATAAAAGCTTGAGACAGGTTAAGTACAGAGGACTGGAGGCATTGAGAATAGCATTCTTTGAGCCATTCATGCTCAGTCTTCCAGACAGGAATCTGTTTCTTCATTGTCAAAGCCGATATGCCCTTCCCAGTCTCTTTATAGGTCTGAGACATCGTAGCCAGAGATTGATTCCAAACCCATCTTACACAGCCAAAGGCTCCAGCAAGCGTGACTTTGTTGTTTGATGGTTGGATAAATTCTGACTTTGACCGGCTTTAACATTTCAGACTTTTATCGCAGTTACTGGAATCATGATAACATAGAGACAATGGCAGAGCAAGGGATTTTGTTCGTCTCCTCATGCCCGTCCTCGCAACCGAAGATCTGCCGATTGTCGGTTTTGTCGGACGGGCAATCGTCGCCTCACGCGCATTCATCCCACGCTGACCCTATCGCGTACAGACGTGGGGCTTCTGCTGTTCCAGCTAAATTTCTAGTATCTGGGCTTTGATGGCAGGCCGATCGGTTCCCAGGATTCAGCTTTCACAAACACAATTGCTTTAAAGCCCCGCCTGCATAGCTTCCCCAGAGTCCCAAGCTTGGCTGCTGCCGGAAGTTGCGGCCCACTTTACCACAACCGCTGCACTTTTGTCGATCGGCACGAATGTTAAGATTATGTCGATATATTAAAAACAGTTGAAGTTTAGAGCTAGAACGGATATACTGGCCTCGGATTTGGTAGCTATCATTACCTAAAAATTGGATTAAAAGCCACGTCCGATCGGGACAGCTTTGATGATTGAATCATGTATTGTTGATTCGCCAGATGTAAAAATCCGGTCTCAACTCTATAATCCAAAAAATCTGAGATAGGTTGGGGCATCAACCTAGGATGCTCGGCAATATCAGACAAGCTGTGCTTGAGGAAAGCTGTTTGAATCCAAAATCCCCATGTCTTTATGGCTGGGGAGTATGTCAAAACCTGTCTGCTCATACTGTCTGCTCACACTGTCTGCTCACAGAGGAGGTAAAGAAATTGGCCAGGAGACGCAAGCGCAAAAGTCGCCGCCGACAAGAAGGACGCAGAATTTTAGAGTGTGTGCCTCAATATAGCATCGAGAGCGGCGAAGATAAACCCGTAACAGCGGCTCGCAAGTTCATCCATGCCGAAGGCATTGCTCCCCCAGCTTTACTCTTAGTCAAGCGTAACGAGCATACCACCGACAGATACTTCTGGGCTGAAAAAGGTTTGTTCGGAGCCCAATACGTAGAAGAGAACCATTTCTTGTTTCCCAGCTTAAAGGTGATGCTGGAAGCAACCGCAGAAAAAATTCCTGCGGTGTCCGCCAGTCGCGCATAGATCGAAATGTTTAGGTCAAAACATTGACAGCAATGTTTTTCTGGCTCTTTTAACAAAAGCGCGAGAGATCTCATTGTCTGGAGAGTGCCAACTGAAATTTACGCGAAAAATCCTTAGGAAGTTAAGGTATAAGGAGCCATCGCAACAGGATAGATCGTCACAGCGGGCGATCGGCACAATTGGCACTCTCAGGATAATGGTTTTTTTTGACTCTGCCCAACAAACTGATACCAGCCCGGAATCGAGTCGCGAACCACTCCCAATTTTAGACGAAAATTAAAGCTCCCAGATTCATCTGTAGAATAAATCTCAAATCTAAAATCTCACAATCTAAATATCGTTTGACCGTGCCGGTCGATCGAACTTTCGGGCCAACCAGACAACTGCCAGCAGCAATCCGTTTGTCGGCCCGAAGTCGAAGCACGGCATCTAGCATATCAAAAAACGTTCCGCACCAAACTTTTAATCTTGCAGCGGTTTCAAATTCAAAGCTTTTTGCATAGTTGCTAGTTCGTCGCGGTGAGCTCTGACAGTAACAAAGCTCTTAGTTGGGCTTTCCGAGTCAGCAACTGATTCAAGTTTGAGAAGGACTTGCTCGGAACGTCCGGCTTTTTTCCAATAAAATACTCCCGTCAAGGGCGACAGCAGTACCAAACCTAGGAAAAGTTGACCTTGCTGCGGTACTAGCATTCCCAAAACCAGTCCCAAGCAGAGAGCCCCGCCTGCACTCAACAGAGTTAAAAAGACAGCTAAAAACCAACTCGGCCGCACAAAACCCTCAAAAGTGACTTTATAGTTGGGGGCATCAACCGCTGCAACTCGGTAAGCCCTAGAAGCAAAATACTCTTGTAGCTGGGTTAACAGTGACTCTTGGGCGCTCTCGGAAGCAAGCTTGACCTGTTCGATGCGATCTTTGACTGAGGCCTTGATGAAGAAAAACAAGCCAACAGCCAACAGCAGCGTCATCACAAAGGTGGAAGAAAGAACAGTAGTATCCATCGGTAGAAGTTTGTGTAATTGAAATTATCTACTATTACTTTACAGAAGTTTAGCAAAAAATTGGGTCTAAAGCCTCGTCCTTTTAGGACGGCTTTAATTGCGAGTATAAAGATTGTTGAATCTATCATGCTTATAGCCACTATTGTCCGTAAGCGTGATAAAATCATTCCATGATTGTACTAGAGTTCAAGTTAAAAGGCAAGCCACAGCAATACCGGATCGTAGACGAAATGATCCGCACAGCTCAGTTTGTCCGAAACAAAGCTCTCAGATATTGGATCGACAATTCCAGAGTTAAACTATCGGATTTATACAAACAATGCGCCATCATGGCGAAAGAATTTGAATGGGCCGGAAAACTCAACTCAATGGCGCGTCAAGCTTCGGCTGAGCGTGCCATTTTTGCTATTCAACGTTTTTTCTCTAATTGCAAAGCTAAGAAACCAGGAAAAAAAGGGTACCCACAGTTCAAAAAAAACACTCACTCCGTAGAATACAAAACATCAGGATGGGCGCTTTCGGTCGATAAAAGATGTCTGACTTTCACGGACGGTTTTGCTGCGGGAACCTTCAGATTACTCGGTAGTCGAGATTTGCACTTCTATTCACCCAACGCAATCAAGCGAGTCAGGGTAATTCGTCGTGCTGACGGTTACTACGCTCAGTTCTGTATTAATGTAGAGCGAACAGAAGAAATAGTTCCTACGGGGAAAGCGATTGGTATAGATGTGGGGTTGAACCATTTCTACACCAATAGTACCGGAGAAACAGTTCCAAATCCTCGGCATCTCCGTAAGAGTGAAAAAGCTTTGAAGCGGTTGCAGAAACGAGTGTCTCGGAAAAAGAAAGCTTCGAGTAATCGTAAGAAAGCGATAAATAAGTTAGGTAGAAAGCACTTAAAAGTCAGTAGGCAGCGCAAAGACTTCGCTATTAAAACAGCGTTGTGCGTAGTGAAATCAAACGATTTCGTAGCCTACGAAAACCTTCAAGTCAGAAATATGGTGAAAAACCATAAGCTTGCTAAGTCTATTAGTGATGCAGGATGGTCGCAATTTCTCCAATGGTTGCAATATTTTGGGAAAGTGTACGGTAAAACAGTGGTTGCTGTTGCCCCTGGGTATACTTCCCAAGATTGTTCAAGTTGCGGCAATCGCGTTCAGAAATCGCTCTCAGTCAGAACTCATATTTGCCTGTGTGGTGCCGTGTTAGACCGCGACCACAATGCAGCTTTAAATATTCTGACCAAAGGATTGAGACAAGCAGGAATTAGTTCAAATACGGTGGGACACACCGGAATTAACGCTTGGAAACCGACCTCTACCCATTGGTGGTGACATCAAGAAAGCAAGTTGACTGATTGAACCAAGAATCCCCGTGCGTTCAAGCCCGGGAGTGTCAAAGAAGAAAACGATCGAGGACTTACGCAGACACTTTTCAACCCAAATTCTCGGCAAGCTTTCTAGCAATGCGTTTTTCTCCCCATCACCCAATTTCCATATCTCCCCATCATCCTTAATTCTCAAGTGACAATGCGTAAGTCCTGACGTAGTGAATCGCTACTCTAATCGCTGTGCGGCGGCGATGCTGGCAAAGCGAAGGCAATCGGACAATTCGCTTTGCTAGTAGCACCGCATCTCAAGGGTTTAGGCATCCGATTTCAACGCCTGCTAACCCGTGTGACCAGTTTCTAAGGCACGGGGACGACGGCCAGACGCGCCGTTTCCCTGACCGATGTACTCGTGCCACAGACGAGCCAGGTCTTGAGCTTGATGCCGCCACTCAGGGAGGATTTGATACATCCGGCGGGGGCGGCCGCGTCCTTCTACTTTTTTCCAGTAACCGGTAATGACGGCTTCATCTTCGAGAAATTTCAAAGCGCTGTAGAGGACGGTATCAGAAAGTCGGTAGATGGGAAATTCCCTTTCTAGTTGTCCGATGAGTTCTGTACCGTAGGAATCTCCGCGCAATAACACCGAGAGAATGTAGCACACTGCCAGTTCCTTGTTTAGATAAACAGGAGGTGGGTCTTGAAAAAATTGATAGATATGTTCAAATTTCATCTGTCTTGTCCGCTGGAAACTCTCGTGATACCGTCAGGTTAACGGGAGAGGAAAGCGGGGCGGGGTGTGCCGCTTCCTAAGGATTAAGTGGGAGTGGGGGAAACAGAGGTGCAGTATTTCCCCAGTTGTGTTGATAGCCGGAACTGTTGTGCTGCACTTCGGTAATGTTTGCTTGCGCCAAGGTTGAGGAGCGCTCACATAACTAGGGTAACTTTACTTCCTCTTCCAATCTATCGCAGCGACTATTGCCAATTGTGCGATCGCACGGAAGAGTTGCACTTATTTCGGGGGTTAGTGTTTCAACTCAAACTCAGAAGTCGCAACCCCCAAACCCTCTACGTTACTCGTTTGTGGGCTATGGTTTGTCAGAGTTCGCCGGCTTTTTCTGGCAGAAATTTTGCCTTTAAACCGGACTCAGACCTAACATGGCGCGCAGTGTAAAAGTTAGAAACACAAAAGTCGCTACAATCGAAGTAATCAGGGCGATCGCAGTTGCCGGTCGATCGAGCAGAGGTTTGAGTCGCTCGAACAGGAAAAAAAAGATTCCCAGACACACAGTAATCAAAAAACGAGGGTAGCGAGAGATGTTATTAATGAAATCTTGCATGAGCACCGGTGGGGTAAAGTGTTACAGCTCGATCTTTGACTGGTAACACTTGTGAGCGAGTTAGACAATTTTGGCACAGCCGGAGCTAAATCTGCCGATCGGGCGATCGGGCATTTTTCAAGGGCGATGCTAACATATATAATTCTAACGAAAAGTTTTGTGAGAGCGATCGGGTCTGAGTCTGTTCAATGCCGGAACGCGACCTCCGTTCAACAGTTGACCTGGGACAGTTGACCGGGGACAGTTTGAGAGCGACCTCTACCTATAAGTCCGAGGATTGGAGTAATGAATAGTCTGATTTTAATTTCTCCCTCAAAGCGTTCCGGCTTTCAACCAATTCTTTCTGGTAACGAATGAGAGAAGTATTTCTATTCAGTTGTAGTTGTGAGTTGTAGTTGTGATAAATATTATAGGGCTGTTATTTCTACCTAAATGTCTGCTGCCGCACCTTCTTTCGTCTTGCCGCGTCCATTTCTGAAATGGGCTGGAGGCAAAACAAGGTTGATTGGACAATATCAACCTTATTTTCCTAAAAAGTTCACCACTTACTACGAGCCTTTTTTGGGCGGCGGAGCCGTATTTTTTTACTTAGCACAACAGCACCCTTCTGTGCAAGTTGTGTTAACAGATATTAATCCTGAGTTGATTAATGCTTATCGCTGTGTCAGGGATAAAGTTGAGGATCTGATTGAGCTTTTGTTAGATCACGCTTCAGAGCACAGTAAGGACAATCAAGCCTATTATTACTCGGTGCGATCGCGATCCTACAACACAGATACAGAAAAAGCAGCACGGCTAATCTACCTCAATAAAACTTGTTACAACGGCCTGTACAGAGAAAACTCCAAAGGTGAATTTAATGTTCCCATAGGCAGATACAAAAATCCTAACATTTGTCAACCCGATTTATTGCGATCGGTCTCATCTCTACTCGCACCCGCTCAAATTGAAGTGAGAAAATTCGATCGAATTTTAGATTTTGCTACAAGCAGCAAAGACTTTGTTTATTTTGACCCACCTTATTATCCTATCAGTTCTACTAGCGATTTCACAGCTTACAGCCGCGAGAACTTCAAACAAGCCGAACAGATAAAGCTTAGAGATGTTTTTGCAGAACTTGCCCAACGGGGTGTCAAAATTATGCTGTCTAATTCTAACTGCGATTTCATCGAAAAAATATACAGCGATACTGAAGCTTTTAAAATAGCTCATGTCCCTAAGCAAATTGAAATATCAGCGTCTAGGGGAATTAACTCTAAGAGTTGCAAGCGCGGCAAAGTCAAGGAATTATTAATAAGTTCATTTTAACTAAACACCAAAATCCACTCTCTATCTAGTCGAAGTTGAGTTAGTAGGTGTAGGGTGCGCCACCACCGAAAATCCCTCAAGAAAAATTGATAATGTAACCGTTCCACACCTGTGATTGCACGGCCTGTGGAAACAAACCCATTTTTGGATAGCAATGCTTTTCGTCGATATCAACCACAAAAAGTTTAGAAACAGTGTCAAAAAATTGGCAAAAAAAAGGAATTATTACCTATTGACTTGTCTGGACTTTAGGTGGTATATTTTAGATAATGGAAGTGGTAAGTTTAATTTTAATTTTGCAACTATTCCCATTATTAAATTGTACCTCCAAAAAACTTCAGAGTCAAGCGGTTAACTCGAAAAAAAGGGCGATTTTTTTCACTTTAATAAAATTAAAATATTTGAATGCTGCGTTATCGTAAATAATAGCAGTTTCCCCAAAAAAAGCAACTGTAGGGAAGGGGAAAATGGCGATCGCGATCGGTAATGCCTGATTAGAGATGTTTGTTAGCCCAAGTAATGAAAGCTTGGAGCTTGTGAGCCCCCAAAAGATTTTGATTTTAGGGAATTTGCTTTTTAAACCAGTCGATCGAACCTTGCCCATTACTCACAAGTTAAGCTAAAAGCAGTGTTGTCAATGAGTAATCTTACTCATTTTTTTACCGAGATACCAATTAAAAGATGACTCCATTTGTTCCCTTATTATTGAAAAAAAATTGTTCGGGACTTCTTTGAGTTCCAGGGAAAGGAGAAATAATTAGCCTGACATGAGGTTTTCGCAGTCGCGATCGAATCCCTAAATCTTGATTTTTCTGGTCAGCAAAATACTTAACTAGGTCAAAAGCTAATCCTTTTTGATAGGCAACAGAAAAATGATACATTCCACGATAAATCATTTCTAATGAAACACGTTCAATTGGTACTCCTAATTCATCTGCAACAGCATCCCCTAAGTCTACCAAAACCGCATAAAATAGCCAGGTAGCCCAGATTTGGAGCTGGATTCTGTTGACAGAACCTGTCCATAAATCAATAGGGTTTACTTAACGCTTTTGATGAATTTCATCTGACGATTTTTGGATTATAAAGAGGTGAAGTAAATATTAAGAAGATTTTACCGCAGAGAACACAGAGAACACAGAGAGGGGGAGGGATAAAAGGTTTTTTACGACATCCAAAACCCTCGCAATACTCTTCCCTCTGCGCCAAAAGCGCCCCAATACGGTTCAAAACTCTTCTCTTGATGGAGTGGATTGTATTTCAATACGGTTTACTTAATGCTTTTGATGAATTTCATCTGACGATTTTCTGGCAATATAGCCATTTTGAGCAAGTCAGATTTTTCTTAAGTCAACTGTATTGCTCCATAAATAACTTAAATTTAGGAGTCTCTTTACTATACAAAAGGCGTCTTCAATTCGCCAGCGTCTTTGATATAAATCTGCCACTACATAGGGAGGCAATATTTCGGGTTCTCGGACACTCGTCAGATAAGAACGCCAGCCATTTTTTGAGCGAATTTGTACTAATCTTATAGTCAAAGCTGGTGTTTTTTTTGTCCCTGCACCTATCTGGATTATCTGGTCTTTGACATCATAAGTATTGGTTAATACCGCTTGACTTGATAAGATGCACCTTTCTTAATTTGAGTGATAAATCCAATTTCTTGCTCAATTAATTTTGACCAAAAAGCGAAGTGATAGAAGCCTCGATCCAGTAACAGCAAAGTTTTTGGCTTAACTGTTTTTAGTAAATCTTCTTCCCAATGGGTATCTGCTTGTTTCGGATTTGTCCAAAACCAAATTTCTTCGGGAAGATGAGTTACTAGGTCTATTATTACTCACATTTTTCCGGATAATTGACCAATTGGAACATCTGATAAACTTTCTAGTTTACGAAATAATGCTTCTAATGTTGAGCCGTCTGCTATCCAGATATTTTCAAAGTTTTTTAAAGCAAATTGTACGCTATCTGGTAATGGTCTCGACTTTCTCATTAACCATTTTTGTCGAAAATGAGGTAGTAATTCTTTAAATACTTTTTCAAACAAAATAGCTGGAAAAGTTAAAAATCTGAGTGATAATGCTTGTTGGCTAATTTCTGGTGGCTGACACCATAAAAAGCCTTCTCTCTTTAATAATCTGGTTAATTCTGTTACTCCTGCTACGTCTCGCCATAATAAACTTAATACGGAGGCTATCATTAATGGGTAGTGTTAAAATTCTATCTCTTAAATTTAGTTGGCGATAAAAAGTTTTTTGGGCTGCCATTGCTGGAATTAATAAATCTTCCAGGTAATTCGCGATCGCTTCGTTTTCTACTTGAGGACGATTTTTTTTCTTTGCACGATCTCGGTTGATGCGTTTTTTGCTACTCATAAACTGGTTCAATTATGGCTCAACTGCTTACCCGGTCAAGGTTTCATCCTATTTTACCTCTTACAAGTCTACCCCATTGACAATTTGCACTTTTTATGGTTCTTCATTACTTACTATGCTAAATCA
The DNA here is from genome assembly GCF_013299185.1 of Microcoleus sp. bin48.metabat.b7b8b9.023. Lineage (GTDB taxonomy): Bacteria > Cyanobacteriota > Cyanobacteriia > Cyanobacteriales > Microcoleaceae > Microcoleus. The sequence continues at coordinate 134,910 of NZ_JAAFKG010000003.1, read as the reverse complement.
ATAGTTAAAGCCGTTAAATTAATTCAACAAATATGTCAAAATGTAAATCAAGTCCTTGTCAGGCTTGACATTCAAGCTAATTTGATTGTTAAATATAAATAGTCACAATAGTTTTTGGGAGCGAATTATAGTCATGACGACAAAAAAGAGTACTAAAGTTTTGACGGAGCTACTGAATATACAAGGAATTAAAGTAACTAAAATGAATCAAGTACCAGGAATTGGAATAATATTACAGGTGGAGTCAATCCATAAAGAAAGTTATTGTCATCATTGCGGGACAAAAAGTAATAGATTGCATCAAAACCATCGATACGTAGTAAAAGATTTATCATGGGCCGAAAAGCAAGTATTCTTAGAAATAAACAGACGACAGTTTAAATGTAAAAAATGTGGCAAACCATTTAGCGAAAAATTGGATTTTGTAAATAACCGAAGAACTTATACAAAACGACTAGCAGATACAATTATCAAGTCTGTCTTATCAAGTGACATCAATAGTGTAGCAAAACAAGGAGTAGTAACAACAGAAGAAATAGAAAGAATGTTGTTAGATGCCTCACGAGAATTATCGTCAAAACCATCAGACTTAAAAAAACTAGGAATTGATGAAATAGCGTTAACTAAAGGTCAAGGAAATTACTGTGCGGTATTGACAGATTTATCAATATCTGAATTAATCACGATTATCAAAGGAAGAACACAAGAAGATATCGAACCAGTCCTTAATTCATGGGGCTTAGAGGTTTTAGAACAAATAGAAGAAGTAAGTATAGATTTATGGAAAGGTTACAAAACCTTAGTACAAAAACTCATGCCAAATGCTCAAGTAGTAGCGGACAGATTTCATGTAATGGCACAAGTTAATAATGAATTAGATAAAGAAAGAAAGCGTGAAAGAAGGGAAGTAATAGATTTAAGTAAAAAAACTAAATCACCTCAAAAAATAGCAGAATACAAAGAAATATTAGAAGGAATAAATGACAGCAAATATGCGTTACTAAAGAATGAAGAGAGTTTGAAAGACAAGCAAAGGAACAAATTAATATCAGTTAAAAAAGTGTGTCCTCAGCTCGCAATAATGCATAAATTAAAAGAAAAATTCCGACAAATATTTGAAAATACAAAGACTAATTGGTTGAGGGCATTGTTGAGAATTGGGATCTGGCAGCAAAGAGCAAAAAAATATTTTGGTTCCACTGTAAATACTATTACCAATTGGCTAGATGAGATAATTGCTTACTTTGATAATAGGACAACAAGTGGTGTTGTTGAGGGTATAAATAACAAGCTTAAATTAATAAAACGTTCGGCATATGGCTTTAGAAATTTTGAAAATTACAAAAATAGATGTTTGCTTACTTGGCATTTTAATTGTTAGTTTAGCATACCAAGTAAGGAAGAACCCTTTTTATTAACTTGTCACAAATGGTCAACAGTCAACAGTCAACCGTCAACAGACTACTTTTGCGGGCGCTGATATTTACTCAATAAATCAGCAAAGCGTTTGTAATCCAAAGGCTTCCTCAAATACTCCGCTGCTCCCAATTCCAAACCATGATTTTGATCGTCCAAAAAAGTCAACATAATCACCGGAATATTAGCTAAATCCGGATCGGCTTTCAACGCCGACAGCACCGCCCAGCCGTCCATACTCGGCATCATCACGTCTAGAGTAATCGCATCGGGTAGCGACTCCTTAGCTAACTTAAGCCCTTCCTCACCGCTAGCTGACGAGAGTACCCGAAATCCTTGTTTTGACAAGCAGCGGGCGATCAAATCCCGCGAGTCTGGATCGTCGTCAATTACTAGCACAGTAGCAGCATCAGGAAGTTCCAGCGTTTGCGATCGCACTTCTTGTTGACTTGTTTCTTCCGGTGCTGCCTCCTTCTCCGCTTCTTTCTCGATTTTAATCGCCATCGGCAAGCGAATCGTAAAAGTAGAACCGCAATCAAACTCGCTCTCAACCGTAATATCCCCGCCCATCATCTGGCAAAACTTACGGCTAATAGTCAGCCCCAAGCCCGTGCCACCGTACCTGCGAGTAGTGGAATCGTCCGCTTGTGAAAAAGCTCCAAACAGCCTCGAAATCTGATCGTCAGTCATGCCGATGCCCGTATCGGTGACTTGAAACACGATCGAATATCTGTGAAACTCAGAGCCAATATCCGAGAGATCCTCGGAATTCTCCACAGGCAAAACTTCCCATTCTTCCTTCCAAACATTAAGTGTAATTTTGCCTCGATCGGTAAACTTAGCAGCATTGCTCGCCAAATTCAACAGCGCTTGTCGCAGCTTCGCCGAATCAGCGTGGATCGTACCAATATCGCGATCGCAATTGACACTCAAAGTATTGCCATTTTTCGCCATCAGCGGTTGAACCGTAGTCACAACCTGATCGACTAAATTCAAGACATCAACAGTCTCCAGGAAAAGAGTCATCTTTCCTGCTTCTATTTTAGAAATATCCAAGATGTCACTAATAATGTTCAGCAACTGCTTGCCTGCCATATTAATGCTTGCCAAATCCATCACAAACTCTTCTTCCCCGAGTTCCAGAGCCTCTTCTTGCAGCAGCTCGCTGTAGCCGATAATCGCATTCAGGGGCGTCCGCAATTCGTGAGTCATATTTGCCAAAAAAGTGCTTTTCGCGCGGTTAGCAGCTTCCGCAGCGTTCTTAGCAACTTCCAATTCACTCGATCGCTCTTCTAGCTGTCGTTGCCGCACCTCCAAACCTTTGAGCAAACTGCTAATTTGCTGAGCCATTGTATTGAGAGTAGAAGATAGCACTCCGATCGCATCATTAGACACCACAGGCGATCGAGCAGTCAAATCACCGCTCGCAATCTGTTGGGCAGTTTCCCGGAGCAAACCCAAATTCCGAATAATCGCCGACACCGACACACAAGCAACTATACCTGCGATCGAACTCAAAACCAAAGCCCCCACCAGCCAACTCTGAGTGCGGCTCGCCACAGCCATAGTTTGCTCGGCCAGCACCGCCATTGTTGCCTCCACAGCCCCCCCTGGAGCTGATGTCGCCTGTATCGCCAGCAAAGAGTTCTTCATCTCCAAAGAACCCATCCACCCGACTCCCACCGCCATCCAAGTAATCAGTACCATGATGACAAACAGCCCGAGCAAAGAAGCCCTAGTTCCCACAGAAATCTGCTTCGGACTTAGTGCCGCCGCCCAAGGGTAGCTTTTGAGAAAAGGATCCGGCTGTACAGGTGCCCCGGAATTCCAAATCTCCTCAATTTGACCGTCCGATCGCACCTGACCAATCCGCACTGTTTTCCAAGTATGCTGGGTTTGAGCATCTATTTTTACCATGCCCGAAGGCGCTGCAAACTCAATATTTTTAGCAGCCGCCCTGACTTTAATTACATCTATCGAACCAGCTTTTTCTACTGCTTCCTTCCACAGATAAACCCCCAAATAAGCCGCTTCGATTGGGTCATCCGTGACACGATTTTCCCCATATCTCGCTTTATAATCCTTAACAAATTTCTGATTTTCCGCCGTATCAACAGTTTGAAAATAGTTCCAAACCACCCAATGTCCGGCAATATTAGATGGCCCTATCGCCCGTATTTCCTCTTCTGCGACGCTAACCGACATCACCGGCAAATCCTCCGGTTTCAAACCAGCTTCCCGCAGTTGATGGAAAAAAGCCACATTGCTGTCGCCGTTAAGAGTGTTGAGAATCGCATCCGGTTTCACTGCTAAAATATGTGCGATCGCCTCGTCCACCTCCCTCGAACCCAGTGGCAGATACACTTCCCCCGCCAACTCTCCTCCGAGTGCCGCCAGTTGAGCTTTCACAATCAAATTTGCCGTCCGGGGAAAAATATAATCAGAACCCAACAGGAAAATTTTCCGCTTCCCCTGAGCCAGCAAGTAATTCACCCCAGGTACAATCTGTTGGTTCGGCGCCGCACCAGTGTAGAAAATATTCGGACACTGTTCTAGCCCTTCGTACTGTACCGGATAAAACAGCAACCCATTGCCGTACTCAAAAGCCGGCAGTACCGCCTTGCGACTAGCCGAAGTCCAACAACCAAATACCACCGCCACCTGCGATTCTTGGAGCAATTGCTTAGCTTTTTGAGCAAAAGTCTGCAAATCGCTAGCTCCATCTGCTATCACCGCTTCCAAGGGGCGTCCGAGTACCCCTCCCGCCGCATTAATTTCCTCAACAGCCAGCAGCGTCGCATCTTTTACAGAAATTTCGCTGATGGACATAGTTCCCGTCAGCGAATGCAACACGCCTATTTTGATCGGCTCACAAGCTGGGCCGGCTGCTTCGAGGGGGTTACTGCTCCTTGCTCCCATAGGGTTTTAGATACTTTTTACTAATAACAGAAATTTTAGTTCAATCCTGCGGGAAGTTAGTCCGGAGGCTAACTCAGGTTTAGCAGATTATTTCACCCGATCGCCACACAACTTAACAATTGCTGCATCCTGTTGATTTTAACGGTCAAACCTTCCTGCATTGACTTACATTCTGCACTAACCTGTCACCGATTTTTATCTCAATCTGTGACGGAGGTCTAAGCAGCCTCATCAAACAAACGGTAGAACCCACTTGTGCAATGCCGCAGAACAATTATCCCTCTCTTACCTCTTACACTCTCCCCAACTCATTCACCGCCTAGCTGCGTGCGAGTCACCAACTAACTGCACCTACTCATGCACTATTCTCCTTCCCATATCTTGCTTCCGGGAGATATAACTCTCCGTAGATTGCTTTTACTATAATACTCAAACCTAAAAACTAACCCACTCTTCCCCCAGCCCTATCACCCTTCAGGCAGAGGGAACTCTACGTGCTTTACCTTAGGATCTAGCTAAGGTCAACTTTGAATTAGCCTTGTTGAAAATATGTTTAGCATAAATTAGGGTGAAAACTAATGAATGAAGAAAACCCGATCCATACTGTAGTAAGTGGCCGCGAAGTTACATTACCAAAATCAAGGGAAAAATTGCTTGGTGAGGAAACAGAAAAAGCCCTCGGCCAGCAGAAACAAGAAAAGGCTCAAACTAAGCGCGCTGTCGAACAGTTAAAAGAAGAACTTCAGCACAAAATAGATGAAGAATGTCATCACAAGTCAAAATAAAATCAATAACGTTTTTTAGGTGTGGGTAAGATGAGGTCTTGCCCACACTCTATTTTTGGAGTTATTGGGCATTGGCCAAACAGGGCATTGGGCATTGGGCATGGGGCATTAGTTGTTAGTTGTTAGTCATTGGTCATTGGTCATTAGTTATTAGTTATTAGTTGTTAGTTATTAGTTGTTATAGCGGTTCTCAAAAAAGTGATGTATGCCCTATGCCCTATGCCCTATGCCCATGAGTACCTCATGTTTCTGAGAAAGACTATAGTTATTAGTTGTTAGTCATTGGTTGTTAGCGATCGAGAAGAATAAAAAAAGAAGAATTAAACATAAATTTAGAATTTGAAAGTATTTTTGGTTGAACAAAGCAGTCCTGAGCGCATGGGTGGCTGTACACCGAGTTTTTTCTGCGAAACACTTTGTTGCAGCTAACAGCTTAGATCGCAAAACGGTAACGATGAAAGTCCCTGTCTATCCTCGACTCAACAATAACTTTTCCTTATTCCCTATTCCTGACCTCCGTTAAATTAGTCAAACCTCTTCCCTTAGACTTCTTCCTTGTTTCTTCCTACAGGTAGAGTGCAGCCCAGCTCATTGTTACCTATGATGAATTTAAGTAAAAAACGTCAAATTAGATACAAATAAGGAGAAACCAATGAGCATTAACGATAGAGCAAAGGCAACTGGCAAAAACATCGAAGGCGCTGCTCAAGAAGCCATCGGCAATGTTACTGGCGACCCCAAGGATAAAGCTGAAGGCAAAATGAAGCAAAAACAAGCTGAAGCTAGCCACACAGTCGAAGATGTCAAAGATGAGATCAAAAAGAAAATAGACTGAGCCTAATACTAATTAAGAGGGTCGAAAAACCTGACCCTCTTAATTCTTCAAATTGTTTTCAGAACGGAGGAAAAAAAGGTGAGTTTATTGCAGCAGAGTCGCAAAATGATTGCGGGTTTACTCTTGGTTCTAATGCTGGCTGTTACTACTGCCTGCGCCCCCAGCGTTTCCGCCCAAAAACCGACTAACGTACCTGTAGCAATTGGTGGCAGTCAGGGCTATTACGCGCAGCTAGAACGCGGGAATACCGTCGCAGGTCAAGATTTTGGTCAATGGGTAACAAAGACGGCTAAGGGTCTGGTTCAGGATGCTTACGTGCGCGACAATAACAAATTGGGAGTTGTAATCACCCCGCAAGTCCGCCCTACTGAAGTAAAAGATTTGGCGAAATCTTTAGCCCAAGGTTTTCACCGCAATTTCCCAAATCAGGATTTAAGTGTTTTGGTTTATGCTCCTGACAAAAAACTGATTTTGACGGCAAAGTATGACCAGCAATTAAATCAGATTGAATACAAGTCTTGACCTGGTTTAAAAGCGGAATTTATAGCAGCGCGACGCTTTAATCTTCCGCAGTTTTTTGAATGCGAAGCAATCTCAATTTGAGACTGAACTGTTGTTTAGTTGGGGAAATAATTACCATGAGTAGCAGCGATAATTACAAGCGACAAATCATGAGCGATTTGGCTCAGGGCGATCGCGAAATGATGCCTGAGACAACGGGTGAAGAGTACGAAAATTTTGACGATTTTGCTCAGAGAACTTCCCCGGATCAGCGCAAACAATTATTCGGGCGTTCTTTGAATCACGACTCTCTCCCGCCGGCACAGTTGGAACCGGAATTGCAAAAGGCGATCGCCCAAATCAAGCCAAACGAACGCGACGACGTGGCACGGGAGTTCTTCAAGCAGTTGGATAAGAGAGGATTGAAGGATCGCCAGTTGGAAAAGCAGCTAGGACTTTCTACCCACCACGCTAGCCGCATGACTGCTGATGATGTTAGCAAGCTGGCTTCGTTTACCTATCACAATCACCCGGATATTTTCCGAGAAGTGTTGGCACAACAGCCTAGTTTGATGAAGTTTTTGGGGAATCCAGTGGTTGCGGGTATTTTGGGAATAGTTGCTGCTAAATGGCTCAGCAATCGCAAATAATTGAGGTAGGACTGAAGTCCTCACTACGAACCTTGTTGATGCGGTTGTTCCACAATAATTTAAGAAGGACTGAAGTCCTCACTACGAACCTTTTTGAGTGTTTGTAGTGAGGACTTCAGTCCTCCTCATTTGAGGAGGACTGAAGTCCGAACGATCAAACCTTTTTGATTGTGTTTGTAGTGAGGACTTTAGTCCTTAAATTGAGGAAGGACTGAAGTCCGAACGATCAAACCTTTTCGATCGCCAATTACTAATTATTGCTCGTATCTAAAAATAACTGCACAGCACTAAACTGCGGTACACCTGACACTCCGCAAAATTAAATGTAGGATTAAGTGTTGCTGTAAACCAGGAAAAAAGATGAACATATCCACTATTTGGCGAAAATTCCGCAGCCAGCAAGCCTTCTGCTTGGCTGCACTGCTTGCGGGTTGCCTTGTATTTATCGGTTGTTCCCCCGCCCAGTCAGCGGCTGGCAATTCAGTCGATCCCAAGTTGAAAGAGCAAGTCTTGCAGGTGATCCGGGAAAATCCGCAAGCAATTTTAGATTCGGTACAAGCGTACCAGCAAGAACAGCAGCAGTCTCTCAAAGCGGCGCAGGAGTCATTTTTTCAGGAGATGAAAACAAATCCCAAATCGGCGATCGGGGATTCTCCTAGCACGGGTTCGGCTTCCCAGCAGATTGTACTTTTAGAATTCTCTGACTTTCAATGTCCGTTTTGCGCGCGCGCTCACGATACCGTCAAGCAGTTTATGGCAAAACACCAGGACAAAGTTACTTTAGCCTACAAGCATTTTCCATTGCCTTCACATCCTCAAGCGTTGCCAGCAGCTAAAGCAGCTTGGGCGGCTCAACAACAGGGTAAGTTTTGGGAATATTACAGCGCTTTGTTTGAAGGGCAGAAAAAGTTAGGTGAGGAATTGTACGGATCGATCGCCCAAAAGCTCAATCTAAAATTAGATAAATTCAACACCGATCGCAACAGCCCCGCCGCCGAGGCCGCCATTCAGAAAGACGTGCAACTCGCTCAAAAACTGGGCATTGGAGGTACTCCATTCTTTGTCATGAACGGCCAAACTTTCTCAGGTGCGCTGGAGCTTTCTGAGATGGAAAAGATTCTCGCCAGTGTCTCCAAATAACAAGGTAAAAGATACGACAAACTTAGTTTTTCTGTCTTTTTCACTTTTTCGTTGCAATTTCAATTTGGAGTCGTTAAAGATGCATTCCCAGACTAAAGTCTGGGAACAATCAAAATTTAACTGATTAGCGGAATTCCCCATCCGTCTACACGGTGGGGATGGATAGCGCGGCTGTTGGAACTCCCCGATCCAACAGCCAATTAGCTTTGCCTTCCACCTAGAATATTTATTTACTGATTTAAGTTTTTCGTAGTAAGATAGAGACATGAAACACGCAGTCAAGGTACGAATTTACCCTAACGATGAGCAGCAAGTAGCGCTATCAAAAGCATTCGGCTGTGCCCGTTGGTTTTGGAATAATTCGTTAGCCATGACCAATCAACTTTATAAACAAACTGGTAAAGGGCTATCCCAGCAAGGGAGAAACGACCGTCTACCTGCTCTCAAAAAAGAGTTTGGATGGTTGGCTGAACCTTATAGCCAAGTGTTGCAATCGGTGTCGCTAAACTTGTCTAGAGAGTTTATCAATTTCTTTGAGCGACGGGATAAGGAATGAAAATTTAATAACACAAGCTATAAACAAATGAGTGATTGCAAAGGATGTAACATTTCATTTTGTGGTCAAAACTCATCCTTATTCGATGTTCACCTTCTTTGTTTCCCTAATAATTGGTTAGTTAATCTCCTTCATTTTGTTCAGGTAAATCTATGTATTACTCGTCTGAAATTACTGCTCAGATGCGGAAAATTTATCAATGTCTATCTGAAAAAGATCGACGAAGATATGCAGCAATAGAAGCCCAAAAACTTGGTTATGGTGGAATTAGTTACATATCCCGAATTTTGGCAGCAGACAGAAATACAATAGCCAAAGGCATTAAGGAATTAAATAGTGAATCAGAGACTACTTTTGAGCGACACAGAATTCGTCAAAAAGGAGGAGGAAGAAAAACTAGCGAGTCTCTGATACCTGGCTTGAATGAAAGTTTTTTAGAAGTGTTAAAACATTATACGGCAGGCAGCCCAATGGATGAGAAAATTAAATGGACTAATCTCACTCAAGAAGAAATAGTTGAAGATCTGAAAGTTCATGGCATAACAGTCAGCGTAACGGTTGTCAAAAAGTTATTAAAAAAGCACGGATATGTGAAACGTCAAGATCAAAAAAAACAAACAACAGAAATAACAAAGAATCGTAACGAACAATTTGAGAATCTTGCCAGAATCACTGAATAGTATGAGTTATAGGGAAATTCTATCATTAGCATGGATACCAAAAAAAAGGAATTTATTGGAGACTTATATCGTTCAGGAACTCTGTATACTACCGAAACAGTTACCACACTTGACCATGACTTTTTTAGTTTGGCTGAGGGCAAAATAGTACCTCATGGAATTTATGATGTGCAACATAATCGAGGATATTTAAGCTTAGGTATCAGTAAAGATACGAGTGAATTTGCTTGTGAATCGATTAAATCATGGTGGATCAATTACGGGATCTATCTCTACCCTCAAGCAAATTCAATCTTGATTAAATGCGATGGAGGTGGCAGTAACAATTCTAATTATTATATCTTTAAATCGGATTTACAAAAATTAGTCAATGAACTAAATATAGGAATCAGAATAGCACATTGTCCTCCCTATACATTGGAGTATAATCCAATTGAGCATCGCTTATTTCCTCATGTAACGAGAGCTTGTCAAGGAGTGATTTTTACTTCTGTTGAGTTGGTCAAAGAGCTCATGAAAAAAACCACACAAAAACCGGACTTTCTGTGCTGGTAAATGTGCTTGATAAAATTTATAAAACTGGTAGAAAAGTAGCAGATGGATTTAAGAGTACAATGAAAATTATTTTTGATGAATATTTGCCAAAATGGAATTACCGTGCTGTTCCGACAAATGAGTAGATAATGAAGTTATTAAATTTTCATTCCTTAGTAATTTAGAATTCAATATGCTTCAGTTAGCGGTTGTCGCTAGTAGGGGAGCATCTCTGTTTTGCATTTATTTATTATTATAGTGCTGTCCTCGCTCGCGTATTGTATGATACGCGAGCGAGGACAGCGCTCAAAGAAAAAATACTTTTTACAAAAATGAGATGCTCCCATCGCTAGCGAGGAAAGAAGCAATCGAGCGTATCTGTTTTTCAGTCTTGTTTTGCCGATGGGACTGTCCGATCATAACTGTATTGATTTAGAATTACTGTATTATGTGAAAAATAGGAATTTAAGATATGACGGATAGAAGTGCTTTGCTCACCAGAATTACTCAAACACCTGGTAAATGTGGTGGCCGCCCCTGTATTCGCGGTATGAGAATTCGCTTTCTTCGATATTTTGGAAACTCTGGCAGACAATGTAACCCCTAGCGAGATTCTAGCTGACTTTCCGGATTTGGAACCCGAAGACATTCAAGCGTGTCTGCTTTTTGCATCTCTGGGCATTGATTTCCCCAGGATAGCAGTATGATTTTTTGGTTGAATGCTCAATTGCCTCCGAGTTTGGCGAAATGGTTAACCGAAAAATTCGGTGTGAGAACTGTTACACGGCAATATATAGCAATCCTAAACCATTTGCATAATTCTTGTAGGGGCAATCCGACCCCTACTCCCCGTGGTTGCCCAATCCTCGGAGGGCGGGCACTCTTGGCACCGCCCCTACATATCTGCATGAATGATTTAGGATCGCTATATGAGATTGCAAGATGTTCAATATTTTGAAATATTTAATAGATTAAATCAATCAATTTAGATGATTAAATGCTTAATCGCGATCGCGATCAATTTGGATACCATTGTTTCATTAGTCATTAGTTAACATTGAGACATTAATGACTAATAGCGTTCGCGAGCGGGGACGCTCGCACTAATGACTAATGACCAATGAATAATTAATCTAAAAATCCCATTAAGGTCGAGCTGTCGTCAATGTCGTTGGAAGCAATTGGTCGGTTGCCTCCCATGGTGGAGTAAACTTCATCAATGTGCAGAGTGCTGATGGCAATAGGGCGCGCACCGGACATACTGAACATTTCGCTGACTTGCATGGCGCTGGAACCGATCGGGCGTCTGCCGAGTGTAGCCACCACTTCAAAGTCGCTGGCTTCGATCGGGCGATTGCCTACAATGCCGTAGGTTTCGCTGATGTGCAGGGTGCTAGCACCGATCGGGCGATTCCCCGAGATCGAGACTGTCTCGCTGATGGTAAAATCGTTTGGGCCGACGGGGCGGTTGTCATGTAGGAGTTGCGGCTGATAAAGTTGAATGCCCGCTGATTTGGCTTCGCTGGCGGGTGGTAGGGCCTTGGTAGTGCCTTTGCCGCCGCGGGGGCTCGCTTTGACTTTGTCTTTGGGTGTGAGAGCCATAATTTTTTTTCCTTGCTGATTACTGGGTTCGGACAACTGCTTTTCTGGGCTTTCTGCTTTCTATTTGAACCGATAATTAAAATAATATTATAAAGTTTAACTATTTTCTTAACGAAATTGCAGAATCTCTGAATTTTTGTTAAAATTTATCGGTAATAGCGACATTTTCCTATGGTAACTGCGGCAGCATCTTTTCAATTGCAAGCGCCCTTCGATCCCACGGGCGACCAACCGCTAGCGATCGCCCAACTCGTCAAAGGCATCCAAGCGGGCGATCGATTTCAAACCTTACTCGGTGCCACAGGTACGGGCAAAACCTTCACCATTGCCTCGGCGATCGAAAAAATCGGTAGACCCACCTTAGTCTTAGCGCACAACAAAACCCTGGCCGCTCAACTGTGCAACGAACTCCGCAATTTTTTCCCCAACAATGCAGTCGAATACTTTGTCAGTTATTACGACTACTACCAACCTGAAGCATACATCGCCGTTAGCGATACTTTTATTGAAAAAACCGCAGCAATTAACGATGAGATCGATATGCTGCGACACTCCGCCACGCGATCGCTCTTTGAACGCCGCGACGTAATTGTCGTAGCATCAATTAGCTGCATCTACGGTTTGGGAATGCCCGCAGAATACCTGAAAGCTGCTATCCCTTTGCAAGTAGGAATGGAAGTCAACCAGCGACAAATATTGCGAGATTTAGTCAACGTCCAATACAGCCGCAACGACATAGATTTAGGCAGAGGCAAATTTCGCGTCAAAGGCGATGTTGTAGAAATCGGCCCCGCCTACGAAGATCGAATTATTCGCGTCGAATTCTTCGGCGACGAAATTGATGCTATTCGCTACGTTGACCCCGTAACTGGTAAAATCATCCAAAGTACAACGGCTTTAAATATTTATCCGGCGCGCCACTTTGTGACTGCTGATGATAAATTAGAGGCAGCTTGCCAAGGAATAGAACTGGAATTAGAAGACAGGCTGCTAGCATTTGAAAAAGAAGGGAAACTATTAGAAGCGCAGCGGATAGAACAGCGCACCCGCTACGATTTGGAAATGCTGCGGGAAGTAGGTTACTGTAACGGAGTCGAGAATTATTCGCGACATTTAGCAGGTAGAAATGCCGGAGAACCGCCCGAATGTTTGATTGATTATTTTCCGAAAGATTGGATGTTGGTAGTAGATGAATCCCACGTGACTGTGCCGCAAATTCGGGGGATGTACAACGGCGACCAAGCGCGGAAAAAAGTATTGATCGAACACGGTTTTCGTTTGCCCAGCGCCGCAGACAACCGCCCTTTGAAAGCCGAGGAATTCTGGGCAAAAGAGAATCAGTGCATCTTTGTTTCTGCGACTCCTGGGAATTGGGAAATGGAAATCTCGGAAGGCAGAGTTGCCGAGCAAGTAATTCGCCCTACGGGAGTAGTCGATCCGACAATTTTTGTGCGCCCGACGGAAGGACAAATTGACGATTTGTTGGGGGAAATTAAGGAGAGAGTCACTCGGGACGAGCGAGTTTTGGTGACGACTTTGACGAAGCGGATGGCGGAGGATTTAACGGAATATTTGCAAGAAAGGGCGATTAGAGTCAGGTATTTACACTCGGAAATTCAGTCGATTCAACGCATCGAAATTATCCAAGATTTGCAGGATGGCAAGTTTGATGTGTTGATTGGCGTTAACTTGTTGCGGGAAGGTTTGGATTTGCCGGAAGTGTCGCTGGTGGTGATTTTGGATGCGGATAAGGAGGGGTTTTTGCGATCGGAACGTTCTTTGATTCAAACGATTGGGCGGGCGGCGCGCCACGTGCAGGGACAGGCTATTTTGTACGCTGATAATTTGACTGATAGTATGGTTAAGGCGATCGACGAAACGGATCGGCGCCGAGGGATTCAGCTAGCGTACAATAAGATGCACGGGATTACGCCACAGCCGATCGCGAAAAAGCGATCGACTAATGCGATTCTGGCGTTTCTCGATGTGTCGCGCAAGCTCAACTCCCAGCAGTTGGAGGAGGTTTACGAACAGGTGGATGAGCTATCTTTAGACGAGATTCCTCAGTTAATCGGGCGGTTGGAGACGCAGATGAAGGCGGCGGCGAAGAAGTTGGAGTATGAGGAAGCTGGTAAGTTGCGCGATCGCATTAAGCATTTGCGGGATAAGCTGTTAGGGCATTAAAAGCAAGTATAGAGCAGGCTGTCTGGCCTGCTCCACAAGAATTAGGACAGATTTTTGTTAAGGAAGAATGGGAGGATATGATGTTCGATCGGATTACCTTCGATCCAAAAATTATGGGAGGAAGAGCTTGCATTAGAGGAATGCGAATCACTGTTTCTTTGGTAGTGAGTTTAGTAGCAAATGGGATGAGTGTAGCGGAAATTTTGGTGGCTTATCCTTATTTGGAAGCTGAGGATGTTAAAGCTAGTCTCCAGTATGCGGCATTTTTGACGAACGAGCAAATTCGTCCATTTACCGGGAATGCAGCATGAAATTTTTGGCGGACATGGGTGTGTCTCCTGTAACTGTGCAAGCACTGCGCGAGCAGGGATATGATGCTGTACACTTAAACGAGCAAGGATTGGAGCGTTTACCCGATTCTGATATCGTGGAAAAAGCACGCCAAGAGCAACGAATTGTTTTAACTTTTGACCTTGATTTTGGTGAACTTTTGGCTATTAGTTCTGAATCTCTTCCAAGTGTGATTATTTTTAGACTGCAAAATACTCTTCCAGTGTTTGTTAGTTCTAGATTGCTGGCTGTTTTGTCAGAGTGCGGTGAAGATTTGGAAACAGGTGCAATTGTGACAGTGGAAGATAATCGTTATCGAGTACGACGACTTCCTATTTAAAGTTCGATCCGATTTCAACAATAACGCAACCTACCCCAGGTACATAGCGCACGGCTTTACCAACTGTCATGGGGTCTACATCTCCCCAATCATAGGGTGGAATTTCACCTTCTAGGTAAAGTTCGCGCCAAGTTGAGTTTTCCAACTCTTCCTCCGAAATATCGGGGAAAAGTACGAGCACTTCTCCAATACCGACAGGAAAACCATTGAGTTTGCTCAAGCCATCGATTACGGTAGCTAGAAGTGATAAGTCTATCTGGTGCAGATTTTCGGCTTTTTCGATCAGTTGGTAGATGGTTTCAGGATTGACTGTTTCGGGGATGACTTCTACCAAGCTGTCAGGGGTGAAACCTCGACTATTGAGGTATTCAGCTAGTTGCAAACGAATTGTACTCATAGGTTTTGTGAGTAAAAATTTTTAGGATCAAGTGCGATCGCCCTTTACCATTGTCCTATTTTTTGGATGGGAAGGGCGATCGTACTTTTTACCAGCTTCCTAGTCTTGTGGCTGCATATTCGCGATCGTGACAATCTGCGTTTGATGAACCATCGTTATCGCAGTAATTTGGCTGGTAATCACGTTCGCGCCTCAAGTCATCTATTTCCTGTCGCTGTTCTTGGATAGTTTCATCCTTTTCCTCAAGCAGACTGCGGATACACTCAGCCCAATCGGGGTTTAACTCCTCCAAAGCAGAGAGGGCGATCGCTGTCAGGCTCTGCTTGGCATACCATTGTCCGCCTTGTGGGTTATAATTGTCGAACATATATTTCAAAAGTTGGGTTTACTTGTGTTGGTCTGACGTTCAGAGGTCAAATTAACTGAGCTACCTAGCTAAAACGAGGGCATTGTCTGAATTGGTAGTTCAGGCAGGCCTTTTTCGTATCAGACAGGATTCGGTATTGCGAAAAATCCAAGACTTTAGAGCAAGGATTTTCAAATTTGAAAATTCAGGCGTCAAGGATTCAGTATTGCGACAAATACAAGACATTAAAGGGTTTTTACACTCGGCAGCGTTAGAGACTTGCGTTTTATCTTGTTCTTAAAAACTTAGCATGGGCAAGGTGAATTGTCAATGAAGACCTTGATATTTTGCTAGATTTTATGTTTTCAAAGGAGAACTGTAAAAAAAATAATTTAAATCTTTATTATGGACTGAAATGCAGATGCTTAGTAGCCGTGTATACGGGGTTATAAGAGATTTGAACTAGCAACTCGGCGGTTGAAACCGCGTCTACACGAACAAAACCCGACGGGAGCAGGTTGAAGAATTCGTGGTTGAGACTTTTTTGAGAGCACGGCCGATCGCTATTTTTATATATCCATAAAATATTGCCACAATTACAAGAGAGCCTCCTGCATCACAATTAACCTAAATCCCTATTAGGGATCGAAACAGCTTTATTCTCTTTCAAAAGCGAAACTGGTTTCGTTTTTGAGTGGCAATTAAGCTAAATCTCTATTAGGGATTGAAACTTATCCGTTATTATATTAAAAATGTGCGTGAAGCAAAGCTATCTCGTAGGCGATCGCCCAAAACACCACCAAAACCAACTACTTGCTCAACACCGCAGCATCCGTACTGCTAGCAAAAGCCGGACGAATCAACTCCTCCTTCTCTAACAGCGTGATGTAATCCTCATCTACAGCTAGCTGCATCACTTCCTTATTTCCAGAAATGGAAATTTATGTAAGGTAAATCAGGACTTATGCACTCCGCCAAAGAAACCGGGTTTTTACGAGTCTTCGGGCCCGAAGCAAGTATTTTTCACAAAAACCCGGTTTCTCGGCCCCGATGCGTAAGTCCTGACCCTCTTTATTCTTGAGTCCGCGAAGGCGGACTTTGTATGTGTAGAAGCGGTTTCAACCGCCGATTCACATATCCTTACAACAATTTAACCAACAATGGCAGATGATCCGAACCAATATTTGAACCAATTTCACGATCGACAGTCCTAAGCGACTTACTGTGCAGACAATGGTCGATCGCAATCCTGAACAATGAAGGTAACTTAGCCGGCCAACTCGTTTGCAAGCCGAAACCCAATTGAGAATTAATTAAATTACTGTCAACCGCAAACTGACGAAATCGACCACTCCAAGGAGTAGAATTCAAATCGCCGATCGCAATTACCGCTCTTTTTTGTCCTTCCTGCTGATTCACGCTCCACTTAGCAATCTCATCAAATTCTATCTTTTGAAACTCGGAAGCACCCTTACTATTAGTACCGCGCGCCGTTGATGTACTCAAAATCGCGATTTCTTTGCCTTCCCGGCGGACAATAACTTCAATCATCGGCCGCGGCGAATAGTCAGGCATATACAAGATTTGAGATGCGACTATTTCAATGTTCGGCGCAGCAGATATTGGCACTAGCATCGCCACACCAAGCGAATTGTCTAAAGGCAATACTGTATGTAATTTATAATTGGTTAAGTCAGACTTTAACTTGTTTAGCCATGTGGGAGTCACTTCTTGCAAAAAAATCAGATCGGCCTTTTGGCTGCTGACGTACTCGATCGCACGAGCATATTCGAGATTGTGGCGATCGAGGTTAGCATGGAAAATAGTTAAAGGAATAGAATTTGAGGAAACTGGCAAGTTGGGATGAAAAAAGAGCGGTAGAATCGCCACTAAATTTAGTGCGAACGGTACACCGAACAGAAAACTCCATTTTTGTCGGTAAATCCCACCTACAATTAGGGCGATCGCCAATATCAAGCTATATTGAAGGCGAGGATGATCCAGGACTTCAAAAATCCAGAATTTAGTTCCAAATAAACCTAAGATTGTAGCTATTGCGACAAATAATGCTAATAAATTGAGTAACAGTATTGTGGTTCCGATCGCCAGATTTTCCATTTTCATTAAGTTATTGGTTATTTTGTCAGACATCGATCTAATTATGGATTCGAGATAATTTAATATCGATATTAGAGTATTTAACTATTAGGTAATGAGGTGAAAATATCAAAAAATCCTATTCGATCGCACTTACGGCTTTTTCAGCCGACGCTGTGAGCTATTTTTTGTAAAGAAACCTTAATTTTACAACCATTTTTACCTATTGCTGCTATGGTAATGCCAAGCCAGGGAACTACTAAAATAATAATTACCCTCGGATTTGATAAAGAATTTAGTCCGCTGTTCATATTACCCAAAAATTTTAGACTATGAAACCGCACTTATTAATCATGACTTTAGGGGCGATCGCACTTTTTGGCCAGCCCAGTTGCTCAACAAACACCAGTAACTCCACGGCGACAACGGTTCCGATAACAGCAGCTTCAACCTCAGCATCCCTCAAAATCGGTGGTTCAAGCAGCACAGTAGGTGTCATTCAGACGCTAGCTAGTAATTACGAATCCACCTCCCAAAACACCAAAATCACTCAGTTAGAGCCGGGACAATCTGAAACAGTCATTGCAGGAGTCAAACAACAACTTATTGATATTGGTGCAATTTCTAAAACATTAAAGCCCGAGGAAAATGATGGCACATTAGAGTTTCGTGAAGTCGCCCACGATGCCCTTCTCGTTGCTACTCATCCCAGCGTCACAGGGGTAAAAAACCTGACCACTAAAGACCTCAAAGCCATTTACAGCGGCACCTTGAGCAACTGGAAGGAACTGGGCGGGCCCGATGCTAAGATTGTGGTACTCGATCGCCCAGAAGATGAATCAGCAAAACGCCTCCTCCGCAAACACTATCTCGGAAAAGATTTGAAAAGTTCACCGCAAGCAGTGGTATTACGAAAAGAAGGAGAATTAATCGAGGCGATTCAAAGCACTCCCTACAGCATCGGTACTTTTTCCCTGGCTTACGCCATTTCCCATAAACTACCCGTAAACCGTCTTACTCTCAACAATGTTGAGCCTACAGCCGAAAATGTCAAAGCAGGCAAATATCAAATGGTACGCCCGATCGAAATTCTCTGGCATAAAAATGCTTCGGAGTCTACTCAAGGACTGATTAAATATATTTTTAGCCCGTCAGGAACCACTGCTTTGGAGAAGTCTGGGTTTGTTGTTAGTAAATAGCATCAACTTGAGCTGCGAACCTAGTGTCAGCTTACTGATGAGTTGACAATTTTCTCGATCCTTCTCTATCCAGCTTTGTTAAGAGGGGACTAGACGATCGATTCCCCCTTTTTAAGAAATATTTACTGGTATCGAGAGTGCACGGTAAGCTAGATTTATTAAACAACTCGACGTTTAAATTGACACTACATCGTTTTAGCTACACTCAATCCTAGGTTGAAGTAGATATGTTACAGGGCTTCAGATATGTGCGACTCCCAATCTCAGTCAAGCTGTTGTCTCCTTTGTTGGTGGCATTTCTTAGCCTGTGGACGGTTGGAACCCTGGGTTTTGGTTATTTTGCCAGAAAGAACTTAGAACAAACGGCGCAAAAGGAGATAGAAGATAGGGCTACTTTACTCCAACAAGATCTGAAGCAAAAGCAAGAATTGCTCTACTTAAAAGCTCGTTGGGTGAGCGAGGACAGGAATGTAATCAGGGCCGTTGCTGCGGGCGATCGCCCTTTATTGCTCCGTACCATGTTACCAATCCAGGCATCCTTAAAACTGGATTTGATCAGAATCGTAGACACAAATGGTGAACTCTTAGTATCTTCGCAGCAGGGAGCACTTACACAAGCAATATTAGAAGATACTGCCATCAATCGTGCCGCTCGTGCTGGACTAAATTTATCGGGCATTTTGCTGGCAGAAAAAGGCGCTGCACCCTCCCTGGTAGGATTGATCTCGATCAAATCCTCCACACAAATTTTGGCTGGCTTGGTTGTGGGGAGTGCGATTGACGACGCACTACTTCAGCAAATGCGCGGTAACACATCAATGCACTTGGTTGCCTTCGGGGGCGATCGCATAACTGCTTCTACATTACAGCTTAATCGCGATCGCCCTTGGGAAGCTCCCCAGCCAGAGTCTGTGCCTGTACTGACAAAGATAGCAGGCAAAAACTACTTGATTAAAACGATCGGGCTACCAGGATTCGATCGGGCAACTCTCAAAATCGCCATACTCAAGTCTGTCACAGAAACCGAACAAGCAGAACAACGATTGTGGTTTGTGGTGGGTGGCTTTGGGCTGCTAGGAAGTTTCCTGGTGACGGGGGTAACAGTTTGGGGGTTTCGCATCACGCAATCTCTCAGTCGCCGGATTCAAAGCCTGACTCAAGCAACTCAGCAGTTAGCCCAAGGCGACTTAACCACTCGCATTCGGGTAAACAACGAAGATGAAGTAGGGATTCTGGCAGAATCATTTAACATCATGGCAGAAGAACTTACAAATCGCGATCGACAACTAAGCCAACAAATGCAGCAATTAGAAAGCACCCTGAAAGAATTGCATCGTACCCAGAGTCAGATGGTGCAGAGTGAAAAAATGTCAGCACTAGGACAAATGGTAGCAGGCGTAGCCCATGAAATCAACAATCCAGTTAGCTTTATTCACGGCAACATCACATACGTCAATCAATATACACAAGAACTGCTGCGATTGCTCAATTCATATCAACAGCACTATCCGAACCCTCCCCAATCGCTGCAAACAGAACTAGATGATGTGGATCTAAATTTTCTGAGTGAAGATCTCACCAAGGTACTGCATTCGATGCAAGTAGGCTCCGATCGCATTCGGGAAATTGTAATTTCGCTCCGCAATTTTGCTCGCCTGGATCAAGCAGAATTAAAGTTTGTCAATCTGCATGAAGGGATTGATAACACATTAATGATTTTGCAACACCGCATCAAAGCGACAGCACAACACCCAACCATTGAGATCGTAAAACAATATGGCGATTTGCCGCAGGTAGAATGCTATGCAGGACAACTCAACCAAGTATTTATGAATCTGCTAGTAAATGCGATTGACGCCTTGGAGGAGAGCAATCGAGGGTGCAGTTTCGATCGGATTGCCACCAACCCAAACACTATCTGCATTACTACTTCTCAGCCTGAACCCAACCAAGTGCAGATAGTGTTTGCCGATAATGGTGCAGGTATTCCAGAGAATGTGCGATCGCGGCTATTTGACCCTTTCTTCACCACCAAGCCAGTGGGAAAGGGAACCGGGTTAGGCTTATCTATCAGCTATCAGATAATTGCTGAAAAGCATGGCGGAAAATTATGGTGCGATGCTGCACCAAACCAAGGCACAAAATTTATCATAGAGCTGCCAATATCTGGTCATCATTAAGTTATAAAACTAAAGATTTAGGTTCGTAGTGAGGACTTTAGTCCGCATCAATCAAGCTAAGTTAGACAACTAAAGAGTTAGGTTCGTAGTGAGGACTTTAGTCCGCATCAATCAAGCTAAGTTAGACAACTAAAGAGTTAGGTTCGTAGTGAGAACTTTAGTCCGCATCAATCAAGCTAAGTTAGACAAACAAAAATTTAGGTTCGTAGTGAGGACTTTAGTCCGCATCAATCAAGCTAAGTTAGACAACTAAAGAGTTAGGTTCGTAGTGAGGACTTTAGTCCGCATCAATCAAGCTAAGTTAGACAACTAAAGAGTTAGGTTCGTAGTGAGAACTTTAGTCCGCATCAATCAAGCTAAGTTAGACAAACAAAAATTTAGGTTCGTAGTGAGGACTTTAGTCCGCATCAATCAAGCTAAGTTAGACAACTAAAGAGTTAGGTTCGTAGTGAGGACTTTAGTCCGCATCAATCAAGCTAAGTTAGACAACTAAAGAGTTAGGTTCGTAGTGAGAACTTTAGTCCGCATCAATCAAGCTAAGTTAGACAAACAAAAATTTAGGTTTGTAGTGAGGACTTTAGTCCGCATCAATCAAGCTAAGTTAGACAACTAAAAATTTAGGTTCGTAGTGAGGACTTTAGTCCGCATCAATCAAGCTAAGTTAGACAACTAAAGATTTAGGTTCGTAGTGAGGACTTTAGTCCGCATCAATCAAGCTAAGTTAGACAAACAAAAATTTAGGTTCGTAGTGAGGACTTTAGTCCGGATCAATCAAGCTAAGTTATAAAACTAAAGATTTAGGTTCGTAGTGAGAACTTTAGTCCGCATCAATCAAGCTAAGTTATAAAACTAAAGATTTAGGTTTGTAGTGAGGACTTTAGTCCGCATCAAATCAAGCTAAGTTAGACAAACAAAAATTTAGGTTTGTAGTGAGGACTTTAGTCCGCATCCATTAGGGTTGACTTAAATCCGAACGATCGAACCAATCTTAGTATCGTGATTACAGCAAAAATGATATGAGTTAACCTTAACAAAAACGGTTCGTATTGCCATTCATTTTGTGTTCTGGCTGCGGACTGAAGTCCGCACTACGAACCTTACTTGTATCGTATCTTGTTGGGGCGGATTTAGCTAAAAATCTCCGATCGAAACCAGTTGATTAGTGCAAAACCCGCCATATCCGCTCAACCCAACCTACTAATAACGATTACGGCGTGGGATTGGGATAATTCGCGTGTACCGAATTGATTTCTGCTAAGATATCTCGATCGAGAGTCACCTCCAAACTGCTAAGATTTTCCTCAAGTTGTGCGATCGACGTTGCACCGATAATTGTGCTAGTTACGAACCAACGCGATCGCACATAAGCCAAAGCCATTTGCGCCGGACTCAAACCGTGCTTTTGAGCAATCTCAACATAGGCTTTCACGGCATCGTTAAGATTAGTTTTATCGTAACGTTGACCGAATCCTGCGAATAAAGACAGTCGGGAATTTTCCGGGATTCCATTTAGATACTTACCCGTTAAAAGTCCGAAACCCAAAGGACTGTAAGCCATCAATCCCACATTTTTGAATCTGCAAGTTTCCGCCAAATTTATATGAAAAGTCCGATTGCTCAAACTAAAAGCATTCTGAATCGAAACAACCTTCGGCAAATCGTGTTTTTCGGCTAATTCGCAAAACTCGCCAACTCCCCAAGGCGTTTCGTTACTCAAACCCAAATAGCGGATTTTGCCAGCTTTAATCAAGCCAGCAAATACCTCTAACTGTTCCAAAATTGGTACAGTTTCGTGTTCTTGGGCGATGTCGTAATCCGGCGCACCAAATAGCGGTACATAGCGATCTGGCCAGTGGATCTGATAGAGGTCGATGTAGTCTGTTTGCAGGCGTTTCAGGCTGTCGTTCAGGGCTTTTTCGACATTTGGGCGATCGATCTGATTTTTCCCTTCCCGAATCCACTTCAATCGAGTGCTTCTCCCCGCCACTTTAGTCGCTATAATGACTTTATCCCGCTGCTGTCGCGCCAACCATTCGCCGATATATTCCTCGGTTTTGCCCTGAGTTTCGGGTTTTCCCGGCACCGGATACATTTCTGCGGTATCGATAAAGTTGATGCCTCTATCAATGGCAAAATCGAGCTGTTGAGCCGCTTCTGCAACCGTATTCTGCTGGCCGTAAGTCATCGTACCCAAACAAATTTCAGATACTAATAAATCGCTGTCGCCTAGTTTTTTGTATTCCACGATCTCAATTGCCGAAAAATTATCTAATTCTATCTTACCCAAAAAAGATGACTCGATTTACAAGACAGCAAAAAAGTGCGATCGCCTTTCTCTCTTAATTCCTCTGCGCTCTCTGCGCCCTCTGCGGTTAAAAAAAAATTAAAAAATATCTGCACTTAAATGTTAATATAAATAATTCGTATTCCTCAAATGTATGAGCAGTCGCCAGCCAAAAGTTCCATTTGTAAACCTTTACCTGCAACACCAACCAATCGAATCTCAAATAGCAGCAACACTAGGAAAAATTATCCAGCACGGAGACTTTATTTTAGGTGAAGCACTGGCAGAATTTGAAACAGCATTTGCAGCAGCTTCTGGAGTACAATACGGCGTAGGAGTGGCCTGTGGAACTGATGCGATCGCCCTCGGACTCCAAGCTTGTGGCATTAATGCGGGCGACGAAATCATCCTCCCAGCCAACACATTTATCGCTACCATAATTGGTGTGATTCAAGCCAAAGCAGTACCTATTCTGGTAGATTGTGACCCGGAAACCGCCCTGATTGACCTCACAGCAGCCGAAACAGCGATCGGCTCAAAAACTAAAGCAATTATCCCGGTACACCTCTACGGTCAAATGGTATCGCCTAGGGAAGTTTTAGATTTTGCTAGCCGCCACAATTTAATGATATTTGAAGATGCAGCACAAGCCCATTTAGCAGAAAGAGAAGGATACCGTGCAGGTTCCTTTGGGAAAGCAGCAGCATTCAGCTTTTATCCCAGCAAAAACCTCGGCTGTTTTGGCGATGGTGGGATGTTAATTACTAACGATGCAGAAATCGCACAAAAAATGCGAACTCTCCGCAATTACGGAGCACCCAGCAAATATTTGCACGCGGAAATCGGCACCAACAGCCGCCTCGATAATTTGCAAGCCGCCGTGCTCAACCTGAAATTGCCTTACTTGGAAAAATGGAATCGCGATCGCACCGACGCCGCTCAATACTACAATACTCTACTAGAACCCCTGAAACCCAAAGGCATTGTACCGATCGCCAATCACAGCGGCACAGGTCACATTTATCACCTCTACGTAATCCAGATTACTGACAAAAGCCCGTTAGCGAAGCCCTCAAAGAGGATCGCCCGCAACACCCTTCAGGAATATCTTACCCGAGAAGGAATCCAAACAGGCATCCACTATCCCGTACCTTGCCACCTGCAACCAGCCTACCAAAACTTAGGCAATCCGGGCGACTTCCCCCACACAGAAACCCTGTGCGAACAAATTTTATCCTTGCCAATGTATCCCGGATTGAGCCATACTCAGATTGAGCAAGTTGTAAGGGCGATCGAACGAAGAGTTGACAGTTGACAGTTGACAGTTGACAGTTGACAGTTGACAGTTGACAGTTGACAGTTGACAGAAGGAAGAGTTGACAGAAGAAATAGGCAATACTGAAGAAAGACGCAATACTCTAGATGGAAGAAGACATACACAGTAAACTGTTTCGCGATCGGTAATTTACCTTTAATTAAGTTAATTTACTTAATTGTTTATAAAAGTTATGGTGAGGATATTGCAAGCCATAAGGTAGAGATATCAAAGCGTTGGAGTTGGGAATTAACAAATCTTTAACTCACCGTTCACAATCGCTTTCGCGTTGCGAATCCAGCGCGGCCATGTCAAAACTTCTCAAACCATGCAAATCCAGCGCCGAATTCGCATTGTTCTCAAGCGATACCTCATGGGAGAAGGTATCACGGTACTCCTAGTGCTGCTTTACGCCCCCCTGCTAGTACACTGGTACGACGGCTGGTTCAACAAAAGCATCAGCATCGAACACGAATATTTCAGCCACGGAATAATTGGTTTACCCTACGCCGCTTATATTGCTTGGACAAACCGAAACTGCTGGCGGCGCTTAGGTGACTCGCCACATCCTTTGGGAAGCTTTTTGCTGTTAATAGCAACGCTTTTTTATCTGAGTCGCTTAAGCGATTTGGTGAATTTATCTCTACCACTAATGCTAGCCAGTATTTGCTTGTCTTTAAAAGGATTTTCCGGCTTAAAATTGCAAGCAATGCCGCTGTTGTTCGTATTTTTTGCCTCGCCAAATCACATTCCTTACCTCATAGAACCCTACGCCTTGCCGTTACAGCACTTCATTGCTCAAGTATCAGGCTGGATCTTAATTAAGGTCGGTCTGAACGTGAGAATCGAAGAAATTTATCTGTACGTAAACGATCGCATTGTCGAAGTTGCCCCCCACTGTGCAGGCTTAAAAATGCTGTTTACCAGTCTTTATGTCAGCTTAATTTTGATGGATTGGACGGGAGTTTGGAGTTCCCAAAAAAGAAGTATTTTGTTTTTAGTAGCCACATCTATCATTAGCATCACTTCCAACATTCTCCGCAACACTTTGCTGACTTACTTTCACGGAACCGACAGAGAGAGACTTTTTGCTTGGTTGCACGCCGGATGGGGCGGAGACTTGTATTCTGCTTGTATACTAGGCTTATTGGTACTTCTCATCAACGGGATGGAAAAGTATTTCCCAAGCCAGCCTGCCGATTAATGAAACAAATGATTTCAGCACGGAAACTACTGCGGCGCTACCAAGTATCTAAAATTGTGGTACTGGTGTTTTTGCTGGTACTGGTTGCAGGAGTAGCAATTCCCGGCTACGCGACGGGAAGGTGGCCTTGGACAAATCCGCCAACAGTTACAAACCTCAAGCAGTTAAAAAGTTTGCGCCAACAGGGGATGACACTTCCTGACTGGGAGGTGATCCGCATCCAGAATAACCTTCAAATTGGCGGGCACAGATGGTTATTTGAAGAAATTAAAAATCATGAAACAATTGCCATTTTATTGCTAATGCCTCAAAATTCCTCCAAAAGCCAGCCGCAAGTAGAATGGCTAGATATCGATGGATTTCACCGGTGGCAAACAGATTCTCATCGCACTTTGAGGTTTACAGTTAAATTAGCGCCAACATCCGAAAAGCCCTCACCTACTATCGAGACGAGGTTTTTCCGAAGCTGGACTTCTCAACAAACTTTTGCTGTCGTGCAGTGGTACGCTTGGCCTAATGGGGGTTCTCCAGCAACCAGCCGCTGGTTTTGGGAAGATAGCATTGCGAGGCTGTCGAACCGCCGCGCCTCTTGGGTTGCTGTCACTATCATCGTTCCCATCCAACCGCAGGGCGATATTAAGATAGTTGAACCGCTGCTGGAATCTCTGGGCCAAAGTGTTCAGACTCAATTAATGGCAGAAGTTTTCTGAGTTTAATCAAGAGGGCGATTGAAATCGCTTCTATACAAACAAAGACCGCCTCCGCGGGCTAGAAGAATCAAGAGGAAAAATTAAACGGATTTGGTATCAAGAGTAGATATTTTTAGTTGAGAATTGCGGAGATGAAACTTGAAAAACAGCGAAATATTCAATATATTACAATACAGTTAACTTAAGAACAATCTGACTGGCAAATAATGCCTGTATTGCCGAGAAAATGGCGAGGTGAAATTCGTCAAAAAGCGTTAAGTTAACCCTATTGCAATATATTACCCTTTTTTATCTCAAAATGCCGAATAAATTCACAATTAGAAATCGCGTCGCTTTTTCCTTGGCTGGCCTGTATTCTAGTGCTTGGACTCTATCTTTCGCTGCTGTATTGTGGGGCTTTAACGGCAAAGTTTTTTCAGAAACGGCTTTAGCCCAATCTGTTGTTCCTAGTTCTGAGCGACTTGTGCCGCCACAGCCACTGCGCGTACCGCCACCGCCACCTGCTAATTTCAACCGGGAAATTAACCCAGCTTTTCGGAATCGACCGTATCGCCTGGGCCCGGGAGACCAGATTTCCGTTCAAGTTCAGCGCTTCCCAGAGCTAAATTTTACGGGTGCAATCAGCCCTGAAGGGGTAATTGTACTGCCGCTAATCGGCACAGTAAATGTGCGCGGCCTTACCGTCGAAGAAGCACAGCAGCGCCTCCGCGAGCGGTTCACGCAATTTATCAAAAATCCTCAAGTCTCGGCTGCTTTGCTCGTTCAGCGCCCGGTAGTGGTGACGGTGACGGGGGAAGTTGCTAGGCCTGGTTTTTATCCGCTGCAAACTCCGCAGCTTCCGGCGGCCTTGGCTGCTGCTGCTGGGACGACTCCAACGGCCCAATTGCGGGCGGTGAGGGTGCGGCGGACTTTGCCGGGTGGTGCTGTGGCTGAGCAAGTTGTTGATATTTTGACGCCGCTGCAAACTGGTATTGCTCCGCCGGATTTGCGTTTGGAAGATGGAGATGCGATCGTCGTACCGTATAAACAGGTTACACCCGATCGCAAGTCCGATCGAGATTTAGCATCCAGATACAGCCTAGCCGCCGCCGCTGTCCCCGTTCAAATCACTGTCACCGGAGAAGTCAGCAAACCTGGTTTTTACACGCTTCCGGCGGGTTCAGGTCGAATTTCCGCCGCTTTGACGATTGCGGGGGGAGTCACGGGAAAAGCGGATTTACGAGCGGTGCGAGTGCGACGGACTCTGGTGGATGGCTCCTCGGTAGAGCAACCCCTCGACCTCTACACCCCCTTAGCAAAGGCTAACGATTTGTTCGATTTTCCCTTGGCCTCGGGAGATGTGATTGTCATCCCAGAATTGGACGCTAGTATCAAAAACCTAGACTACGACAAAGCTTTGGTGGCGCGCTCTACGCTAATTAAGCCCAGGATCTACGTTCGAGTTTTGAGTTACGCTAGTGGTAGTTTGACCTCGTTTTACCTAGAAAATGGCAGCAAGTTTTTGGATGCTATCAACAACTTGCCTGTGAATCTGGCTGATTTGCGGAAAATGGCCTTGATTCGGTTCGACCAAAAGCAAGGTAGAGCAATCAACCGCAAGATAGATGCAAAAGCTGCTTTGGAGGGCAATGTTTCTCAGAACCCGATGCTGGAAGATAATGATGTGATTGTGATTGGTCGGAATCTGGTAGAGCGTATTGGTTATGTTCTCAATACTTTTACTCGACCATTCCGGGATACTTTGGGATTTATTCTGTTTTTCGATCAGTTGAGAAATGGGGTAAACAATTTGTTTGGGCCATCCAATAACAATAACAATAACAATAGGTAGTCATTGGTTATTAGTTATTAGTTATTAGTCATTAGTGCTGTCCCCCCCCGAGCGAACGTTATTAGTCATTAGTTAACTGTTATGGATAGGCAGTTTAGGAGCATTTCTGTTTTGCATTTACAGTGCGAGCTTAAGAACTCGCGTATTCTACAACTCGCGAGCGGGGACAGCACTATAATAAAAAAATGCTTTTTGCAAAACTGAGATGCTCCCAGCAGTTTTGTACTCGCAAACTCGCTTATATCTAAAAAGATTGTTAGCTAAACCCGCCCATACAACATACTAGAGCGGTTCTCAAAAAAATGAGCGATGCCCGATGCCCTCTTTGCCCCATGCCCGATGCCATCTTTTTGACAAAGGCTATAGGTTTTTTGCTATCACAAAAAATTAACGGGAAGGGGGAAGCTCAGTCTATGAAAGAGATGAGAGGAAAGCGACGCGGGGGATTTTAATCCCCAATGAATCTTTCTTGATTTTTAACAATTGACATGGTAGAAGCAGTGTAAAATTATTAAGATAGGAGGTAAAAAATAAATGTTGTTAAGTTACAAGTACAAGTTACGCCCAAACAATCAACAATCAGAGAAATTATCTGGTTGGTTGAATATGTTGCGAGCGACGTATAACTGGTGCTTGCGTGACCGTATGGATGGTTGGTATCAGCAATTTCTTTGCGGTACTTACTGTGATTTAAAAACCCAAACAGAAATTATGCCTTTAACTTGTAGTTTAGTTAAAGGAACTCAGCTTGAAAACCCCTGGAAAGATGGCGGTGGTAAAGCCAAGAAAGAAGGCGAAAAAGACAAGTCGCCAAAAAGGTCAGCATCGTTAATGCAAGACGCTAACTTAATCAATCTCAAAACCAGTCGCCCTTGGTATCAAGACATTGATTGTGATGTTTTACAATCAATTCCAGCTAGAGTTAACGAGGCATTTAACAAATTCTTCAAAGGTGCGGGCTTCCCTAAATTCAAGCGTAGCCATTATTTTAAATCCTTCGCATATAAGCCAGGAAGGGTGAAAATTAAGGGAAGTAAAATTTACTTACCTAAAATCGGATGGATGCGGTTTTTTAACTCCCGTAATATCCCGAATGGGTTTGATATTAGAACGGTGACAATTAGGCAAAAAGCAGATGGTTGGTATGTTTCTGTGAGAATAGAAGACAAAGCTATACCAGATTTTTCAATAATTCCTGACAGTGAAATTAAATCAATCATTGGCTGCGATATGGGATTAACTAAACTGGTTTACTTGTCTAATGGTGAAACAATCGACAACCCAAGGTTTTCTACTAACAAGCATATAAAACGCTTAATGAAAGTTAGGCAAAGACGAGTTAATAGGAAGCAAAAGGGGAGTAAGAACCGCAGAAAAGCACAAAACAAAGTAACTACCTTACATCATAAGATTCAACAAAAACGCGAAGCTTATCAGTGGTGGGTTGCACACAAGATTGTAGGTCTAGCTGATGGTGTTGCAGTTGAAGACTTGCAAGTTAAAAATATGATGAAGCGGTGTAAACCCGTCTCTTCTGAAACTGGTAGATTTTTACCAAATAATCAATCAGCTAAACGAGGTTTAAATCGTTCAATCGCTGATGCAAGCTGGTATGGATTAACTCAAAAGCTTGAATATGTGGCTGTAAAGTCAGGCAAGAAATTATATAGAGTCAATCCCCAATACACCAGCCAAACTTGCAGCAAGTGCAAGCACATCGATAAAGTAAGTCGCAATGGTGAAAAGTTTATTTGCACCAACTGTGGACATATCGACGATGCCAACATTCAAGCTGCGAGAAACGTCAGAACCAAAGCAATAGAGTCCTACGGGTTAACTATTGTGAGAAAAACTAGAATTAGAGCGAAAACGGTACGGCGGGACTCGTCGAAACCAGTACAACTAAGCATCTTTGATGTGAACTTGTATGAACGCCTGGTAGATAATAAGCCGCCCCAAAAAGGCAAACGGCTTGTGACCGGGAACCCACAGTACAAGCAATTGTCTCTTTGGGATGGTTGAGAAAGTAATTTCTTAAGAATCTCAGCGGCTTTAGCCCTGAGAGTTTCAACTACTTAGTTAGGATTTATCGTTAGCAATTATTCAATTCTTCAATCTAAAATAGTTATGACTTTATCAGTTGTCAAACGTTATTTGATTGCTTTTGACCAATACAAGTGGGTGGGACTAGCCACTCTCGCGGTGACTGTGGGCGTGTCCGGAGTAGTTGCCGTGCAGCCAACTCAGGCGCCGGTTTACGTTGCTAAAGGTGCGCTGGCCTACGGCAAACCGAGCGTGATTTTTTCATCAACCACTACCAAGATTCAACAGGAAGGACAAGAAATAACTAAAGATCAGTTGCTCAATCAAGAGGTCATCGAAGCAGCCGCAACAGAACTCATTAAAGCAGAAAACAAATTAAATAAACAAGCAGCAAAAATAAATTCAGAAGAATGGAACGAAAAAGTAAAAATATTGACTAAAAAGCTGAAAGACGGCGTGGAACTCAAGATGCCGACTAAGAGTAATGACCCCAGTGCTTTGATTCAAGTATCGTACAAAAATGCCGATCCCCTAAAAGCTGAAAAGCGAGCAGAGGCTTTGATGAAAGAAATGGTGATTTACAGCGAAAATTCCAATACTTCCAGCGTCCGAAAAACGATCGCTCAAATTAACCAACGCTTGCCGAAAGTAACTCAGGAACTCAGAGAGGTGGAAGCAAAACTTGAATCCTACGAAAAACGAGAAGAAACTTCTATTTTAGCAGTTCAGAGCGGTACATTGCCGCAAGCGATTATCGCCACCGAACAGCAGCAGCGGCAACTCCGGGTGCAGTTGGGAGCAATAGTAGCTCAAATTAAAAGCTTGCAGGAACGCTTGGGATTGAATGGAGAGCAAGCTTACGTGGCTCAAGCACTGTCTGCCGATCCAATTATTGCACAACTGCGAGTGCAACTGTTTTCGATCGAATCTCAGCTCAAAATTCTACGCAGCGACTTACAGGAGGAACACCCGAAAATTGTGGAATTGCTCAAACAAAAACAAGCTTTTGAGCAGCAGTTACAGCAGCGACAATCGGAGGTGCTCGGGGGTAACGGGGTGGCTGCTCCGCTCAGAAGTGCCGATCGAATTCGGATAGACTCTTCTTTAGACCCGGCGAGACAGCAGCTAGCTCAAAGTTTGATTGCTTTACAAACGCAGCGGGATGTGGTGCAAGAACAACTCAAAGGAGTAGAGAACACTGAACGACAATTGCGCCAGGAATACGCGAAAATCCCCAACAAGCAGTTAGAACAAGCGCGGTTAGCCCAGCAAGTGGCGCTGAAAAAAGCTCTCTACGATAAGATGCAGGCGGCTTTGGTAGATGCTGAGGCGGCGAAAGCTGAGACAACGGGGAGTTTGACAATCGCCCAGCGTCCCAAAATTGATGACGTTCCGCCAAACAAGAAAGGTTTGCCGGTGATGCTGGCGGTGGGCGGATTTGTGGGATTGCTGCTGGGCGGCGGGTTGATATTTTTGTTGGGAATGCTCAACGGGAAGTTTTACAGTTGGGAAGAAGTGCGGGCGGCTTTGGTGGAAAAAGAGGTGCCAATACTGGCAGTTTTGCCTGAAGTGACGGTGTTTGATTCCTATGGGGAGGAGATGCCGCTGGCTTTGGAACCCAATTCGCCTTATTTGGAGTTTTACGAGCGGTTGCGGACTAATTTGCGCCGAATTGGCGAAAAACCTGTGAAGGTGGTGTTGTTGACTTCGGCGGCGCCTTTGGAGGGAAAGAGTTTTAGTGCTTACAATTTGGCAATTGCGTCGGCTCGATCGGGTAAACGGACTTTGTTAATTGAAGCAGATTTGCGATCGGGTTCTAATGTGGAATCTTTGAAAATAGCTGCGGATCCCCTGGCGGCGGTGGAACCTTTGCACTATTACGGCAATATGAGCGAGTGCGTTTTGTTGGTTCCAGAGGTAGAGAACCTATATGTCGTACCGAGTCCGGGCAGTTTGCGGCAGGCTTCGGCGGTACTGGAATCGAGCGAAATGCGGAGGTTGTTTGAGGATGTTCGCAATCGCTTTGATTTTGTGGTGGTGGATTCTCCGGCGTTGAGCGAGTGCAACGACGCACTGACGCTGGAACCCTATACGGACGGTATAATTTTGGTGGCGCGGGCTGGTTATACTCTCGCTAGTATGTTGTCTGAGGCTGCGGATCAGTTGGTGGAATCTGATGATGATGATTCGCACAAATCGGGGCCGCGGCTGTTGGGGGCGATTATTAATGGTGCTGATATTGCGGTGAAGTACCGCAATGATATTGAGGAATTCGAGTTGCCTTTGAGTGCTGTGAGCGATGGAGCAATAGAAGTGCGATCGAGGCAATTACCGCAGCAGTCTAAGTCAAAAAACAAAGCTATTAATAATAGTAAATTCAACTAATGTACGCCACTGGATTAGACTTGAATTGCATTCGGGAGCATCTCAGTTTTGCATTTGTTGTGCTGTCCCCGATCGCGAGTATTATACAGCTCCCGAGCGATGACAGCATTGTAAAAAAAAAGTTTTTTGCAGTTTGAAATTGCGATCGAGAGAGGCACGTAGTTGCGCTCGATCGCTCTTTAAAAAAGAGGTACGTAGTTGCGCTTGGGCGCTCTTGGCCGGCAGGTACGTAGTTGCGCTTGGGCGATCTTGGCCGGCAGGTACGTAGTTGCGCTTGGGCGCTCTTGGCCGGCAGGTACGTAGTTGAGTTAGCTAGAGGGCTAAAGCCCAACTACATACCGTAGAGGCACGTAGTTGGGCTTGGGCGCTCTTTAAAAAAGAGCTATGTAGTTGAGTTAGCTAGAGGGCTAAAGCCCAACTACATACCCTATGAGCGCTCTTTAAACAAGAGCTATGTAGTTGAGTTAGCTAGAGGGCTAAAGCCCAACTACATACCCTTGATTAAAACCCACTAACGCCAATTGCTAGTCAAAAGACCTACTTAGCAAATTGGTTGTTCAAGGCGACCAAACCAGGATTAAGCTTCGGATCTGTGAGTGAATTCAACCAGCTAGCGGCGACACCGAAGTTGGAGACTGAGTTGGAATTAATCCCGACATTAGAGGCTCCGATTCCGCCACTCAGTAGCTCGTCGGCGATAGATTTGTTCACCAAATCTGCTGTTCCCTGCGCCGGAACCCCAGACAAGCTGGAAGTCTTTCGCAGGCCACCGTTGAGTAGCTCGTCGTTTGTCAAAGTCAGACTGCTTGCCGTTCTATTCCCAAATACAACGTCATTGTCTACGATCGTCATAACGGCCGTACTTTGGGTTCCAATCGTGGCGCCTGTCGGGTTAACCAAACTTAAATTGACAGTTTCGTCAAGCGGAAAGAAAAGACCATCCGGGAAAAGGTCATCGATAATGGGAATGGCGATCGTTTTGGGTGCTAAATCCCCAGTGGCAAAATTGACAGCGATCAAACCATTGGTGTAATCAATGCCGGCTGTAGCAGTACCATCGGTCAAGTTGATGAAAGCTGACGCTGCACCAGCACTACTGCCTGTACGGGTGACTGTCACTTCTGCCACGGGCGTTCCATCTTCGTTGACACTGAAGAAGGGGGCGCTAAATTGCAGGGTGCTGTCATTGTCTACGATCGTCGTAACGGCTGTACTTTGGGTGCCAATGGCGGCATTGCCTGTCGGGTTAACCAAACTTAAATTGAGAGTTTCGTTTGGCTCCACCAAAGTGTCATCGATAATAGGAAGATTCACGACTTTGGGTGCAGAATCCCCAGCGGCAAAATTGACAGAGATCGGAGTATTGGTGTAGTCACCAGGGGCGATCGCAGTTCCATTACTGAGGTTCACAGTAGCTGAAACTGCGTCAACATTACTGCCAGTGCGAGTGACTGTCACGGCTGCAACCGGTACGCCATCTTCTCTGATCCTGAAGGTAGGGGCGCTAAATTGCAGGGTGCTGTCGTTGTCAATGATGTCGAAAGTAGCGGTACCTTGCGTGCCAATGGTGGCATTGCCTGTCGGGCTACCCAAAGTTAAGGTGAGATTTTCGGTAGGCTCTACCAAGGTGTCGTTGACAATAGGAATGGTGAGTGTTTTGGGTATGCTGTCCCCAGCGCCAAAATTGACCAAGATGGGAGTGTTGCCGTAGTCGCCAGGGGCTGTAGCAGTTCCATCAGTCAAGCTGACGGTGGCTGAGACTGCACCAGTATTAATACCAGTGCGAGTAACTGTCACGACTGCAACGGGTGTTCCATCTTCATTGGCGCTAAAGGTAGGGGAACTAAATTGCAGAGTGCTGTCATTGTCTGCAATGTCCAAAATGGCGGTTCCTTGGGTGCCAATGGTGGCGTTGCCTGTCGGGCTAACCAAACTTAAATTGACTGTTTCGTTACCCTCTACCAAGGTGTCGTTGACGATCGGAATATCCACTGTCTTGGGTGTGTTGTCCCCATCAGCAAAATTGACAACGATCGGAGTACCGGTGTAGTCAGCAGGGGTTGTAGCAGTACCATCGGCCAAGTTGACGCTGGCTGAGACTGCACCGACATTGCTGCCAGTGCGAGTGACTGTCACGGCTGCGATCGGTACGCCATCTTCTCGAACCCTGAAGGTAGGAGCGCTAAATTGCAGGGTGCTGTCATTGTCTAAGATGTTCAAAGTGGCGGTACTTTGGGTGCCAATGGTGGCATTGCCTGTCGGGCCAACCAAACTTAAATTGACTGTTTCGGTACCCTCTACCAAAGCGTCGTTGATAATCGGAATATTGATGACTTTGGGTGTCGTATCCCCAGCGGCAAAATTGACAGGAATCGGAGTACCGGTGTAATCACCAGGGGCGATCGCAGTACCGTTAGTCAAGTTCACGTTGGCTGAGACTGCACCGGCGCTGCTGCCAGTTCGAGTAACTGTCACGGCTGCAACGGGCGTTCCATCTTCGTTGACGCCAAAGGTAGGGGAACTAAATTGCAGGCTGCTGTCATTGTCTACGATGTTGACAGTGGCTGTGCTTTGGGTGCCAATGGTGGTATTGCCTGTCGGGCTACCCAAAGTTAAACGGACAGTTTCGTTACCTTCTACCAGAGTGTCGTTGACGATCGGAATATTGACCGTTTTGGGCGTGTTGTCCCCAGCGGCAAAATTGACAGCGATCGGAGTATTGGCGTAGTCACCAGGGGCTGTAGCAGTTCCATCGGCCAAGCTGACGGTGGCTGACACAGCACCAGCACTACTGCCAGTACGAGTTACGGTTACGGTTGTGATGGGGGTTCCATCTTCGTTGACACTGAAGCTGGAGCCACTGAATTGCAGGCTGCTGTCATTGTCTAGAATGTTCAAACTGGCGGTACCTTGCGTTCCAATCGTCGCACCGCCTGTCGGGTTAACCAAACTTAAGTTGACAGTTTCGGTACCCTCTACCAAGGTGTCGTTGACGATCGGAATATTGATCGTCTTGGGTGCAGAATCGCCAGCACCAAAATTGACCAGGATGGGACTATTGTTGTAATCAGCAGGGGCTGTAGCACTACCGTTGGCTAGGTTCACAGTAGCTGAAACTGCGGCGGTACTGCTGCCAGTACGAGTGACTGTCACGGCTGCGCTCGGTACGCCATCTTCGTTGACACTAAAGGTAGGAGCACTAAATTGCAGGCTGCTCGCAGGGAGAGTGTCATTGTCTATGATGTCGAAAGTGGCTGTACTTTGCGTCCCGATTGTTGCATTGCCTGTCGGGCTGCCCAAAGTTAAGCGGATATTTTCGGTACCCTCTACCAAGGTGTCATCGACGATCGGAATATTGACGACTTTGGGTGCAGAATCGCCAGCAGCAAAATTGACCGAGATCGGAGTATTGGCGTAGTCACCAGGGGCTGTAGCAGTTCCATCGGCCAAGCTGACAGTGGCTGAGACTGCACCAGAGGCTACACCTGTGCGAGTGACTGTCACTGCTGCAATGGGTGTTCCATTTTCGTTGGTGCTGAAGGTAGGAGCACTAAATTGCAGGCTGCTATCATTGTCTGCGATGTCCAAACGGGCGGTACCTTGCGTTCCAATCGCCGCACCACCTGTCGGGTTTGCCAAAGTTAAATTGATTGTTTCGGTACTCTCTACCAAAGTATCGTTGACGATCGGAATATTGACGACTTTGGGTGTGGAGTCGCCAGCAGCAAAATTGACAGGGATGGGACTATTGTTGTAGTCAGCAGGGGCTGTAGCAGTGCCATTAGTCAAGTTGAGGCTGGCTGAAACTGCTGCGGTACTGCTACCAGTGCGAGTGACTGTCACGGCTGCGATCGGTACGCCATCTTCTCTAACCCTAAAGGTAGGAGCACTAAATTGCAGGCTGCTCGCAGGGAGAGTGTCATTGTCCACTATGCTCAAAGTGGCAGTGCCTTGCGTCCCAATCGTTGCACCACCTGTGGGGTTTGCCAAAGTTAAGTTGACAGTTTCGGTACCTTCCACCAAAGTGTCATCGACAATGGGAATGGTGATAGTCTTGGGTGCTGTCTCCCCAGCGGCAAAATTGACAGGGATGGCAGTATTGTTGTAGTCACCAGGGGCCGTAGCAGTACCATTGGTCAAGTTGACTGTGGCGGAGACTGCGGCGGTACTGCTGCCAGTACGAGTGACGGTTACGGCTGCAACGGCCGTGCCATTTTCGTTGACACTAAAGGTAGGAGCACTAAATTGCAGGGTGCTCGCAGGGAGAGTGTCATTGTCTATGATTCTCAAACTGGCAGTGCCTTGCGTCCCAATCGTTGCACCACCTGTCGGGTTTGCCAAAGTTAAGTTGACAGTTTCGGTAGACTCCACCAAGGTGTCATCGACAATGGGAACGGTGATAGTCTTGGGTGTAGAGTCCCCAGCGGCAAAATT
The DNA here is from genome assembly GCF_013299185.1 of Microcoleus sp. bin48.metabat.b7b8b9.023. GTDB lineage: Bacteria > Cyanobacteriota > Cyanobacteriia > Cyanobacteriales > Microcoleaceae > Microcoleus. Next base: position 98,013 of record NZ_JAAFKG010000003.1, on the reverse strand, counting down.
GACAGGGATGGCAGTATTGTTGTAGTCACCAGGGGCCGTAGCAGTACCATTGGTCAAGTTGACTGTAGCTGAAACTGCGCCCTCGCTGCCACCCGTGCGCGTCACGGTTACGGCTGCAACCGCTGTCCCGTTTTCGTTGACGCTGAAGGTTGGGGCACTAAACTGAAGGCTAGGCTGATTTGCCGTGCCTTGATAGTCAATCTTCCGCACCAGGTAGTCGGAACTATCGTCTTTGAAAGAGCTGGCGGTGTAGGCAGCGGTGGGGCTATCGTAGGGTTTGGCGGAGAACCGCAGTTCGTCAAAAGCAGTGTTGGTGAGAGGCTTGGCTTCTATCTTGAATTGGAAACTGCCATCGGTGCGATCGCCAGTGAAAGTCACTCCATCTGCACCCGCAGTAATCGCTTTTGGAGCGATCGGAGCGTTGAGACGAGTGATCGTAAAATTGCTGGCTGGTACCAGAGTCCCATTATTAAAGATTTGTAGCAAACCAACTTCATTACCTTGATCGCCAACTCCTGGGCTAGTTTTGATACCCAAGGTGCTAAGGTCGATCGTGGCGCTAGTGATATCTTGGTTATCTGCCCATTTCAGCTTCAGCGCCTGAGATTGATTTGTGTTGGGATTATAGTTGATTTCCGCTCTAATTTTAGTGATGTCGGTGAACCAACCATCATAGGACGATGAAACACCAATACCAGGGCTACTGCCATAACTCAACCAGCTTTTAGGATTTTCATTAGTTGGTAAGGTGAGATTGGCGATCGCTTGAGGATTGAGGTAATCAGTTTCCACGCCATCAAAAGCTAACCCAGACAGTTTGATACCTTGATTCTGGGCAGCAGTCGGCCATTTTGTAATGAGGTCATTGACGCTGGTGAAATTAGTGGTTTGACCCAAAGAACCATTCAATGGAGTAGGCATAGCTTCTCTTTTGATAGTAATTAACGATTAGAAGTGACAGAAAACAACCAGAGGCTTAAGCTTTTTTGATAGTTATCGGTCATGCTAAGCAGTGTTTCATCGTCAATTACTGCGATCCGGATAAATGTCAGATAAATTTTTCAGCCATGCAAATAATGGGTTTTCCACATACGTAGGGTAGAGTTTAAATAATTGTCAAGATACGTAAATTTACGTATAATAATTATCAAAATATGTGAAGTCGTAGTTAGATGGCAGCGGTGTTCTCTCTGCACTCTCAAGGTGAATACCGTTGGATTAAAGTTTTTTATCATTGCGAGGAACAAATTATTTGTAGGGTGCGTCAAAGTAAAGATCGTACCCAAAAAATATCGAAACTCTCACAGCGACGCACACCGGCGACAATATTTGAGCCAACAAACCCAAAAATTGTTTAGTAGCAATACTTTTAAAAATTGCTATTAAAATATGAGGTACGTTGTTGGGCTTCAGCCCTTCTTGGCTTAAGAGGTGATATAAGCTGTCAGTTATACCTCATCTTTTTGAGAAAGGCTATAGGTTACTAATCCCTAAAATAGCGTACTATCTAACACCCCGTGCAAACCAGCGCCGCATCAACTCAACCTGGAAACAATAACCATCACCAACTTCCTCAATCAACTCCCGTTGCAGAAGCAAACCGACAGCATCAAAATCATCAGTAAACTCTTGCAAAATAGTTTCCCGGCTCACGATTTTCCCTTCCCCTTGTGCTGCCAAAAACTGCAAAATAGCTAATCCTGCTCCATCTACTTGATTTTTTTGAATATCTGCAAAGAAGAAACTGCCCACACTCAAAGCTGCTGATATTGCTGCTTCCACATCAGCTAAATTTGCCAGTCGGCGGATAGATGGATCTTGCTCGTTTTTAAGGGCGACAATTTCAGCGCAGAGGAGTTGTATGAGGAAAGGGTGACAGCGGGTGAGTTGCAAAACTCGATCGCTCGCATCCGCTTCGTAACGCAGGGTAAAATCTTCGACGGGTTGCTCAATTAGTTGACGCGCTTCCGGTTGTTTCAGGTAGCTGATATGAACGACTTGGACATTGATTAAATAGCTAGCCCAACGCTGAAATTCTTCGATCGTATGAGAGCCAGCTAGCATCACTTTGAAGCGAGTGCGATGTTGAATCAGGTGACGCAACATTCCCAGAACATCTTGCTCGTCGAAACGTCCTTTTCTGATGGCATCATCTAGCGCCTCGAATTCATCTAAGGCAAGCAGGGCAATATTTTCTTGTAGTGCGTCTTCTACTTTGTCCAGCCATTCATCAAAGCGGGTGAATGGGTCATCTTGCAGTGTTTCGCGATCGAGAGATGGGAGAGTTAACGCACTTTGGCGCTTCGCTGAGTTTGTCATACTCCTAGCGATATTGTAGAGCAAACCAGCATAATCACTCGCTGATGAAACTGGGCCTTGTAAATCTACAAACATGGGAATAATGCTGCTGGGTAGCAAGCGTCTCAGGTTATGGAGTAAGGAAGTTTTGCCCATTCGTCGCTGACCGTAGAGTAGCAAAGGAGGGCGGCGACGGTCTAGAATTAATTGCTCGATGCGCGTGCCGATATCAGTACGTCCGGCGAAGATTTCTTGCTGTTCTGTAAGGGGTACGCCGAGGATATAAGGGTTGTCGATTTCTTGTCGAAGTTCGACTGCTTCTGCTAGTTCTCGTATATGGTTGGTGACTATTTCAGACCAATTGGTAGCAATAGGGCGAAAACGAACAGAATATTTATCGCTACTGCGGGTGAGTTCTCGTATTAAACTGTTTAATTTTTCTGCTACAGCACTGAGGGCGAAACGCTGGTTGTAAGCGCTTCCCTGGTTGATGGCTGCATCTACGTCTTGGCTGATATGACTGAAGCTACTGAGTAAGGCGCTGGCTTGACTGTTTAGTTCGCCGATCGATATACTGTGGTGAGCGTTACTTATGGCTGTTACGTCTGCACAGATTTCTAGCCTTTGTACATCCTGTTTAATCTTTGTTTGCCGATCGGACGATCGGCGATAGCTAGTATATCCGAAAAATATAAGTAAAAATGCACAAATGAGTGCAAATACATAAAACATTAAAATATGAGCTAGCAATAAATTAATGCAGCTCGCTAAAATTGCTGTGTTAGATTTGCGTTAGGGAAAAAGAGAATAGAGTGCCCAGTACCTTTAGACTCTGGACACCCACGCTCCCCCTGAACATTACCCTTGAGCTACCGTTCAGAAGCTTTGATCAAACTTTTGAAGGAAAACTCGATGAGTATTTTTTATCGACTACTCTTGGCTGTTGCTTTGGTGGCCTGCGCCATATTGAATGACGTACCTTTTAATGATCCAGTCGTGTTTCCCGTTATCATCCAATTACTCATGCCTATGGAGGATAGGAGCAAGGGCAAGGATGACGACAAGCATGAATAGCAACAGTGTGAATCGTTGAACTACTTTTTTTAATCAAGACCAGCTAAGTAAGTTGTCACCTTACTTGGCTTTTTTGTTTTACACGACCACATCGCTTTAAACGAATACAGTCTGTTTTCGTTAATACGTATTTGTATTATACATTTAGACGTGACTGACTTAAAAGTTTATGAAGTTGACTTGTAACTGACTTGTGACTGACTTGTGGCTGACTTGTGACTGACTTATTGTTGACAATGAAATTATTGCATAAATTGGCTCCGCAATACCGATTGCCAGCCCCCTAGAAGCAAGAGGCGGTTTCAGCCTCAAAATTATCCAACTTAACTGCGCGATAGCTTAGCTTATTTCTAGCACCATCTAGTAGCAAAAGGTGAGTAAATGATTCAGCTTTAGAGGCAAATTAGTTCTCACGGCATTTACTTTTAAAAATGAGCGAATAGCTTTATTTGTTGCAAACCTTCTTCATGCCAATTATCCCCAGTTTCCCCCTCTTCCAGACTAAATAATCGTTCTCTACACAAGATTTGGAGCAGCAGAGGCCAGCATTGACTGTGAGCCAAAATCCACTCGACATCCTCATCAGGAAAAGGTATGGGCGAACTGCCTATCAACTCCCGCGCCTCAGATTCAGTCATAGCTCCCAGAGTTGTAGTATATCCAAAAATATTGAAAAAAGGCGAACTATGTCCGGTGCTAGTCGCTAATTCAATCGGTGATTCAGGAGCTGCTAAAACAAACCCTAGATTCCCATTTGTTTGGTTTGTTGCCAAAGATCGCAAACTTTCCCAAAATCCATCATCTAATTCGGGACAGCGTTGTAAACCGACACCAATTTCGTCTAGTAAGATGACTGTGGGTTGATGTAAATTACGGCTAACTACATCCATAAATCTATCCAAGTCGCAAGGGTTAGGCACTTCCATTTTTAGGGATTCCAAAATGTAGCGCAGCAGCCCTTCCCGATTCTGAAGTCGCGAATCTTGAAAATCTACGAATATCCAGCGATAGTTTTCTGGATTGGGCAACCAGTCAGATTTTTGATTGGGACGTAACTGTTCTGTTGGGGTGGTGGTAATGTTTTTCAAATATTGCAGCAGAGAAGTCTTGCCACTGCGCTTTTTGCCGATAATGGCAGCATTTTGCAATGGAAGGCGTTTGAGCAAATTGAATAGGCGTTTGAGTTCTTTCTCGCGTCCAAAGAAGCAGCGCGGATGGGTGATGGGATTCCCAGTTATAAACGAAGAAGTTTCCTCAAAGATTTGTTGTGAATTAAGTTGAGGTGACTGAGGATTTGTTATTTCTAGAGTGGCAATGGTGTTCCACTTAAACCCCAATTTCTCGCTAATTTCAACAAAATTTCGATAATCAACAGGTTGTCCCGCCAGAAATTTCGTGACAGTAGATCGGGATAATCTCAATGTTTCAGCCAAATCCCCCTTACTCGCAAAGCCCCTCATCACTACAGCCGATTGGACTTGTTCAATGCACCCTGGAGAAACTCTAAGCGATCGCCCCATAATTATTATCAGCAAATAATATTTATTCTATCGTTAATCTGCAATATGTTTGTAGATTTCCAGCAAGATAAATGTCTAATAATCATTTAAATATTAACCAACAATTGTTCTGTGATAATAGCACAATCGATCGCACTCCTCAACAAGAACTTTTGCATCAAGCTCATTCCTATGCTCTGGCAATACGTGGATTCATCATCACGAGTGTTTTGTTCTATCTTGTAGGTATCGGTTCCTTTGTTGCTGGCAAAGTTCCAGAAAAAACAATTAACACCGCCAGCGAGTTAACACTCAAGATCCTGTTTGTGCTCGTCAAGCTCGATCGACAAAACACCGATCGCCTAAATCGCCTATCCAAACAATTCACAGACCAAGACTAACCACAGTATAACCGCTGGCGCGATCGCAAACTCCAGCAAAATCCAGCCAGGGCGATCGTCCGCCAGCTTATACTATCCGTCATTTGGCGGACATAATTAATTAAAACGTGTCGCACTATTGATTAGATTCCGGGCGATTCTGGCGCTTATTCTGGATAAACTGTTCCAAATCTGCGATCGCATCTTCAAAATCCGACAAATTAATTTTCTTAGCTTTAGCCTTCTTCGGCCGACTCGCAGACTCACTAGCAGGCTTAGGTTGAGGCGACGGAGACTGAGGCTTTGCCGCATCAGGGTTGGAAGCTTCTATATAATCAAACAATTCATCCAGGGACTGAAAAAAAGCTTGAGCCGAGGCCCGGCGTGAATCTTTCAGGTCATCGTCTTCCATCATAAGCCACTCCATAGACTTCAAAACTTGCCGATAAACTCTGCCCGCCGGCACGTGCAGATATTAGACATCAAAACCTCAATCAACTAAAACCCTTGAGAAATTTGGCTTTTATCCGAGGCCCGATCCCCCTAAATCCCCCTTAAGAAGGGGGACTTTGAGCGCCTCTTGTTCCCCCCGACTATCCGGGGGAGTAGGGGGCAAGCTAAGGGGGGGGGATCAGACTTAAGAAGTAGGCGTTGACTTTGACCACTTCCGGTTCCCCCCTTCTTAAGGGGGAGTAGGGGGCAAGCTTTAAGAAGTAGGGGTTAACTTTGACCACCTCTTGTCCCCCCCTTCACAAGGGGGGTTAGGGGGGATCCAGGCTATAGCATCAAACACTACACCGGCACTGCATTTGACTTGATTGTTGACACGAATGGGCATTGTCAGCCATCAATCTGTACTTAACTTTACACCCGCCGACAGGGTGATTTGAGACTTGGCGCACACCCAGCTCAACATAATCGACCCTAAAAAAATCTCAGTTACTGTCTAATTAACCCTAGTCTAGTCGAGAATAAGGACACAGGACTTATGCAACTATTGCCACTGTTCAAGGGTTGCGATCGCAACGCACCACCTCGAAAGGACGGACAGACGGTGTTTTTTGCTTGAGTCCTAAGATTTCAAAGGCATTAGGAGATTTTAAGGTGACTCAAGGATTTGATTACGATTTAGCAATTATCGGCGCCGGCGTGGGCGGACACGGGGCCGCTATACACGCGGTTAGCTGCGGGCTGAAAGTGGCAATTATCGAAGCAGGCGACATGGGCGGGACTTGTGTCAACCGCGGCTGCATTCCCTCAAAGGCGCTGCTGGCGGCTTCGGGGCGGGTGCGGGATATGCGGAATGCACACCACCTCAAGACTTTGGGAATTCAGTTGGGAAGTGTGGATTTCGATCGCGGGGCGATCGCCAATCACGCTAACACTATTGTTAGCAAACTTCGCGGCGACTTGACAAACAGCCTCAAACGTTTGAACGTCGATGTCATCCAAGGTTGGGGCAAAATTGCGGCTGCTCAAAAAATTGCGATCGAAACCGACAAAGGCGAGAAAACTATTACCGCCAAGGATATTATTCTCGCTCCCGGTTCAATTCCCTTCGTCCCTCCAGGGATAGAAATTGACGGCAAAACTGTATTTACTAGCGATGATGCTGTCAGATTGGAATCGCTACCGAAGTGGATCGCAATTATTGGCAGCGGTTATATTGGTTTGGAGTTTTCGGATATTTACACAGCCCTCGGCTGCGAAATTACGATGATTGAAGCTCTAGATCAATTGATGCCAACTTTTGACCCGGATATTGCTAAATTAGCAGAACGAGTGTTAATTGCACCGCGCGATATTGAAACAAAAGTTGGTTTGTTAGCCAAGAAAATTATCCCTGGTTCCCCAGTAATTATTGAATTAGCTGATTTCAAAACTAAGGAAGTTGTCGAGATTTTGGAAGTTGATGCTTGTTTGGTAGCAACTGGCCGAGTTCCCGTCAGCAAGAATCTGGGATTAGAAACCGTTGGCGTCGAAACGATGCGCGGCTATATTCCAGTTAACGATAAGATGCAGGTTTTGGCGGCGGGAGAACCGATCGCAAATTTGTGGGCGATCGGCGATGTTAATGGCAAAATGATGTTAGCCCACGCTGCATCTGCTCAAGGAATTGCCGCAGTCGAAAATATTTGCGGCCGCACTCGCGAAGTAGACTATTTGAGTATCCCAGCGGCAGCTTTTACTCACCCAGAAATTAGCTATGTGGGAATGAATGAACCTGCGGCGAAGGAGTTAGGAAAAACCGAAGGGTTTGAGGTCGCTTCTGTCAAGAGTTATTTTAAGGGAAATTCTAAAGCTATTGCGGAGGGTGAAACCGACGGTATGGCTAAGGTGATTTACCGGAAAGATACTGGGGAATTGTTGGGCGTGCACATTTTCGGTTTGCACGCTTCGGATTTGATTCAGGAGGCGGCAAATGCGATCGCCCAGCGGGATTCAGTGAACTCTTTAGCATTCCGAGTGCACACTCACCCGACGCTTTCAGAAGTGCTGGATGAAGCGTTTAAACGGGCGGCTGGGGCGGCGGGCGGTCATTAATTGGTAGGGGCGGAGTTCCGATTAGTGTCAACTCAAGTCTAAACCCTCGAAAAAACTCGTTTGTAGCCGAGTCTAGATCCCCCTAAATCCCCCTTAAGAAGGGGGACTTTGAAATCCGGTTCCCCACTTAAGAAGGGCTTTGAATGCTCTTGTCCCCCCCTTGTTAAGGGGGGTTAGGGGGGATCTAGAGCCTATCGGATCGACGAAAGACTGGTACTATGTTTGACGTGTTTGTTGACACCAAAGTGCGATCGCCCCTTTCTCGAAACCGTCTTTAAATGGAACTGAATCAGCGAAAAGAATTATTTAGCAAGGCTTACGTGCGTGCTGTGGCGACAGTGGCCGGCTGTTCTGTAGATCAACCAGAGAATGATTATGATAGCGTGGATCTCTGTATCAAGGCTGTCGGCTACGATCCAATGCAACCGCACCGCCTCGAATTGCAGTTAAAATGTACTTCAAGAGATGTACTCGATGCTCAATCTGTGCGATATCCGCTCAACGTCAAAAATTATAACGACTTAAGAGTCACCACCTTTATTCCCCGCCTGCTAATTGTGGTTTTAGTACCCGAAAATATCGGGGAATGGATACAACAGTCAGAACAGGAAATATTGCTTAGACATTGTGCCTATTGGGTATCGCTGCGGGGAATGCCTGAAACTAGAAATACAAATCGCATTACTGTTGAATTGCCCCGCCGGAATCAGTTTACACCAGATGCTCTTGAGTCAATTATGCAGCGTATTAGCAAAGGAGGCGTCCCATGAAAGTAACTGTAAAGGATTTTGAAGTTTTCAAGAGTTTAGATGTGAATGTGATTATAGCATATTTACAAAGAAATGGCTGGCACGAACATAGCCGAATTTATGACAATAAAGGAGCGATTTGGGTTAAGAAAAATGATGCGGGAGATGTATTTGATATTGGGCTACCCTTGACAAGGGATTTTGCCGATTATCCAGCTCGAATGGGAGATGCTGTCAAGAAGTTGGAATTGTCAGAAAATCGTTCTCAGTTAGAGATTTTAAGCGATTTAATTACTTCGTTAGACAATACTGAGATTCAAGGATTTGTCGTTAAATGCGATCGCGAAGAAGGGGAAAAAATTGCTAAGGTAGTGATGATGGGGTTCGTTGTGGGTAAGTTGCAGAAAATCTATCTCGAATTGAAAGAAAATGATTTCAATTTGGCAGTAAAAGCTTATCAGGAAAGAATTCCTGTCATTTGCGGCGGGGATTTTGTCAAAGAGGGCGGATATTTTGCTGTAAAAAATCTGCGGGAGTTTGTTTTGATGGTGGAGGAAGCTAAAGGAGATGAAATTGCGTGAAGCGTAGCTATCCCGTAGGGAATCGCACTTATTTAGAGTGGCGGTAAAGTGCCGATCGCATTTTGGGCTAATTCTAGAAATTGCTCACCGCAGTTAATTTGCTCCGCAGCTTGCTCGACAGTGACAGTATCAAGTCCCCCATAATCCCCGCTATTTCGCAAATCTTGAGCATCGATTAAAAATCTGTGAAACTCAACAGGAACTCTTCCTGTACGGGCAAATTCTCGGCCGAAAGCTCCAATCACTGCGGCATGACTCGAAAATGACATTCCTTCCCCATCTAAAAATGCCTCAGCAATGTAAAACATGGCATAATAAGCGCGAGATGCTGCATAGTCTGGGAAACCATTATTTAGTAATAGCTTTGCCGCCGATAAACTTTGACGAGCTTTCAGTAGTAAGTCTAATTGTTCTGGTTTCATAAAGCGATTCCCTCTTTACGAATATTCCTCAATAAAGGCCCGTTGTAGTGCATGAATCGCTGTTCGTCCATAAACAGACAGCTAATCACTTCATCATTTTGAAGCGACAAATCGGCTCGAATGTGACTGGTTCTTTTAATTTCTTCGCCGGGATTGACTTGTCCTTTGAGGACGACTAAAATATCAATGTCAGAGTCGGGGCGTGCATCGCCTCGCGCTTGGGAACCGTAGAGTACCATTGTGACAAGGCGAGTGTCGTAGATTTGCTCGAAGTGCGATCGAAGTTGCGTTAGGATGTTCTTGAGTTTATCGTCGAGCGCTAGTAATTGCATATTATTTGTCGCTAAAATATACTCGATTCTACATTATATGTTACTTTAGTAGATATCAAACAACAAGGAAAATTAAAAATCTAATATTGCCTCGCTAAAATTTACGATCGTTAAGTTTCGCATCCCAATTACTCAGATCGTCTGAGCCAAATATAATTCTAACCATTTGGAGAGTCATAATTTTATGAAAACAAAATTTGCTTTATCAAACTTCAAAGGATTTAAAGAGCTTGATGCGATCGAACTGAAGCCACTAACAGTGCTTTGTGGCATCAACAGTTCTGGCAAAAGTTCAATCATCCAGAGTTTACTTTTGATGAAACAATCAAATATTGATAGCAGCCAACTCTCGATCGAGCCTTACACTCAAGAACCTGTCGTTTTTAATGGACTCTACGTCCGTCTGGGTGATTGGGCAGATGTAATTAACAATCATGCAACCGAAAAAGAAATCGGTTTTTCCTGGAAAATATCAGGGGAGTTTGAATTTACAGACAACACAAGATATTGGAATTCAAGAAATTTTGAGCGAATTGATGTAGAAGTAGAAGTAAAGCTTTCTAGTCAGGAAAACGAAACATTAAATTCAGTCGATAGAAAAGGTAATTTATTAGTTAGCAGTTTTGTATTTCGAGACTTAAATAGTAATTTACTATTGACAATTAAGCGGGTTGCTACAAACAAATATTCACTAAAATTAAACCATATCAAACTTAGAGATTTCTTGTCTAGGTGGATACATTATGGATTGTATGGACTATATGATATATCTCCTTTTTCATACTTTATCGATCGTTTAGATACAAAAAAATTTACTGAAACCAAGTTTTTTCAAGAAACATTAATAGATGAAATAGTATTTGATAATGTCCGAGTTAGGTTTGAGGGAATATTACCAACGATTTTAAAAGTTAATGACTTTGCCAGACAAAGCTATACAAATCTAAATAAGGTCAAGAGCGATTTCAGCAAAATCAGAGTCCCAAAACACTTAGCTAAATTTATTGATACAATTCTAGGCGACTTAAACAACATTCAAAAACAATCTACACCCGAAAAAAAGACCGACATTCAGAAAAATACTTTAGCTTTGATCAGAGAGGAATTCTCTTTGTCTAAGCAAGAAAAAGAAATTGAACTTATGTATTATTATGGTGATTACCAAGTCACAGCTACTTATTTAAGACAATTATGGTCTAATATTAGATATATAGGGCCTCTACGTGAAGCACCCAAGCGATTTTACTTGTTTGACGATCTCAGAAAAATTGATATTGGGATTAATGGTGAATATACTCCTTTAGTTCTTGCTGTCGAACAAGATCAGAAGATTCCTAAATATTACAGATGTATTTATCAAGGAAAACAGATCCAAGAATACGAACTGCGAGAGTCAGATAAAATGCTAGAAGCAGTCAACTGGTGGTTGTCCGAATGTATGAAATTACCTAATATCACTTCTGTAGTTGGTTTAGGTGGCATTCCAGGCCAAGTTAAATTAAACTCATCGGGAATAGAAGTACATTTACCAGATGTTGGATTTGGTGTCAGTCAAATTTTGCCAATTTTAGTAGAATGCTTGCGGACAAAACCAGAAGAAACTATTGTTTTAGAACAGCCTGAAATTCATTTACATCCTTCACTACAGTCAAAGCTTGCTGATTTTTTTATTTGCATGGCTAAGTCTGGAAAAAAATTAGTAATCGAAACTCATAGCGAACATTTAATCAACCGATTGTGTCTGCGAATTGCCCAAGAAGAGTCTGGTGAAGTTAAAGAGCTTTTAAATACTCTTTTTGTAAGTTTTGATGAAAAGCAGAAAACTTCGGTTGTAAAACAGATTCAAATTAATGAGTTTGGCGAGATCCAAAATTGGCCAGTTGGCTTCTTTGATGAAAATGACGCGCGGGATTTAATGGAAGCAACTTTGAAGAAAAGGATGACAAAGTTTAGATAATGAGAAAATATTTAGATCCTATCTATTTAGCTGTCAGTGAAAAAGCATGGCAATCGCGACGCTATTTTGAAATTTTTCAGTCCCTTAACTCATTACTAACCGATATTGAAAATATTGAAAGAGATACAGACAGTTTATATCAGTTAATTAAGTTTAAATTTAGTGAGGGACTGCTGGCAGAAATATACAATAATAATCCTTTCAAAAATCAGCCAGAAGTTGAAGAGCATTACACAAGATTTTTTAAGGATAAAATTATCCCTGAATTGTTTAGAAGATTTGAATTTTGTCCTGGGGAGTGCGCCGCATTAGCCGAAAATAACCCCGCGTGTAAATTTGGTAATGAATTACTTCCTGAAGCTGTCTTAAATGAATGGAATTTATTGATTGAGAAATGCTTGTCTTGTAATTATACTGACTTGCTGTACTTGGTAAGTCCTACCGCTTGTCAGACAGTAATGGTAGAATCTGATAATATTTCAATTGCTCAAAAATTTTTGGTGGCTGAGGATGTAAAACAGCTATTTGATGTAACTGATTTTTTATCAAAAATTATAGTTGACGAAAGACACCGAGAAAATCAGATTCGGCAAGCTATTGAAATTTGCTACAGTCAATCAGTTTTACAAGATGGATGGTTGTCTAATTTGACACGGCAAGATTATGAATTAAATGAAAAATTTTGGCTGAGTATACAACGAGCTAATTTTTTAAATCAAAATCGTTCCTATCAAAAACGATTTATCAAATCCATGACTCAAATTGTCTACGATTTAGATATAGATATTCGCAAGCACAAGTATCAAGGTGAAAAAATAACAATTGGCAATAAAAAATACACTAAATATAGCGCTGATGTTTTCAAAATGGGACAAAGTAGTAGTGATAAAAGATGTTCCCGAATATTTTACTGTAAAGTTAGCCAGAAAATTCATTTTTACGAATTTGAACCCGATCGCCATGCAGGTGAATAGATTTAAATCAGCAAATCGTTAACGAACGATCATCATAAAAACAGGTGATGTCATGGCTAGCAAGTGAAACAGCGCCAGTTTACCTCGCAAAAGTGCCAGAGAATATGCAATTATCTCGATCGCACTTTTTGAAAGTTATGCAATCCTTGGGACGGCGTTCGTTAGTTGAAAAAATCCAGGAGGGCGATCGCACATTTTTCACCCTTGGACCCGTACTAAAAGAGTATGTCAAAACTAACTATTCCCGCCCCAACAGTGAGTTATAAAAATTATATAGCAAATCCAGGTCAGGACACGGCAATGCCGTTTCCCTACAGTGAATTATCGGGAATTTGGAAATGTGCGATCGACCTTTGTTTGTTGTGGTCAGAAACCGGGTTTTTTCCGAGAATATCGTTACACCGCCTAAAAACTACGAAAAACCCGGTTTCTTTGGTTTATGCCGTAGTCACGGACGCGCGGGTGGCCAGAAACCGGGTTTTTTCGAGAATCTTTCGTTACAGTCGGTGATTTAGCAAAAAACCCGGTTTCTTAGATTTTGGGTTTTGACCGATCGCCCTTAAATTTGATAATATTAGGTATCTGCACAACATCTGAACGATCGCAAAATGTTTGACTTTGACAAGTACAGCAGCTTCCTATCTCAATATCAACCGCGAATCATCAAAAATGAAGATGAAAACGAGATATTTTTGGAAATTGTTGAAAGCTTGCTGTCTCGGGAAAATCCAACTCCCGAAGAAGATACTCTCCTCGAACTATTAGTCAAATTAATTGAAGATTTTGAACAAAAAATTTATCAAATAAATGCTTCAACTCCCCACTCAAGACTTCTTCATTTGATGGATGCTAGAAATTTAGAAGCCGCAGATTTAGTGGGAATTATGGATACAATTGAGATAGTAACTCAAATCATTAATAACCAGCTAGAAATTACCAAAAAACAAGCTGAGGCTTTGGGAAAGTTTTTTCAGGTCAATCCGAGTTTGTTTCTGTTCAATTAATCGTAATAGAGACTTCTATTATATAATAGGTTGAAACTTGTGGCGATCGCGGTAAGGTATAAATCCCCAGCGTAAAAACCTCGCTGTCAACTGTCAACTGTCAACTGTCAACTGTTTATCCCCCCTACTATGCTCCAAATCCGTCGCCGTCCGCCCAGCACCTCAGTCTCCGTACTCTACCTCAGCTACGAAATCGCCGTACCAGACTCCAAACCCCGGCACATCCTCGAAGAAATTGTCTGGCAAAAAGAAGCGGAAGTTGCCCAAAAGCGCGATCGCACGCCCTTAGCCGAACTTCACAAAAGACTCCCCTTTGCACCCCCGATCCGCGACTTCCTCGGCGCACTCAAAAACGGTAAAACCACACCAGCAATCATCGCCGAAGTTAAAAAAGCTTCCCCCAGCAAAGGCGTAATTCGCGAAGATTTCGATCCAGTTGCGATCGCCAAATCCTACCAAGAAAACGGCGCTAGCTGCATCTCCGTACTCACTGATGAAAAGTTCTTTCAAGGCAGTTTCGACAACCTCTCTAAAATCCGTGCCGCCGTCGATTTGCCCCTACTTTGCAAAGAATTTATTATCTATCCTTACCAAATCTATCTCGCCCGGATTAGCGGCGCCGATGCTGTATTGTTAATCGCAGCTATCTTATCTGATAAAGACTTACAATACTTTGTGAAAATTGTCAAGACTTTGGGCATGACGGCCTTAATAGAAGTTCACACTCTCGAAGAACTCGATCGAGTATTAACCCTAGAAGGAGTCAACCTGATCGGCATCAATAACCGCAACCTAGAAGACTTTTCTGTCACTCTAGAAACCACCAGCCAACTATTAGCCTCGCGCCAAACGGAAATTCAAGCAAAAAGCATCCTCACTGTCAGCGAGTCAGGAATCCATACAGCCGACGACCTCAGCCAAGTCGCCAGCGCCGGAGTCCAAGCCGTCCTCATCGGCGAATCCCTAGTCAAGCAGCCAGATCCGGGCGCTGCTCTAGCCGCCCTTGCCGAGGCGCACCCGCACATCACCAAAGGCGAGACTGCTTGACAAACACCCCCGAATTCTGATAAAAAATGATTGAGTAGGTAAATAATCAGAAATTCGAGCCTGCATCGACTCAAGCGCCTAACTGAAAAAAAAAATAGCACTCAAAGCTATATTGCGTAGAAATATTTTGCCAGAAAGCAATTAAATCTATTCGCTCTCGCCAGTCGATCGCAAAATTTAGCGTTACCAACGCACCCAGCCCCGAATATTCGATCGGCAAAGCAGGGGTTTTTGTAAGGTTAGAAAACAAATAAGAAGTCGGGCATCTAATGTTCACCTGTGATGCCCCATGCACTTGCAATGGGGTATCGGTTCGCTGAGGTATGTTAGCTTTCATGGAGCCAATTCCCCTTCCTTCGTACATTCATTATGAATTGTTACTTCAATTGTTAGAACGCAAAACGATGTTTGCTGTCAGTCCACAATCGCCCCAACAGCAACAAGTTCACCAACTTATTATTACCCTGCGTAAAGCCCTTGCCATTCAAAAGCAATTAGAACAAAGCTGCGAGCGATCGAACTTAGCAGTAGAATACCGTTGGTCTTTAAATGAAACTAACCATACTGGCATTAAAAGTTAAAAAACTTAGAGTACCAACCGATCGTATTTGATTTATTCTGTAGAACTCCCATCGAAAAAGTTAGGACGACATAATGGACAACAAGTTAATGCTGATGATTCCCGGCCCGACACCGGTGCCGGAAGCGGCTTTGCTAGCAATGGCAAAACACCCGATGGGCCACCGCAGCAAGGAATTTGACGCGATTTTTGCTGAATGTACCGAAAATCTCAAATGGCTGCACCAAACCAGCGGCGACGTACTGAGTTTGACGGTTTCCGGTACCGGCGCGATGGAAGCTGGGATAATTAATTTCTTGAGTGCGGGCGATCGAGTTTTAGTCGGATGCAACGGTAAATTTGGCGAACGCTGGGCTGAAGTCGCACAAGCTTACGGTTTAAATGCCGAAATCGTCAAAGCTGAATGGGGCCAACCTTTAAACCCCGAAGACTTCCGCGAAAAACTCGAAGCAGATACCGAGAAGCAAATCAAAGCAGTCATCGTCACTCACTCAGAAACCTCTACCGGTGTCCTGAATGACCTCGAAACCATCAACCGCCACGTGAAAGCCCACGGCGAAGCTTTAATTATGGTTGATGCTGTCACCAGTTTAGGTGCTGTCAGCGTGCCAATGGAAGCTTGGGGGCTAGATGTGATTGCTTCTGGTTCTCAGAAAGCTTACATGATTCCCCCGGGTTTGGGTTTTGTAGCCGTTAGTCCTAAGGCTTGGAAAGCTTACAAAACTGCCACACTGCCCCGCTATTATTTAGATTTGGGTAAATATAGCAAAGACGCTGCCAAGAATACGACTCCTTTTACTCCGCCAGTCAATATGTTTTTTGCCCTGCAAGCATCGTTGCAGATGATGAAAGGCGAAGGATTGGAAAACGTTTTCGCCAGACACAAGCGCTTGATGACAACTACTCGCGCCGCTGTAAAAGCTTTGGGTTTGCCATTATTTGCTGCTGATGATGCCGCCAGTCCTGCCATTACCGCAGTTATGCCACCCGCGTCTGTAGATGCTCAAAAAGTACGAACTTTGATGAGAAAGAAGTTTGATATTGCTCTCGCCGACGGACAAGACCATTTGAAAGGTAAAATCTTCCGTATCGGTCATTTGGGCTTTGTGTGCGATCGCGATATTCTAGCAGCAATTTCCGCTTTGGAAGTCGTGTTGCAAGAATTGGGTCATGAAGGCTGCCTTCCTGGTGCCGGTATCGCCGCTGCTGCGAAAGAGTTAGCTGTATCTTAATCTCAGTTATTAAAGGATTTTGGATTTTGGGTTTTATCTCAAATCTAAAATCCTTTTAATATGCTTGGGACAACCAATCAAAGATTTTATCCAATTGTTCCAGAGTGACTAAACCGTACTGCCACAGAACCATCGGCAAGGAATTAGGGTCTCGATCTCGCTGCCGTTTTTCGTCACCGCCAACCCGTTCGGCGACAGCGATGGACGCGGGAGAGATTGCCAAATCTTCTTGTAAAAATCGAATTAATCTAGTGTATGTAGCGGGTGCCATGTGATTTTGTCTCCATGTATAGGACACCATTTTCTGATGCGAACCTGATGTTTTTAATTAGTAATAAGCCAGTTTTAAATCTGTCTCTTGACCGTCGATAGCTGTTAAAACAGTATTAGCGGTTGTGGAAAATCCCAACTTGACTGTTGAGTGCGACTCTAAAGCCAACCTTTCCCAAGAAGTGAAAGGTTTTGCACTTTTGCTGCTGTCTGCCCGATCGCCTGTTGAGCGCGATCGAACTTAAACTGAATACCTCGGTATTGTGCAACGCGAATCTGAAGAAATTCTGCTACCTAAACTAATTGCACTGTTGTTCAGAGTTTAACTTCATCTGCGAAAGTGCAGAATCCGCAAATCTACTTGGGCAATATTTGTCAGATATGTCGATCGCAGCCGACCTTGCTACCTTAAGTTAACTTTGCCACTTAATTTGGCTTGTAGCATCTTACTTCCGACAGGTTTAGTAGATTCAGGTTTAGCGCCAGAAGTTCCAGAGAATTTCTTTTCGTGCCAGGAATCCGATCGGCTGAGCATCGTCTCTCAGGATTGGTAACGAGTCGCTTACTCCTCTCATACCTGCAACCAACAATCTACAGCTTCTGCAAACAAGCTCAAGCCCAGACGAACTGAGATTGACATCGTAGCAAATCTTTTGGTCTTTGTGCTGTATCTTACATTAATACTTTAACAGATATTATCAAGTTTTGTAAAGTTTATTAATTTTTTGAGGTTTCTCGAAGCCGAGCTCAGCCGGAAGTGAACAGGGGAGAGGGGTTCAACAGTTGACAGTTGACAGTTGACAGTTGACAGTTGGGGGAGAGGAGAAGATTGGGGGAGATTGGGGGAGATTGGGGGAGATTGGGGGAGATTGGGGGAGATTGGGAGAGGGGGAGAGGGAGAGGGGGAGTGAGTTCAGAAACATGGTTTCTACTAAATTTTGCGACTGGGAACCGGAAATAGAAGGAAGAAACGGGGTTTCTAGCCCCATGTGCAAGCGCTGAAAATGCCCGAAGTGTTACTATAAAAACTCGATTTCAATCCGATCGCCCACTTTGACACCAAGTTCAGCAGCCAGGCCGCCCCGGAGCTCGATTACTCGATCGACAGGAGTATCGGGCCCGTAGGTGGGACAAGGATCGGCTGTACAAGGAGGTGCCTCTGCTGCGATGGCTGTCACGACTCCATCCCGCAGAAAAATCATATCCAGAGAAATCTTGCAATTTTTCATCCAAAAATTGACCCAGCGCGCCGGTTTAAACTCAAACAGCATTCCTCTGTCATCGGCCAAAGAAGTTCTGTACATTAAACCCATAGCCTGTTGTTCGGATGTTTTGGCGACTTCAAGTTCGATCTGGCGATCGGCTATCCGAGCTCTAGCAGAAACAGGCAAAACTTGACCGGATGTTGTCGCCGTCGGAGACTGATCCGCCAAAGTACCATTAACACCAGAATTTGCGACAGGTAAAGCCGGCGAACATCCCAGCAGAAATAGAATTACCCCAATTGCTAATAGGGCATTGGGCATTGGGCATCGGGCATCGGGCATTGGTAACCACTCACAAATAACAAATAACAAATAACCAACTGTCAACTGTCAACTGTCAACTGTCAACTGACAACTGTCAACTGTCAACTGACTTCAAGCTTCGCGCATCACGTAACCAACACCGCGCACAGTCTGAATCAAGCGCTTCTCGCCATCATCTTCAATTTTGAGACGCAGATAGCGGATGTAAACCTCAATCACATTCGACTCGCCCAGAAAATCGTAACCCCAAACATTCTCTAGAATTTGTTCGCGAGTCAAAACATCGCGGGGATGTTCCATCAAATACTTTAGCAGTTCAAATTCTTTCATCGTCAGGTCGATCGCCCGTCCGTTGCGTAGAGCTCGCCTAGACGCCAAATCCAAAACTAAATCACCAAATCTCAGTTGTTCGCTGCTGGTGTTATCCGGCTGCAAATACAAGCGCACCAACTGCATAAACTCCTCAGTGCGGTAAGGTTTGAGAAAATAATCATCTGCGCCAGCTTCCAGACAAGCCACGCGATCGTCCACTGTATCGCGACCGATCAATAATAGCACTGGCGCCCGATTGCCACCACTTCGGAGGTGAGAACACAGCGACAGCCCCGATTCAGGGCCAAGTATGCGATCGATTACAATCAAAGCTGGCTGCAATTTATGGGCTAAATGTTGGCCTGTGGCGATACTAGAAGCTATTACTGGTTCGTAGCCGGAGGATTTTAAGTCTAGACTTAAGTGTCCGGCGAGAACTTCGTCTGTTTCTACTAGCAGGACACAGGGATTGCGATCGAGAGTGAGTGCAGCCATTGCATTGACCGATGTAGACCATACCAGTTCTAGCACGTCTCAGGGGACAGTTGACAGTTGACAGTTGACAGTTGACAGTTGACAGTTGACAGTTGACAGTTGTCAGTTGACAGTTGACAGTTGTCAGTTGTCAGTCATTAGTTAGATGGAAAAATCAAGAAATAAGCAAGATAAGCCAATTACCAATGACAAATTACCAATCACAGTTACCAATTGCCAATTAGCCAATTCAATATTAAAATCAGAGGACTGAAGTCTTCACTACAAACCTAATTACCAATTACCAAATTCAATATTAAAATCAGAGGACTGAAGTCCTCACTACAAACCTAATTACCAATTACTAAATTCAATATTAAAATCAGAGGACTGAAGTCCTCACTACAAACCTAATTACCAAATTCAATATTAAAATCAGAGGACTGAAGTCCTCACTACAAACCTAATTATCAATTACCAAATTCAATATTAAAATTAGAGGACTGAAGTCCTCACTACAAACCTAATTACCACTTAGCAAATTTAACCATCCATGAGCATTATTGTATTTGGTAGTATCAATATCGATCTAGCAGCAAAAACTCCCAGATTGCCACAGCCAGGAGAAACTATCATCGGTAGCAATTTTTTCACGGCCGGCGGCGGTAAAGGAGCAAATCAAGCGGTAGCAGCGGCGCGTCTCGGCATTTTTACCCACATCATCGGCCGCGTTGGTAACGATCAATTTGCTGAACAATTATTGACAAGTTTACAATCCTATGGTTTGAGTACGGAAAATATATTAATAGATAAAAGCACTCATTCAGGTGTGGCAATTATTGCCGTAGACGATAGCGGTCAAAATAATATTATTGTGATTCCGGGTGCAAATAATAATGTTGGCGATGCAGATATAGAACGTCTTAAAAAAGTGTTGCCTGAAGCTACATCGTTGCTGTTACAGTTAGAAATCCCGATAGAAATTGTCCTGAAAGCGGCGAAAGTTGCTCGTGAAGCGGGGGTGCGAGTGATTCTCGATCCGGCGCCGGCTGTGGCGGATTTGTCGTTAGCGGAGCCCGCCCCTACGGGGGCTACGCCAACGAAGAGGATCGAACTTTATCCCTTAATCGACATCCTCACGCCGAATGAAGTGGAAGCGGGCCAGTTAGTCGGTTTTGGAGTGAATGACACAGAAACGGCGATTCGGGCAGCCAAACAGTTGCAGCAGCGCGGTGTCGAGAATGTTATTGTCAAATTGGGCGATCGCGGGGCGGTTGCTGTGACTGCGGATGAAACTTTTGTTGTGCCTGCTTTTGCTGTGAGGGCGATCGACACTGTGGCTGCTGGCGACGCTTTTAACGGCGGGTTGGCTGCGGCGCTAGATGGCGGTCTGTCCTTGCCAGAGGCGGTGGTGTGGGGCTGTGCAGCGGGTGCTCTGTGTGCAACTAAGGTGGGTGCTCAGGTTGCTATGCCCGATCGGGAAACCTTTGATAATTTTTTGCAGCATAATTTAGATTGGACGGCGGTTGAAACCGCATCTACACAAACGATGTCAGCCGGACGCCGACTGAAGACGATAACATAATTTTAACCGTCTTTGTCTTCAACCCGCGTCTGCGGGTTTTGCTTGTATAGACGCGGTTTCAACCGCGAGCGTCTTCTTGAATTTGTAAGGTGTGGTAAAACACAGCCTACTGTGGCCGCTGAATAATTGTTTCAACTACCCGGCGCTTGACTTTTGGATCGATACCAATCAGCCGCACGTATTCCCCGCCGTGTTCCGCCAAGCAAGTTTCTAACGATGCAACCACATCTTTTTCCTGTGCAGTTTTAATTGTCGCACAACTTTGCCAGGAACCTGTTTTAAATCGGCGATTGTCTGCATATTCTATGCCAATTTTGCAGCCCCTTGCTAACAACTGCTGCACTTGTTCCAATACCTCGCTACTCAGCCGCACAGCTTGACCGTTACTAATAGTCGAACTGGGTTCGGCATAAGCTTTATAATATTTCGAGGATGGGTCGTTTTGTTGATTTTGCGTTGGCGCCGCAGCCGGGACATTGACAGTTCCAGGAACGTTAAATAGCCGTGATTGGTTGTATTCATCTACTAAGCGCATTTCCTGAACCCGCTTTTGTTGACCTACCATTGAATTACCCATTTCTAATAAATGAGCGAGGCTGAAATTAGGGTTCGGGAAATCTGGCGGTGCTTCCAGAGTGTTGACTAAACGCTTGGAAACTTGCTCGATTCCTATCTTGTGAATGAATTCTCGGATTTGTTCGTCGTAAATTCGCGATCGCAAAGCGCTAAAAAAGTCGATCGCCTGATCTGCAAAATTATCTACCAAACCCACTATCTCGGTTTGTGACAAATTGTCAGACTCAAAAATTCCGCCGACAATCCCAATTTTATCATCCCGGCTGGGTTCCCAATAAAACTTTTCCATCCGCCCGTCGCGAATCAGCGGCGCGTACAGCGTAGCAAAGTCATTTCCGGTGACAATAATTGGTACTCGGTGCAGTGGCGTGCTGTCATAACTTCCCGGTAACTGCACGTTGGTGGGATTGTCCGCAATATTCATCAGAGTGGCATTAACCATCTGAGTATTTACAGTATATTGAGTAGTAGTATCGAACCTGCCAGCACCGGCATCCAAATCGTTAATAAAAATTGCACACATCTCGCCCCGCACTCGAATTTGCTCCGCAGCTTCGCGGTAGCGCAAGCGAATTAAACGCGCCGGATCTCCGGCATCGGGACTTTCTAATTCTCCACCAGATATCATCACCGGCTCAAAGCCCATTCGCCGAAAAACCAGTTCGGTTTGAAAAGTTTTACCTTCTCCTTTGCGGCCGTGAATTCCCAAAATTAGGGGAACTCTTACCCCTGGTAAATTTAAAAAGTTCTTTGTGACGTGCACGGCAACTTTATCGAGAAAATTAGGAGAAATGTAATAACTCATCAGTAGATTTGTGAGGATTAATTGCTGTTACTGTTACAATTTTATGACAAAATTAACAGCCTGCAACGCGAAGCTGGATTTTTACCGTACAATCGAGGTCTAGATATTCTGTGTTAAGGAGCAATTCGTGAGTCCAGAAACCTTACTAAAAGAACCAAGCGTGCAAGCCGAAGCCAGTTTGTTCAGTTCTGAGAGCTTCGACAGTTATGTAATGACTACTTACGGGCGTTTTGCGATCGCCCTGGAACGGGGCCTCGGCTGTCGCGTTTGGGATACCGAGGGCCGCGAATATCTCGATTTTGTGGCGGGTATTGCTACCTGCACTCTGGGACACGCGCACCCGGCGATGGTGGCAGCGGTAACTCAGCAAATTCAGACGCTGCACCACGTTTCTAATCTTTACTACATCCCCGTACAGGGCGAGCTAGCGAAGTGGCTTGTAGATCATTCTTGCGCGGACAGAGCTTTCTTTTGCAACTCGGGTGCGGAAGCTAATGAAGCGGCGATTAAGCTGGCGCGCAAGTACGCCCACGAACAATTAAATATCTCGAATCCGACCATAATTACTGCTGTTGCTAGTTTCCACGGGCGGACTTTGGCGACGATTACGGCGACGGGACAACCTAAATATCAGAAGGGTTTTAGTCCGTTGGTTCCTGGATTTCACTATGTTCCTTACAATGATATTAGCGCGATCGAAGGCGCGATCGAGCAACTCGACAAAGACGAACGCCAAGTCGCTGCAATTATGCTGGAAGCGCTGCAAGGTGAAGGGGGAGTTCGTCCCGGAGATATCGCCTACTTCCAACGGATTCGGGAAATTTGCGACGAAAAAGGCATTTTGCTGATTCTCGACGAAGTGCAAGTCGGGATGGGACGCAGCGGTAAATATTGGGGTTACGAAAATCTCGGGATTGAACCGGATATCTTTACCTCTGCGAAGGGATTGGGCGGCGGTATTCCGATCGGCGCTATGCTGTGCAAGTCTCACTGCGATGTATTTGAACCGGGAAGTCACGCTAGCACTTTTGGCGGCAATCCTTTTGCTTGCGCTGTCGCTTTGTGCGTGTGCCAAACTTTAGAACGGGAAAACCTGCTGGAAAACGTCCAGCAGCGCGGGGCACAGTTAAAAGCTGGCCTCAACAAGCTGGCGGCTGCATATCCGAATTTGATTGCTGAGGTGCGGGGCTGGGGCTTGATTGTCGGGCTGGAATTGCAGGCTGATATTGCACTGACATCGGCTGATATTGTTAAATCTGCGATCGCCGCTGGTGTGCTGTTGGTTCCCGCCGGGCCGAAGGTGTTGAGGTTTGTCCCGCCTCTAATTGTTTCTGCTGCTGAAGTCGATCGGGCTTTGCTTGCAGTTGAGGAAGCGTTGCGCTCTCAAGCGGTACACTAAAATCAACTGGGTTAATTTTTGCGATCTGTAGCGCTGCAACTGGCGCAAATATGCAGGCGCACTATACAGAAACCGCGTTGCTTTCGAGATTTCTGATGGCTAAATCCGATCGTTTCTCGGAAACCCGGTTTCTGTAGCCAAGTCCTATGATGGTAAATGTAAACCCGCCCCGCTGCAAGTCTGTCGGGGCGGGTTTATCTGGTTTAGGGGTGGCGCACAAACAGGTTTTTTGGGCCAGATAGACTGCATTGTGCGGATGTGTATGCTGGAAAAACCCGGTTGCTTTAATTCTTCTACCTAAGTCTTCAAGTTAACTAACTGCCGGGAAGTCTAAGGGTATATTTAGAGGGATGAATCTCAATTGCAGCGCTCAGTACCCCGACTAAATTACCGCAGGGATGAAAGGCTCGTCGGTCGGAGGAACACCAGCCCGACAATTGAGTTCAGCTATCACCGATCGACTTTCGGGGGCGTCCTGATTCTCAATATACTTCCTAAGCGCAGAAACAGTGACGCCTCCACAGGAAGCAATGAAATACGAACTCCTCCATCTATACTGTGAGCAGGTCGAAAAAAAGGAGGTTTCCAATGCAACTCACGTACAAATACCGCCTCAAACCCACAAAAGCCCAATTGCGAACAATCACGACTCACCTAGAGTTCTGTCGCCGTCAATACAACTACCGATTGAGTGAAAGATTTAGATGGTGGGAATCGACGAGAACGCCAGTTAACGCTTGCCCCTTAACTGCCTGCATAGTTCCCGTTAAGGAAATTTACCAAAACATTCCCCTGACTAGAGTGCAAACTAGGGATGGCAGAAAGAAAGATGAATCAGGCAATCCTTTGAGCAGGAAAGGTGATGTTTTCTCAAATATTGAAGGCGGTTACGTGCAGTGGCAAACCATCCAGTTAGCCGATCTAAAAAACACTAAAAAACTGTTTCCTGATTACAAAGCTTTAAATTCTCAAGTTTTGCAGGATGTGGTTAACCGAGTGGAAACTGCCTTTTCAAATTTCACCACACCCGACAAAAATGGCAATCGCAGAGGTAGACCTAAATTCAAGGGATTTCACTACTACAAATCTTTTACTTATCCTCAACTATATAATTTAGATATTATCAAGGATGAGCAAAGTAGAATTTGTGTGAATTTAGCGAAGATAGGTCAAGTACCGATGGTATTCCATCGCCCAATACCAACAGGATTCGTGGTTAAGATGGGGACAGTTGTTAGAGAAGCAGATGGGTGGTATATTGCCCTGACGCTAGAAGATAAGACGGTTCCTGTGACGGTTGTAGAGATTCAACCGACTGATGAAAACACTCTTGGTATTGACTTGGGGATTACTAACTATGTTTACCTTTCTAATGGCGAAAAAGTAGAGAACCCTAGATTTTTAAGGAAATATGCCGAGAAATTAGCAAGGCTTCAGGCAAAACTAGCTAGTAGAGTCAAAGGTTCTAAGCCTTGGCAAGTTATCAAAAACAAGATTTCTAGACTGCATCAGTTTGTAGCTTTAGCGAGACTTGATTTTCAATTCAAAACAGCACATGAGCTGTTTCGCAAATGCGCTGTTTTGGTGGTTGAAGATTTGAGTATCAAGAATCTGACCAGACTTGCCAAAGTCAAGAGTGAAATTGAAGGTGATAGCTTGATTTATCTCCCAAATGGTCAATCAGCTAAAAGCGGTTTGAATAAATCAATGCTTGATGCTGCTCACGGTCAATTTGCTAGTGTCCTCAAGTATGTGGCCTGGAAGTTGGGTAAAAATGTTTTGTTCGTCGATCCAAAGGGGACTTCTCAGTATTGCTGGAATTGCCTCAGCAAAGTGCCGAAAGAGTTGTCCCAACGGTGGCATTCTTGTCAATGTGGCGAGTCTTTAGATCGAGATGAAAATTCGGCTAAGCTTATCAAAAAGATTGCTCTGAATTATCAAAGTGGCGGGGGAACTCCGTCACTCAAAAAAGCCTTTGCAAAAAAGGAAAAAGAAGCCTGCGGTCTAACGGTACTCCGTTGACCGTCAGGTTCGTTCACACAGTTCCTGATTTCATATGGCTGCACGGAAGCAGCAATCCTATCGTTAATAGTTCGGCGGAATGCACGATGGACGAACAGCGTCGCGAAACTGATGTTAATATGCTCCGAGCGCTGCTGGAAAATCCTGTGGACTCAGGAATAGATTTGATTTTGAGGACTGACTCAAAGTCGATCGACTTTGGGTTTGTGCAAATGCTGTACTTGGAAGAGCCGGCACTGACACGAGACAGCTTGCTCAAAGCTGCAAAATTCTTTCAAAGGACGATCGCACCCTTAGAATCTGCCAAAAGCAATGCTAAATTGCCCGGAACCGGCGCAGCATATCTGGCTTTTTTAGCAGAAGTATTGCAAGCAGTGGCGCGCAACCCTGATTCGCAGCACGTGTACGCGCTGCTGAGAAACAATTTAGACAAACTCGACCAGAATTTTGCGGATCTGCTGCGCCGTTGGGCAAATTTGGTACTCCCTACTGCCCAAGAATCAGAGGCGAGGCGCATTGCGGCCCTAATTGGCAATCTGAGCAACAAAATAGGGCGGTTTCCCCTCGGTAGCAAGGCGAATAACTTGGAAATTGAAATCGCCGGTTACGAAACCGTGGCTAAGGTGTTTACCCGCAAAGACTTTCCCCAAGAGTGGGCAGTCATGCAAAATAATCTGGGCAATGCTTATACCGATCGCCCCAAAGGCGATAAGGCTCAAAATATCGAACAAGCCATTGCTTGCTTTGTCAATGCCCTGGAAGTGCGAACTCGCGAACAGTACCCGGAACAGTGGGCGACGCTGCAAAACAATCTGGGAAACGCTTATAGCGAGCGCCTCAGGGGAGATGCGGCCGAAAATCTCGAAATTGCGATCGCCTGCTATCAAAACGCCCTACAAGTTCGCAACCGCGAAGGTTTTGGGGGAGATTGGGCAAGCACTCAAAACAATCTCGGCCGCGCTTACAGCCGCCGACTGCGCGGTGACAAAGCCCAAAATCTCGAACAGGCAGTCATTTGCTACCACAATGCCTTGCAAGTCTACAACCGCAAGATGTTTCCCCGACGCTGGGCGACGACTCAAAATAATTTAGCAAATGCTTACTATGAGTTCCTGCGGGGGAATCGGGCAGAAAATCTCGAATACGCTGTCAACTGCTACCAGAGAGCTTTACAAGTGCGGACTAAGGAAGCTTTTCCGCTGCAATGGGCGACGACTCAAAGGAATTTGGGCAGAGTGTTTATCGATCGAATTAAGGGCGAAGGAGTGGAAAATCTGGAAATGGCACTCACCTGCTTTCAAAATTCTTTGCAAGTCTACACTCGCATCAAATTTCCCGAAGCCTGGGGTTCGATCCAAACTTACCTCGGCAGGATCTACAGTCTCCGGGTGAAAGGGGAAAAAGCGGAAAATCTGGAAATGGCGATCGCCTGCTATCAAAATGCTTTGCTCTTTTGCAACCGCCAAAAAACTCCCGAACGCTGGGCAATGCTCTGTGCCTACCTCGGCCGCGCTTTCAGCCAACACGTCAAAGGCGAAAAAAACCGCAATCTCAAAAGCGCGATCGCCTGTTATCAAAATGCAGCCCAAGTCTACACCAAGCAGGCTGCTCCCCACCGCTGGGCCATGCTGCAAATTTATCTGGGCCGAGCTTTTTCGGAACTGACGGAGACGGAAAACTCGTCTCGCATCGAAAGCGCGATCGCCTGCTATCACAGTGCCGGCCAAATCTACACTCGCGAAACCTATCCCCACCGTTGGGCACAAATTTTATTTTATTTGGGTGAAGCTTACCGAAGGCGAGGCGAGTTGCTGCGCGCCTACGGCGTTTTTACTACTGCTGTCGATACTGTGGAATTCTTGCGGAGCGAAGTTGGGGTTGATGCGGCAGATTTGGGCGATCGGGGAAGTAACTCAAAAGCCAAATTAGTCAGCACCTGGAGAGGACTCTATAAATCCCTCGTACAAGTTTGCCTAGAACTCGCTCCGGGCCAGCCGGAATATTACGCTAAAGCCCTGGAATACGCTGAACGCCACAAAAATCGGAATTTGGTAGAACTCCTGGTTAAATCCCCCCTGACCCCAAAAGGCGACATTCCGGCAGCGGTACGCAGCGAGTTGGAGTCATTGCAACTGGAAATAGCCAGGGAACAGCGGCAGCAACAACACCGACAACCCGAACCCAGCACTAGCTTGATTTCTGAGGGCGACACCTCTGGTTTGAACAGCGGTTCTCTGATGCCGAACACCGATTTTATGCACTTAAATCAATTGTGGCGGCAGTTTGATGGGTTGATTGCGCGCGAGGTGCAGGCAAACGACCCTTTCTTCAGCTTAGCTCGCAAAGTTGAACCCATTACTTTCGAGCAAATTCGCCAATTGTTGCCTGATGCCAATTGCGCTGCTGTGGTGTGGGCGAGTTTGGAGGATTTGGTAGTGGCTTTTGTGGTGGTGAAGAGTGCAGAATATCCCGCCGTTCACCTCTGTGCGGCGGGAAATGCTTTAGCTGCCGAAACTTGGGCCGGAGAGTACCTCAGCGCTTATTCCGAGCAAAAAGGTCGCTGGATCAATCATCTCCCGGCTCGCCTCAAACGCTTGGCCGCGCTGTTGGAAATCGATCGAGTGGTGGCGCTGATTCCGGAAAATTGCGATCGGCTAATTGTGGTGCCGCACCGATTTTTGCACGCTTTGCCGCTCCATGCTTTGCCTTTGGGGGTGAGAGACGGGTTGGAGGACACCGGGGCAATTTTCAGATCTCATGGCGGCGATCGCAGCGGTTTCGATCTTTTGGATACGCACAACAGTTCGGATTTTTCTCACAGTTCGTCCTTTGGGGAAATTTCACCTCCTCCTGCTTATTTGATCGATCGATTTGCCGGAGGAATTCGCTATGCTCCTAGCTGCCAGCTATTGCGGTTGAGACAAATCGCGCGCAGCGCAGCTATCGGCCGCTACAGACCGAATTTGCAGCACCTGTTGGCAGTTCCCACTTTCAGCAGAGATGCGCTTTACAGCAACCTGGAAATCGGCAGTATTTCTCAAGGTTTTTCCAGTGCAGAAATTTTGCGCCAGAAGCCAGCAATTAAAGAGGCTTTTTCTCGATCGATATCTGTAAATGATGGGGATTCATCCGCGAAAATAGGACAAGTGCAGCAGAAAAAATGCGCTCACTTTGCTTGTTTGAGCGTGCTTGATTTCGCTTTCCCGCTCAAATCAGGCGTATTTGTGAGAAATGATACTATGACTTTGGAGGAAATTTTTAATTTCGATTGTCGGCAATACTTTTTAGTTACTTTATCGGCTTGCGAAATTGCAGCAGGCTCAGTCAGCGGTACAGAAGATTTTGTCGGTTTGTCCGCGGGTTTGTTGTATGCTGGCACATCTAGTGTTGTCAGCAGCCTGTGGAAAGTGAATGATGTTTCAACGCTGCTGCTGACGAGCAAGTTTTATGAAAATCTCGGGCGTTTTCCTCGATTGCAAGTGGGAGATGTGGCGCGATCGCTTGCGGAGGCTCAAAGGTGGCTGCGGGATTTGACAGGCGAGGAATTGGAGGTGTTGCTGGCGGATTTTCAGCCTCAAATTTCGCAAATGTTCGATCGGCTTTCACAAAGTTCTCGCCTGATTGCTGAAGCATCTTTACAGCAAATTCGCAACCGCAAACCCTGTCCTTTTGCCAATCCTTATCACTGGGCAGCTTTTACTGCTGCTGGAATTTAGTGAGTTGACTGTTGACTGTTGACTGTTGACTGCTGACTGTTGACTGCTGACTGTTGACTGTTGACTGTTGTCATTAATTATAGCCCAATACCCTTTACTGGTATAGCGCCCTGGGGGTAAAATCCGATGAGAAATAGATACGGAGATTGCTTCGTTCCTCTCTTCGGACTATCTTAAGTAAACCGTATTGAATTATAGCCCAGATTCCGCAGATATTTAAATAGAATTGATGGTTATGAAATTAAAAAATTCAAACCTGAAGTGTTTGCCCAGCAAGCACTTTAGGCTTTTTTGAGTTATACCATTTTTCTAAATATCCGATAGAGATCGAGGACGACAAGACATTGTAATGTATCCACTTTCCCTGTTTGCTAAAGTCTGTCATAACTTTAAAAAAATGGTATTAGCTCAAGGATTCCACAAGGGAATATATTAGGAAATATCTGTGAATTCATTTTTTTTTATGTCGTCGCAAAAATCAGACAATAATAATACCAAAATTAGAAAAGACAGGCGCAGATGTTTTTTATAAAGTGAATACATGAAAAACCTTACTCATCAAAGCCATAACTGCGGAATGCGGGCTAAAAACTGTTTCATAAAAAAATAGGGCAAGCCTAAGCTCGCCCTACAAATCAGATTAAATCAAGCTACACATTAATAAGTTTCAACGTGCCAGCGATGCTCTTTCTTCAACTGTTTTTGATAGCCAGCCCAGTCAATGCCGTGCTTGCTAGATGCAGCAGACATTCCCTGATCGATGCCGCCTTCCATGCCCTTCAAACCGCAGATGTAAGTGTGAGTTTTCGGCTTTTGAACCAATTCCCACAGTTGGTCTGCGTTCTCTTGAATCCGGTTTTGAATATACATCTTGCCGCCTTCTGCACTCTTTTGCTCGCGGCTGATGGCATAAGTCAATCGGAAATTATCGGGGAATTCGCGCTGCAATTGCTCCAACTCTTCTTTATAAAGAATGTTGGGAGTATAAGCAACTCCAAAGAACAGCCAAGCTAAACCTTTGAATTTGTAATCGGGATTGTTTTCTTTAAACATCCGCCACAAATAAGCGCGGAAAGGAGCAATACCCGTACCAGTAGCCATCATAATCACGGTGGCATCTTCGTCATCGGGCAAGAGCATTTCCTTGCCTACCGGCCCGGTGATTTTGACATCAGCCCCTGGTTCCAAACCGGTGAGAAAAGTCGAACAAACGCCGAACACTTTTTCGCCACTGTTCGGATCGTTGTACTCTAGTCGGCGGACGCACAGAGATATAGTTTTGTCATCTACATCGTCGCCGTGACGGGTGGAGGCGATCGAGTAAAGCCGAATTTTGTGAGGTTTACCGTTTTTATCAGTCCCATCGGGAATAATCCCGATACTTTGACCTTCTAGATAGTGCAACTTGCCTCCAGAAATGTCAAATTTGACGTGACGGACTGTACCATCGCCGCCTTCTCTGACCAATTCTTCTGTAGAAATACACTTGCCAATATAGGGATTGGCCGGCTTGTAGAGGTTAACAGGAACCTGAACTTTTTCCTTTGCTTGAGTCATGGGCTTAGTTTTTTCTCCAGATTTCTGACTCTGTAGCCCTGCTTCTGGTGCGACTTTGCCATTAGTAGTTTCGGGAGCGCCGTTTGAGGGGCGGATGCTGACGATTTTGCCACCCATGCGAGCAATTCTCCGCATTTCCTGATTCATGCGATCGTAAGGCACGGAGATAAAGACGCTGCCACTACGGCGAATCGGGTGATTTGTTTCGTCAGTTGCTGTACTCTGACGCATACCCTCCACTTCGTAAACAAAGATGCGGCTGCCTGATTCTGAGTTGGCCGCTACACCAGATATGCTTGGGCTGTACATTTGTTGCTTGTCCTTCACGATACAGAGTTATAAAGAAAGAGAATGTGACGTTAGACTCAATTTACTTTTTTCTTAAGGCCACCTGGACTAATTTGCCCGCGCGAATCTTTGGGCCTCGCCGCGCAGGCGGGAGTGTCAAGTTGAGATCGCTCTGCCTCTAATTCCCGATTAGCCGATCGCCGCCCTTGGCCTCGCCCGGCTGCATTCAGGTGATGACCTATAGCTATTGTTGTCTGCGTACTGCCAATATTTTACCCGATCGGGGGATCTGCCCCGATAACTCGTTCTGATTTGAGGAGAGGGGGAGAGGAGGAGAGAGGGAGAGAGGCGGAGATGAGGAGAGGGAGAGGGGAATACGGCTCAAGAAATATACAACTTAAATGCTGTCTTGCTGAAAGCAAGATTTAGCTGTACAGGCGGGAATCCCCAGCCCATAATCAAAGATTATGGGCTGGGATGGCAGCCGCGCGGATAGTGAGGAGCGATCCTCTCACCGCGATGTTGGGCACAGCCAACTAGCATTCTT
The DNA here is from genome assembly GCF_013299185.1 of Microcoleus sp. bin48.metabat.b7b8b9.023. Taxonomy (GTDB): domain Bacteria; phylum Cyanobacteriota; class Cyanobacteriia; order Cyanobacteriales; family Microcoleaceae; genus Microcoleus. The sequence goes on along the minus strand of NZ_JAAFKG010000003.1, from coordinate 66,260 downwards.
AAAGATGGCAACGAGACAAGCACTCCGCAGTAATAATTCTGGTAAAATGCTGGCATCTTCGATCGCAGAATAACAATCTAGGTCTAGATAGAAAATATTTCATGTGACAAGTGGGGCTGGACGTGTTCCTCACTATAAAATGCCGTAGAGGGAAACAATTGGAGTACCTCGAAGGAAGATCTTGATATCCTTGACCGGACTCAGATGCCTACAACATACCGCTTGCGGTTGGTGTGGGAGCGTCACTATTAATTTCTTGCCTTGAAGATTTCTTGGGTCTTCCCGGGCAGGCAGTCAACTGACTGCTGTATGCTGGTGAGTGCTCGATCCTCTCGGGGTAGCAAACCCGCAGAAAGCCTGCTTGTAGCTACCTGCGGGCTGAAATTTTTTGGAATCTAGACTTCAGTTACTTAGTAAACAGTGATTTTGTTAGAGGGAAACTATGACCAGTAAGCCGGATCGCGTGGTTTTAATTGGCGTTGCCGGAGACTCCGGATGCGGAAAATCTACTTTTTTGCGCCGATTGACAGATTTGTTCGGGGAAGATTTCGTGACTGTAATCTGCCTTGACGACTATCATTGTCTCGATCGCAAGCAACGCAAGGAAACAGGGATTACCGCCCTTGACCCCAGAGCGAACAATTTTGACCTGATGGCCGAGCAAATGAAAGCGCTCAAAGAAGGTCGGGGAATAGACAAGCCGATTTACAACCACGAAACCGGTCTGCTCGATCCTCCTGAGCGGGTAGAGCCGAATCACGTGATTGTGATTGAGGGGTTACACCCCCTTTACGATGAGCGAGTCAGAAATCTCCTCGACTTCAGCGTCTACCTCGACATCAGCGACGAAGTAAAAATTGCTTGGAAAATCCAGCGCGACATGGCGGAACGGGGCCACCGTTACGAAGACGTGTTGTTTGCAATCAATGCTCGCAAACCGGATTTCACAGCCTACATCGACCCACAAAAGCAATATGCTGACGTGGTAATTCAAGTATTGCCGACCAACTTGATCAAAGATGACAAAGAACGGAAGGTTCTGCGCGTCCAAATGATCCAGCGCGAAGGTATCGCTAACTTTGAACCTGCGTATTTGTTTGACGAAGGTTCAACAATTAACTGGATTCCTTGCGGTCGCAAACTGACTTGTTCCTATCCCGGAATTAAGATGTACTACGGCCCAGATGCTTTCTACGGCCACGAAGTCTCGATTTTGGAAGTAGACGGTCAGTTCGAGAATCTCGAAGAAGTGATTTACATCGAAAGCCACTTGAGCAAGACTTCTGCGAAATACGAAGGCGAGTTGACTCACCTGTTACTCCAACACCGCGAATATCCTGGTTCCAACAATGGCACAGGTTTGTTCCAAGTATTGGTCGGATTGAAGATGCGGGCGACTTACGAGAAGTTGACTGCAAAAGAATCAAAAGTTGCTGTTAGTGTTTAGAACTCTGGCATGAAAGATTTGAGAGGCGCGAGTGCGCCTCTTTTTTTGTGAGTGAAATGAACGGTAAACCGCGCTTGTGTTGACTGTTGACTGTTGACTGTTGACTGTTGTAGCAACGAAATTAAACCGCTTATGCTGGAGGGGTCAGAAATCTATTCATGAGTTTATTTCTGTCCTAACCGATGTGGAGGTTGCTGTACAATTCATTTCAGAAATACCGGAATTTCAAAAAATGCTTGTATTGCGTATGAAATCTTTAGATGAGATTCGCAAAAAAGCGTTAACCGAAGCATATTGAGTTAGGGTAGAGTGTTTAGAAATAGAGAGTTTAAAAATGTTTTGCAGGCTCGATCGAGGGAAGTTCTACGTTCTTGATTTATCTATAGCGGTTTTCCCAAAGATGAGGTCTTCACGAATTTATTAACTATTCCCCAATCCGACAATCCCCGAATCCTCGAATCCCTTAATCTCAAATCTAAAATCTAAGTTGTACCTCATCTTTCCGATCGCCGCAATAAGTTCGATGTCACCCTGACTGAATATAGATTAAGAATGCCAAAAACTTTAGTGGTGCACCATTCCCTCTTCCAGCAATAGCTTGATTTGGTTGCCGATCGCCCCGACATTGGGTTCCTGTAAAATACTTAGATGGTCTCCAGGTACATCGTAAATGGTCATACCGTCTTTGAGATAAGGTTTCCAGCCTAGATCCGGATCGAGACTGACACTTAGGCCATCTTGAGAATCGAGCGCTCTAAACATAACGACTTTGCCAGCATAGGGTTTTGGCAGGTAAGCTCGTTCTGCTTGCTCAATTATCTTCTCTGTCATCAAATAGTCTGTGGTGTAAGACATTGACTCTGTAGGTTCTTTCACCTTAATGTTTTGCCCGATCGTCTTGCGGGCCAGCATTGTCATTTTGTCTGTAACTGTCGTTATTTTATCGACGACACTACTGAGGATGTAACCTATACCCTGCTTAGCAATTTTTTGGGCATGGAAGCGCAGCCGCTGCTGAATGGGTAATGGCTTGTAGGCAGAGGGCAACATCGAATCAAACATCACAACTAACGCTGTTTCCTGTCCTTTAGCTGCCAATTTTTGAGCTACCTCAAAAGCAACAATACCTCCAAATGACAAACCACCCAAATAATAGGGGCCTTCTGGTTGTACCTTCACAAGTTCATTGATGTAATAGTCTGCGATCGCCTCAACTTGATTGACTGGCCCATTCACGCCATCTTTAGCAATGGCAATTAAGCCATATATCGGCCGATCTAGGCCCAAATATGGAATTAACGGATGATAAATAGACACTCCTTCAAACAGAAATAGTGGTGTCTGAGAACCCTTCGGTTGAATCTCAACTAAGGAAAGGCTTTGGTTGGGGATATTGCCTTGACGTAGAATGTTGGCTAATTGTTTGATGGTTGGGGCTTGGAAGATAATCGATAGTGGCCAACTCTGCTGGAACTTTTCATCAATTTTGTCAGCTAAGCGAGCTGCTAACAGGGATGTACCGCCTAAATCCATGAAATTATCGGTAGTACCGATCGGCTTAATACTGAGTACCTGCTCCCAAATTTTGACAAGTTGAGATTCTAGCCCATCAATAGGCAACACAATTTCACCCTGCTGAAGCATATCAGCAATCTGCGGTTCTGGGAATGCACGACGATCGACTTTACCATTGGGGGTCATGGGGAAGCTCTCCATCACTACAACCGCTGCCGGAATCATGTATGCCGGTAGCTTTGTTTGTAGAAAACTACGCAATGCAGATACCTGAGTTGGTTGTCCGTGCTTCGGAATGATATATGCCACTAAGCGCTTTTCACCGGGTACATCTTCCCGTGCCAAAACTATACCTTGCTCCACAGATGGGTACTGTTCCAAATAGGTTTCAATCTCTAGTAACTCAATCCGAAAACCTCGAATTTTTACTTGAAAATCGATGCGACCAATAAACTCCAACGTTCCATTGGGTAAATAGCGGGCAGTATCCCCTGTTGTGTAAAGTTTGGCTCCAGGTCGATCGCTCAATGGATTAGGAATAAACTTACTTGCAGTGCGTTCTGCCAAATTGAGATATCCCCTTGCAAGCCCTGGGCCGCCAATATACAGTTCTCCAACATCGCCATCTGGTACAGGATTTAGGTTTTCATCCAGAATGTAAATTTGGCTGTTGGGAAGAGGGCGACCGATCGGAATGTCTGCTTCACTACTGAGATCGTAACCTTCAGCGATCGGGTCAAAAATGGTGGCAGTCACCGTAGTTTCAGTCGGCCCATAGGTATTGAGCCAACGAGGATATTCCCCAACCAATTGTCGCCATTCACCATACAGAGCGCGAGAGGCTTTTTCTCCGCCCACAATCACCAATCTCACATCTGGAGGCATGGGAACATTTAGCAATGAGAGTCCGCTGACGAGGCCGTGCCAAAAAGCAGTTGGCAAGTCCAGAATAGTAATGCGTTCTTGCTCAATAAATTCGAGAAATTTGCGGGTAGAGCTAATACACTCTTCAGTTCGCAGCACGATTGTTGCACCACTTACCAAGGATGGAAAAACTTCCTCAATGATGATGTCAAAGCTCATGCTAGAGAATTGAAGTACCCGATCGCCCGATCCAAGATTAAATGCCTGTGCGATCGCCTTGCTGTGGTGAACCATGCCTCGGTGAGCAATCATTACACCCTTGGGATTTCCGGTCGAACCAGAGGTATAAATAACGTAAGCCAAATCCTCGGGCGTTCTCAGCAGAGACAAATTTTCAGTGCTGTAGGGCGCGATATCGTGCCAGCCTGTATCTGGACAAATCACGCGAGCATCGTGTTCGGGCAAAAATTCAACCAGATCCTGTTGAATCAAAATGAATCGCACAGCGGCGTCTCGTAACTTGTACGCTCGACGTTCGTGGGGATAGGCTGGGTCGATCGGCACATAGGCCGCCCCAGCCTTCATCACCCCTAAAAAGCAAATCACCATTTCCATGCACCGATTCATACAGATAGCAATCAGTTCATCCGGTTGCACTCCTAGTGCTTGAAGGTAATGGGCGAGCTGGTTGGCGCGTTGATTTAAGGCATCATAGGTTAATTCTTGCCCTTGAAATGACAGGGCGATCGCATCAGGAGTCTGCTTAACCTGTGCTTCAAACCATTGATGAATAGTCACATAGTCAGATGGAGTTAGATCGAGTTGAGAGTCCTCGACAGAGGAAATATCCTGACTGTGTAATGGAAGATCCATACAAACATCGTCAGTAGTTTTTAGTGAATCAGTTTCCTTGTTGGGTAAGTACCCATCACGACTCGTCAAAACATCTTGAGAATTGATCATATTTTTGATTTAAGTAGAGCGAGGGAGGTTAAGAGAGGCACCCTAGGGAAAATTCCTTGTCGCCCATTGATCCAGATCACAGCTTTTTGTGGATTGCTTATTTAGCAGTCTCGAAACTGTCACATTGCAGTAATAATACGTATATTACGGCGCGAATCAATGCGGTTTTGGGGAACGGAAGTTGTTTCTGGATAATTACTTTTTGTCTTGTTTTAATTATACGGCTTATTAATTGATTTGGTGTATATCGAGACTGTTTTGGAAATCATCTCATGAGCGATCGGGGGCGATCGCAGTAAACAAGCAAAGCACTTTAGCTACCTTACTCCTTCAGTAGAGCTAAACTGCTTTGCCTGTAAGTATTTCAGCTATTTACATTTTTTTGTATGCCTTAAAAATTTGTACCTTTACTTAAGTTGTCACCAATAGGAGACGGTGCTGGGAAGTAGAGAGGTTAAGAATATTTTTCCGGCTTCATTGAGATCGTCATTTAGGGAAAAGTTTAGACTGCGAACTCGCAGATAGCCATTTTTTATGTCTAGTGGCTGTTTGAGGTCTTGCGGGTAGATGAGAATTGCATTGTTACACTTTACTGCATTGGCGTAGGCAACTATTTGATGGCGATCTCCACTGTCTACCCGATCGGGAGCTTTGTATTTGGTATCGAGGACGTATTGGACTGTACCTGTTGCTATGTCGCACAGGAGTAAGTCAATGCGATCGAAATAGTTTTGGTCATGTGTAACTAGGTGTTGTTGCTTGACAAAAAAGCCTTTTGGTGTATTTGCTGTGAGCCATTGGGCGACAAATTGTTCGTATAACTTCGCCATGTCTATGAGAAAAGGTAGCATTTGGCGATCGCCAGTTTCGTGACTCGGCCCAGTATTCTCCAGAAAGAAGCGACAGAGGGCGTGTAATATTTGATAATCTTGATTGAGACGGTGATAAGTGCGATCGAGACAAGCTTCAGGTTTAAAAGATGTTAGAGTAACAAATCCTTGAAGTGCATGAAAGGCTTTTCGCACCCTTGATGAGACAGATTCGCTGCACAAACCGCTGCGCCCAATGATAAAAAGTGTCCAAGCCAGAATTTGATTGTCTTCGATATCGCCTGTTTGTTCGTTATAGTGACATTTTAGTTTAACTTCCCAAGGTTTTTGCACAGCTTCCCGCACATCAATGCGGCCGCGAATATAGGAAAGTTTTTCTGTTTTGGGTAAGTAATCGCGATACAATCCTTTCCGACAGCGTTCTAAGATTTTATGGGCAAGGATGTTAGCTAATCGTTCATATACTTGTTCCAAAGATTCGCACTCAATCTGTCCCTTAGGAAAATTTATATTAAGTTCGTAGGCATAGTCAAGCATTCCAAAGATATTGTTTATGGGAACCTTTGGGCGGATGGCAATATGAAATTCGGGAGTAATTGGAATATTGCCAACTCTACCTTTAGATTTTAAGTGCCATTGATATTTTGTTTTAGGGTTGGGAAATTCTATGTCGATTTCCTTGTCATAATTCTGGAGTATTTTTTCTCCTACTAATTCGGGGATTAAATTTCGTTGAAAAGTTGCTAATTGATATTCTGTAAGTTCGATGATTTGGGGTGATTCTCGTTTCATAGAAATACGGTTTAGTTAGTGGTTGTCATTGCGAGGAACGAAGCAATCGCAAACACCATCATGTCATTGCGAGGCACGAAGCAATCGCAAAGCCTTGAGATTGCGGAGCGCAGTGAACAATGACATTGTTTATTTTTGTCCATGTATTTAGCATTAGATTATCACTTGCTAAATTTGTCCTTGATTTTATACCAGCAAAATTCATCCATTTTTTCCTGGTTGTCAAAGAAGTATTCTTCGAGGTATGGCTCAATTTCCATTTGCCAAATATCTTGGATATCTTCAGCTAAAGTTTTTGTCAAAAAGAAGGAGATGCCTAGTTCATAGTGTTTGTTGTTAATTGCCCGATTGACATTTTCGAGAATGCTAGTTAATTTATCAACTGGGAAACCTGTTTTCTCTCTCTGGTGATATTGTCGCAGCACTTCATAGTTGGGATAGACGGGAATGAATGCGAAACGGCGGCGGAGTGCGTTATCGACTAAGGCAATAGAACGGTCTGCGGTGTTCATTGTGCCGATAATGCGGACATTTGTCGGGATTCTGAATAGTTGGCCGCTGGCTAGTTTAACAGTGCGATCGCGATCGTCAAGCAAATACATTAACTCTCCAAATACCTGAGATAAATTTGCACGATTAATTTCATCAATAATGAGAACACAAGTGTCTTCACAGGCTTCGGCTTTTTCGCAGAATTGTAGGAATCTACCGGGAACTATGGGATAAGTTAATTCCCCATCTTGACTTTGCGGGCGGATGCCTTGAATAAAGTCTTCATAAGTATAAGCTGGATGAAATTGGATCGTGTCTGAAAAGCCGTCACCGCCGCCGATTAAGTGTTTTGCTAGTTTTTGGGCAAGGAAGGTTTTTCCGGTTCCGGGCGGGCCTTGGATGATGGCTTGGCCTTTGCGGTTAATGTTGTGTATCCATTGGGTTAGTTGGGTTTCGGTGAAGCCAGTTTCTTCGACACATTGAGTCATGGAATATTCCGGCTGGAGTTCTAGTGTTTTAAAAGCGGTATTAAACTCTATCGCTTCAGATGATGAGGTTTCTTTAAGACCAAAATCATACTTTTTAACGGCTACAAGCCAATGACAAAACATATCAAATAAATCTTCGTCTCGAAGGGATGGAGCACCAGTCTGGTGCATATCTTTAGCCAATTCTTGAATAAGGTTGTGTCCTATAATGTTAATGCTCGGATAGTCTATCAGTTCTTGGGAGTATAAAGTATCGGTAAAATAGTTGATAACTGATATAGACTTGTTGTTAAGACATAAAAATTGATGAGGTCGTAAATAATGAAGGATAGTAGTCAGCATTCCTGTATTGACATAAGGAAAAATTTCAAGCAGTACGGCTTCTATCACATCTTCTTCTGAGTTAGTGGCAGTGGCTATCGCTTCAAATTTTCTACGTCCCTGCTGACGCCGATCCTCGTAAGTAGCTTTATGATGCAACCCATCAGGAGTGTATGGATATGAACTAACAAATTCTTGAAATAACCTGACGAATTCAGCTTTTTTTTTCGCAAGCATACTGCTCTTGCCAACTATTAATTACTACATTATTCTACCAAATATTTATCTTGAACATTCTCCTAAAGACTTGACTATTCTCAACTGTTTATCGGTCATATAACGATAACTCTGTGGTGGTTTAAGCTCAGGTAAATTTTTTCTTAAACGGTGTAATTCTACTGGTTCCCTAAACCTATGAATATCTTTAAAAAAAATTCCTATTCCTTTTGATGTACCTTGATAATAATCATTAAATTGCCCCTTTGAGATGCCTGCTTTGTCTTTAACTTCCTCCCAAAGTTCTCTAGGTGGTTTTTCCATAATAGAATCCACTTTAAATGAACCAAATACAGCTTTGATCGGTGAGGAAACATAAATTAATACTAAATCGCCTTCGTTCAATAATCGAGGGCGGACGCGCCGCAATTCAACAGTCTTATTACTATCGAATATTTTGTTTGCGTATTCCGGTCGAATAGATAATAGTAAGATACTTGACATCGTTACAATCCTTTATTTAGGTCACAGTTCCTTCATTATATATGATTGCGAATTGTTCCTTTGAAATCTTAAATAAACTTTGAACAGTTGTTTTATTTCCAAGTATTTCCCGAAGCCTATTTAACGTCAGTCGTTTAGTGAAAATATTGGTATAGCTAAATCTGATAGCCATAATATCTTCATCGGGTTGGTCTTTTGCTAGAGTCATTAAATGTTTTAACTCGTATACACCTAAGTGGCGGAACTGTCTATATAGTTTTTCAGGTTTGTCTATGATAACTTCATCTAACCTAGAGCAAGCTTTAACCTCTTGTGTGCCAGTAAATGCTCTATCGGAGCTAACATACCATAAAATTCTACCAATAACACCAGGTTTTAGACTGCCATTATTGCACTTATAGTACACCTGTTCACGTCTGAGCGCTAGATCAGTTTGAGATTCCAAGATGTACTGACGAGCCAATTCTTTGTCGAACAAATCTTTTGCCCATATGGGTTGAATAGGAATAATGAATGTAGGCAAATCAGCATTAATGACTTTAGCAGGCCAAAGATGGCGTTCTATCTCTGATATAGTCTTTATGTCTTGAGTAGATTGACTGATGGTAAGAGTTTCTGCAAGCTGAATGCAAAAATTATATTCCGATCCCATCTTACCTAATTTATCAAGGTATTTAGATAGTTCTGCTGATGTTTTTGCAATATCAAGATTCGCCTTTAAATACCCGTTATCAACTCTAACAAAAGCATCTTCTTGAATAGCTTGTAAAACAGTTTCTTCCAGATATGGATCAATAATTCTGGTAAATTCTCGCTTTTCATCGGCTGAGAGTGATATAGAATAAAAAACCAAGTAGCGTGCGAATGTCGCCGCTATAGCGCCGGGAATAACTCGCATAATTGTCACTTTTAGTTCCTTAGCTTGGTCTCGCTCAAAAACAATTAAAGCAAGGGGTTTATTTTCATTGTCTAAAAAAACATAACTTTGAAACTTGTCGGAATTAGCAATAATGTGACGTAGTCGTTGTTTAAATTCTCCCTCTTTTTCGCCCTTTTCACTAGCATTGAAACCATCAAGTAGTCGAGATTCTTCTAATCTCTGAATGAGTTTCATCTTTATAAATGTACCTGCCAAGCGTACAGGTTGATATTCAACATTTCTGCGAATATCATCTAATTTTAAAATTAAATTTGTTGGGCTGATTACTTCCAATGTGAACTTTTTATAAATTTCATCAGCTAAATTCAAGACTTCTATGTTGCGAGTGACAAAAACTTGAGCATCAGAAGCGATGGTTAGAGCTAACTGATTGATTAGGGATATATCGTCAGTTGAAGCTTGTTTGCAAAACACTTCATTAAGAGTATTTAAAATACCTTCTATTCTCGTTTTGTTATGTACTAACTGAGTAAAACCATTGGCAAGCAAACGCTTACTATCTCTTAAGTTAGCAGAATCAATTTTGTTTATTGATTTAAATATTTCATCAGTAATGCATAACTCCAAGTCATCCTGCAACCAATCAGCGAGCAGAGAATCAGATTCTGTAGTTTTAAGCTCTTCATCTCCGTGCAATTCAAAGAAAACGCTGGTATCAATGACTGCACAAAGTTTAGATTCAAGCTTCTGATTAGCAGCATAAGAAAATATGGTAGGATGATAGTGTTCTAGCCACCAAATTGTAAGAAGTTTACCATCCTTACTGTTGCCTGTCTTTTCATCTAAGGGAACAAAGCCTAATTTATACCACATCCCGTCTATTCCATAGTCTCGGCGGCATTTAAGCTCAATTCTATAAAAATCCTGAGTTTTTTGACTTAAGTAATTGACTAGCTTTTTAGCAACATCTTTGCCACGGCATGACGGATTGACACAGAGATGAACAATAACAATTGCGTGCTTTCGGATCACCTTCCGGTATAGTAGATACCCAATGCAATTTTTATCGGAATCAATAGCCACAAGGATCGTGCGCTTGATTGCATATTCGATAAAAGCATCTCTTGGTAATAAGCCTAGAGTTTTTTTATGGGCATCACCTAGTGCTATAACGGTTTGCAAATGAGGAGATGTATGGTCAATTGCTTCGATCGTTATCTGTATATTTTTTGTCATTTTGTTACGCTTCCCTCTATTTTATAACGTCGTTGCATGATTAGACACTATTGAGCAAACTCACGATCGCCCTTTTATGCCTACCACGTAGTATCACATTACCAGTAAATTCGTGAGTCAGAGAGTCAGAAGTGCGATCGCCTCCACTGCGGCTACTTGCCTTCTCAAACCACAAGCGCGCAGCCAAACAAATGCGAAACTTGTGCCGAAATTACCTAAACGTGATATATTCAACTCCGTAAACCCTGAACAGCGCTTTCAGGTATGCCAAAATTATTAACGAGTCAACTAAATGCCCTTTACTTTCAAGAAATTAGCCGCCATTGCAATCTTCTTCGTAGCCGTAAAAATTTTAGTTGACTCTCCGCACTTCCAACAAGCTGCTAATGACATCACACACAGAAACCCAGCCAGCGCCACATCAGATACCGAAACTATCCGGCAAAAATCCAGCAGCCCGCCCGCAGCAGAACCCCACAAATCACCGGATCAAAAGTTTGATGTAGTAGTATATGGCGATGAAGTGCCGGGGATATGTGCAGCTATCTGGGCAAAGAAAACCCTAGGTGAAAAGGGCAAAGTTGCTGTTGTGCGATCGAATCATGAAACCGCAATGTTAGGCGGCGTACTCACTCGCGGCGGTTTAGGTTACGTCGATTTAGATAAAATCCCAGATTGGTACAACCAACCCTACGCCCAATGTTTCCGGGAATTCCTCGACAAAGCCAACGTGCCCGAATCTTGCTTGGAACCAAAAACAGCAGATAAAGCACTCAAAGATATGCTTTCAGCAGCCGGAGTTAAAGTTATTTCCAACTCGACTCTCACTCCCCACGTAGTCGATAAAAAAATTGAATATGCCGAAGTAAAAGGCAGTGGCATCAAAATCAAAGCTAACTCTTTCATTGACGTAACTCAAGATGCCGAACTCGCAGTCAAAGCCGGGTTATCTTATTATACAGGATATGAATCGCAAAATATTAAATCCAAAAATGAAACCTTAGCGATATCTATAGTTCCGACAATTACGGGCCTGACGATATCCGATCTCCGTAGAATGGAAGATGAGATTCTTTACAACACGCCTTTAGTAGAAAAGATTAAAACAAGTATTACCAAATATAAAGATGATGCGAGTGCCGAATTTTGGATGAGGAATTTTTTAAGCCCGATTTATCAGGCATATCGAGACGGCTACAATATTAGAAGTGTAGCTTTGGGAGCGGCATATCATGTTGATAGAAATCTGCCCTTTACTCAAGATAAAGGCTTCTTTTTTGACAAGGCAAATATTTGCGTTTATAAGGATAATTCCATGTCGTGGAACGGCTTTCTGTTTAAATATCAAGTTGACCAACTAATGAAGATGGAAGCTAACGACAGAAAACCGACTCCTGAGATGCTAAAAGAAATGTCATATCTGCAAGAATGGCTGCAAAAAAAATCGGGTAAAGATGTGAGAGTATTTATCCCTGATGAAGTTTACATCAGACAAACTTTGAACGTTCGGGATGTGGTGGCGCCGCTAAGTGGGAAGGAGATTATCAAAGGAGGAACCGAGGCCGAAAAGTCGATCGGCAGTTTTTCCTATGATTTCGACTTGCGGGGCGGAGTCAAGGATTTGGAATCGAGAATTCCGCCACTGCCAACCTATAATTTTGGGATAGAGAGCGCTTTGGCTAGTAAAGTGAGTAATTTGGCGATCGTAGGGCGATCGTCCGGTTATGTCGGGATGGCGGTATCAGTCGGGCGAATTGCGACGGTGAATATTTATCAAGGACAAGGTGTGGGCGTGGCGGCGGGTTTGGCTAGCAAGTTGGGAGTGCCGCTGAATACGATTACTTCGAGTAAAACGAGAGAAACTTTAGAGACTTTAACGGGGAAAACTACATATTTGTCGGGGAGAGATACGAGTTATGGGGTGGATTATAAAGAGGTGAAATAGATATTAAGAGGATTTTACCACAGAGACCGCAGAGAACACAGAGAGGAGAAAGATCAGAGAATTTTCCACAACATCCAAAACTCTCATAACACTCTTCCCTCTGCGCCCTCTGCGCCCTCTGCGGTAAAAAAAATCTTCTCTTAATAAGAGGATTTTACCACAGAGAGCACAGAGAACACAGAGAGGGAAAAGTGAGAGTTTTTTAAGACAGGATCAGGCGGCGGATTCCTTCTTTTAAAAAGCGGACATTAAAATTAATGAGAAGACCGAGAGGATAACCAGTCATCTTCAGATATGATATAACTTGAGCCTCATGGATAGGCAGTATAGTTTGGACTGACTTTAATTCAACAACCAGAGTGTTAGCAACCAGCATATCGTATCTGCCTTCCCCAACCACAACACCCTTATAAAGAACATTCACCGTAGGTTGAGGGTCAAAACGAATTCCCCGCCGCAACAGTTCTTCACGCAACGAATTCTCATATACCGCTTCCAAAAACCCCGGCCCCAACTCCTTATGAACCTCCATCGCCGCCCCAATCACAGCGTAACTCAATTCATTAAGATCCTCTGCCAACTCCCCTCTCCTCTTTTCAAATCAATATCAAAATCATAACCCAAAACCCTCGCAACACTATTCCCTCTGCGCCCTCTGTGCCCTCTGCGGTTCAAAAATCTTCTCTTAATGAAGTGGATTATAGAGAAGTGAAATAGATATTAAGAGGATTTTACCGCAGAGGGCGCAGAGAGCGCAGAGAGGAGAGGGATGAAAGGTTTTCACTACACCCAAAACCCTCGCAATACTCTTCCCTCTGCGTCCTCTGCGCCCTCTGCGGTTAAAAACTCTTCTCTTCCCTCTCCTGTGGCACAATCATAAATAAGATACAACTCCAAAGCCACCATGACCGCAAACCTACCGCCCCAATACGACCCCAAAGCCACCGAAACCAAGTGGCAAAAATACTGGGAAGACAACCAAACCTTCAAAGCCGATCCAGAAAAAGGCGGCGAACCTTACTGCGTCGTCATCCCGCCGCCAAATGTGACTGGCAGCCTCCACATGGGACACGCCTTTGAAGAAACCCTAATTGATGTCCTCGTCCGCTATCACCGCATGACTGGACGCAATACCCTGTGGTTGCCGGGAACGGATCATGCTAGTATCGCTGTTCAAACTATTCTCGAAAAACAACTCAAAGCACAAGGCAAAACTCGCCACGATTTAGGTAGAGAAAAATTCCTAGAACGGGCTTGGGAATGGAAAGCTGAGTCTGGCAATACTATTACTAATCAACTCCGCAGTTTGGGCGTGTCTGTCGATTGGTCGCGGGAACGCTTTACGATGGATGAAGGCTTATCCGCTGCGGTTTTAGAAGCTTTTGTCCGCCTCTACGATGAGGGGCTGATTTATCGCGGCAATTATTTGGTGAATTGGTGTCCGGCGAGTCAGTCTGCTGTGTCGGATTTGGAGGTGGATCAGCAGGAAGTTGAGGGGCATTTGTGGCACTTCCGCTATCCTTTGACGGACGGTTCGGGTTATTTGGAGGTGGCGACGACTCGACCGGAGACGATGTTGGGCGATACTGGCGTTGCTGTGAATCCTGAGGACGATCGCTACAAGCATCTTATCGGTAAAACTGTCACTTTGCCAATTGTCGATCGCGAAATTCCAATTTTTGCCGATGAATTAGTTGATGCGAGTTTCGGAACAGGTTGTGTGAAGGTGACTCCCGCCCACGATCCGAATGACTTCGAGATGGGTAAGCGTCACAATTTGCCGTTTATCAACATCATGAATAAAGACGGTACTTTAAATGAAAATGCCCGAGAGTTCCAGGGACAAGACAGATTTGTTGCTCGCAAGAATGTGATTAAGCGGCTGGAAACAGATGGTATTTTGGTAAAAATTGAAGATTACAAACATACAGTTCCCTACAGCGAACGCGGCAAAGTTCCCGTCGAACCGCTGTTATCTACTCAATGGTTTGTGAAAATAGATCCGCTTTCTGGACGTGCTTTAGAAGCCTTAGATCAAAATAATTCACCAGTCTTTGTTCCTGAGAGATGGACAAAGGTTTATCGCGATTGGTTGGTGAAGCTAAAAGATTGGTGTATCTCCCGACAATTGTGGTGGGGACATCAAATCCCGGCTTGGTATGCTGTTAGCGAGACTAACGGCGAAATTACTGATACAACTCCGTTTGTGGTGGCGAAAACAGAAGCTGAAGCTAGGGAAAAAGCGGAGACTAAGTTTGGTCGGGATGTCCAGTTAGCAAGAGATCCAGATGTATTAGATACTTGGTTTTCGTCGGGATTGTGGCCTTTCTCAACTTTGGGCTGGCCGGACGAAACTAAGGATTTGGATTTTTACTATCCGACAACTACTTTAGTTACGGGTTTTGATATCATCTTTTTCTGGGTTGCTAGAATGACGATGATGGCGGGACATTTTACTGGAAAGATGCCTTTTGAGACTGTTTACATTCACGGTTTGGTGTTGGATGAAAACGGCCACAAAATGTCTAAGAGTAAAAACAATGGTATTGACCCGCTGTTGTTGATTGCGAAGTACGGGACTGATGCTTTGCGCTACACTTTGGTTAAGGAAGTGATTGGGGCCGGGCAGAATATTCGCATGGAGTACGATCGCAAAACTGATGAATCTAAATCAGTGGAGACTTCCCGGAATTTCACTAATAAGTTGTGGAATGCCGCCCGGTTTGTGATGATGAATCTGGAAGGACAAACTCCTCAGCAATTGGGAAGTCCTCCCTATCTGGTTCGTAGTGAGGACTTTAGTCCTCATGGGGAGAGGACTGAAGTCCTTACTACAAACCAGGTTCGTAGTGAGGACTTTAGTCCTCAACAAGAAAGGACTGAAGTCCTTACTACGAACCTTAGCGATCGCTGGATTCTTTCTCGCTATTATCAAGTTGTACAACAAAGTCGCACTTGTTTAGAAAATTACGGTTTGGGAGAAGCGGCGAAGGGGCTTTACGAGTTTATTTGGGGCGATTTTTGCGACTGGTATATTGAGTTAGTCAAGTCTCGCTTACAACAGGATGCTGAACCCAATTCTAAGAAAGTTGCACAGCAAACTTTTGCTTTTGTGTTGGAAGGAATTCTGAAATTGCTGCATCCTTTTATGCCGCACATTACTGAGGAAATTTGGCACACTCTGACTCAAACTGGTGATGGTGATTGTTTGGCTTTGCAAGCTTATCCTGAACCAGAACCATCACTAATTAATCCAGAATTAGAACAGCAGTTTGAGTTGTTGTTCGGGACTATTCGCACTATTCGCAATTTGCGGGCTGATTCGGATATCAAACCGAGTGTGAAGGTGACAGCGATTTTGCAAAGCGAAAATGAAAAGGAACGCCAAATTCTCTTGGATGGAAGCGTTTACATCAAAGATTTGGCGAAAGTCGAAAATCTGACGGTGACAGCTAGTTTAGGCGCTGATTTGGGACAGACAATTGCTGGGGTTGTTGGTACTGTCCAAGTTTTAATTCCTTTGGCTGGTGTGGTCGATTTAGTGGCTTTGCGCGGTAAGTTGGAGAAGAAGCTGGCTAAGGTAGAAGCTGAAATTAAGCATACGGCGGCGCGTTTGACTAATCAGAAGTTTGTGGATAAGGCTACTCCTGATGTGGTTCAGGGCGCGAGGGATGCTTTGGCGGAATCGGAAAAACAAGCTGAGATTTTGCGCGATCGGCTAAAGTTGTTTTAAGGAGTCATTAGTCAGTTGGCGGTTGGCAGTTGGCAGTAGTGGCGGGTGGGGTGAGAAACCGGGTTTTTTACTTAATCTTCGAGTACGAACGAAGTATCTTCGCAAAAACCCGGTTTCTGAGTTCCCGTGCGTAATTCCTATGGCTAATTCACGTCTTCGGATACGCCTTCAATGAAAGCAACAATTCCTTTACCCCAGGGGTTTGATTCGGCGAAGTGTTCGCCAACTTTCACCGCTGCATTTTTGCCACCGTTGTAAAGCCGTTTGACGCTGATTAGGTTTTGCCACTCGATGCCTTTTTGCTCTTTGATTTCCTTAAATTCTGCATCAATAATATTGAGTGCTTGTTCTTCGTCTTTCACATAAGTATACTTTTTTTCTAATGCCTGAATGATTTGCACCACTGCATTCAGTGCAGCTTCAGGGGAGGATTGCTGGGCGGCGATGGTGAGGTTTTGGGCTTGATTGCCGTTGTTGGTGCCGAAGTTGACGAGGGCGTTGAAGGTTGCTTTGGAGAAGTCTTGGGTGGGTTGATCAGCCATTTGTTTTGTTCTGTTGTCGATTTGCTGGGTGGTTTCGTCAATTTTAGCAAGGAGCTCGTTTGGTTGGGGTGGTTTGGCTGGCTGCGGTGTTAGGGACAACTGACGAATCTCATAGTCGTAGTATTTGCAGGCGGCTTGGATGGCGAGGATGATGGGGTGAACTTTTGTACCGAATTCGGAGGGAATTAAGGTGAGGAGGTGGGGGAGATGGGGGGCGACTTTCTCTTTGTGCTGCTTAGCGATATTGGCGAGCGCATCTATCGCACTGTTACGCACATATAAATCTGAATCTTCAACGAGCTTAAATAACCCCAGAATTGCAGCCTTGTTACCTATCTTGCCTAATGCCTCTGCCGCACTCTTTCGCATATATAATTTTGAATTTTCAACGACCTTAAGTAAGCCCAAAGTTCCAGCCTCGGAGCCGATATTGCCTAATGCATTTATCGCAGTAATACGCACATATGAATCTGAATCTTCAAGGAGTTTAAGTAATCCAGAAATACCTGCCTTGTCACCGATTTCACCTAAGGCTTCTGCCGCTATTCTACGCACATATGAATCGGAATGTTCAACGAGTTCAACTAAGTCAGGTATCATTACGTCAAAAGCGATTTTATATAAGGCGTCTACCGCACTCATACGCACATATGAATCTGAATGTTTAACCAGCTTAAATAATTCCGGAATTCCTATTGTGGAACCGATGTTGCCTAAGGCATCTGCCGCTCTCATACACACATATGAATCTGAATCTTTAGCGAGTTCAAGCAAACCTAAAATACAGACATCGGAACCGATTTTACCTAAGGCATCTGCCACCCTCCTACGCACATATGAATCTGAATCTTTAGCGAGTTTAAGTAAGCCTAAAACACCTGCCTCGGAACCGATTTTGCCTAAGGCATTTGCAACACTCATACGCACATATGAATCTAAATGTCCAACGAGTTTAAGCAATCCGGGAATTGCCACCTCGGAACCGATGTTGCCTAAAGCATCTGCCGCACTCATACGTATATATGAATGTGATTCTGAATCTTCAACGAGTTTAAGTAATGCGGGAATTGCTACCTCGGAACCGATGTTGCCTAAGGCATCTGCCACACTCATACGTATATATGAATCTGATTCTGAATCTTCAACGAGTTTAAGTAATTCCGTAATCCCTGCCTGGGAACCGATTTTGCTTAAGGCATATGCCATACTCTTGCGTACATATGAATCTGAATCTTTAACGAGTTTAAGCAATCCAGGAATTGCCACCTCGGAACCGATGTTGCCTAAAGCATATGCCGCTCTCATACGCACATATGAATCTGAATCTTCAAGGAGTTCTATTAATTCCGTAATTGCCGCGTCAGAACTAATTTCTCCTAAGGCATCTGTCACACTCCAACGCACACCAGAGTCTGAATCTTCAACGAGTTTAAACAATCCAGAAATTGCTGCCTTGTCACCGATTTTGCCTAAGGCATCTGCTACACTCCAACGCACATGAGAGTCTGAATCTTCAACGAGTTTAAACAATTCAGAAATCGCCAGCTCGGAACCGATCGCACCTAACGCATCTGCAACCCTCCTACGCACATCAGAGTCTGAATCTTCAACGAACTTAAGTAACCCTGGAATCGCCTCATCCGATCGCACTTCTCCCAAAAGCCCAACCTTCAACCACCCCGGCACATCCAACCCATCCACCAACCCAACCGTGCGCTGCTGAAACACCCGCTTCACCTCCCCCGCCAGCCGCGCCCCCAACATCAAATCCACATCCAAAGCCAGCCGCACCACCCGCACCGCCTGCACCTCATCCCCCAACGACGACAGCATGAACGCCAGAGGCTCAGTCCATTTAAAATAATTCAAATAGAAATGCTGTAACCTTTCATCATCGATCGCATCTTGATGCTTCTCAACCAACAGTTTCAGCAACGCCCGCCCCGCATAATATTCCTGAAATAATTGGTGGTGAAACTCAATTTCCTCCGGCTTTGCCGCCACCTGCAATAGATGATGTTCCAGCAAATCCTCCAGCCATTCTTTCGCCTTGGTTGGCGCATCCAGCACCCCCCGAGCGCGCAACCAGCACTCCAAAATTCCCTCAGCCCGATCGCGCGAAATTGCCACCAAACCCTCCGCAGGCTGCTGCAAATCGCCCTGCAACATCACAAAAGCCAACTGCGGCAAAATATCCGATTTGAAGCGCCGAAAATCATCTGAAACCGGGATACAACCTTTGAAATCGTCATACTGGCGATCGAACTTCTGAAACAATTCGCCCTTACTTTGCGGAATTTCCCCGGTACTTTCAAACACCTCACACATCATCCATAACAGCAACGGCGTTTCTGCAATTTCTCGCAGGCGATCGCGCAACTGTCGCAGCAGCAAATCTCCATGTTGCGGCAAATGTTTGTGCACAAACTCCCGCATCTGCGCTTCCGTTAGCGCGCACATTTCTAACTTTTTCTCAATCCCGAACGATCCGCCCAGCGCCAAATCCCGCGTCGTCAAAATCATCGGCGTATCGGAATTTTCGTCGCGAAATAGCTGGAATTCCTGCCGCCGTTGTTGTGATGGAATCTCATTCACGCCATCCAGCAACAGCAGCAACTTGTCATCTAACAGCAAATCTTTCACTTCTTCCGTGCTAACTCTGAGTTTGGCTTGGCGAAATTCGGCACAAATTGCTTGTTCGATCGAGCGATCGCTCCTCAACTGCACTAAGATCGGAATCGGGCGATCGCAATCCTTCAATGCTTCCCGTGCCAATTCCCACCGAAAACGCTGCAAAACCGTCGATTTTCCCGAACCGGGCTTCCCCACTAGCAGCACATTTCCGTCGCGCAGGTATTTGCGGATTCCTGCGAGCACTTCCAGGCGCTCTATTTTGGTTTCTGGTTTATTTTTGGGAGTTTCGGGCGATCGATCTTCCGGTGAAATTTCCACCCGCACCTCCACCTGTAAATCTGTCAGCGTGTAGAGATCCGGTTGGCTTTCATAGGACTTAATTAGAGATTGCAGATATTTAGGAAAATCAACTGGTGTTGCCATTTGATTGTAGATTTTAGAATATAGATTGATTATAGAATTTCCAGGTATGTAGTTGCGATGAAAGCGCTCTTTCTTTATATAAGCAAAGAGCGCTGAAGCGCAACTACGTACCTAACAATTAGCAATTCCTAACCGTGCAATTCTCCATTAGGCATAATCGTGCCGCGGAATTGAGCGCCCGCTAAATTAGCCGTACTCAAATCAGCCCTAATCAAACTTGTGCGGTGCAAAATAGCATCCCGCACATCAGTTCGAGCCAGATAAGCATCAGTCAAATCAGCCTCACTCAAATTCGCCTGATTAAAATTAGCACGACTCAAATCAGCCCGCACCAAATTAGCACGACTCAAATCAGCCATCACCAAATTAGCATTACTCAACTTAGCATCAGGAAAAAACGCACCGCGCAAATTAGCACCAGCCAATTCAGCATCAATTAACACAGCTCTTTCCAATTTAGCATTTGTCATCACAGCCCAGGAAAAATTTGTTTCTACCAAAGTTGCTTCAGTTAAAAATGTGCCATCTAAAATAGCTTGGTTCAAATTTGCCTGGGTCAAATTTGCTTCCCGCAAAGATGCTTCAGTCAAATTCGCTTGACTGAGATTAGCTTTAGTCAAATCTGCACCCAGCAAATTCACACCCCGCAAATCTGCACCTTGCAAATTTGCACCCCGTAAATTTGCACCCTCAAAAATCCGCTGTTCCTTCCGGAAATTCGCACCGCGCAAGCAAGCACCGCGTAAATCTGCACCTTGTAAATTGACGCCTCGCATATCTGCATCAGTCAAATTTGTATCGATAAAAACTGCCAAAGAAATGTTGGCTTTACGAAAATCTACACCTTGCAAACTAGCTCCGTGGAAGTCGGAATCAGACAAATTTGCTCCGCTTAAGTTTGCCTGATTTAAGTTGGCACCCGAAAACTTGGCATTAGTTAAATTTGCACGCTGAAGGTTAATTCTGTTCAGGTATGACATCGTTAAGTTGGCACCCCAGAGGTCTGCACTGCTTAAATTGACGCCAATTAAATCTGCACCGCTCAGGTGAACGCCTCTTAGATTCATACCTTGAAAATCCAGTTCTCCTGATGTATATCGCCTTAAAATTTCGCTAGCATTCATGTTGTTTTGTTGTTGATTTTTGGCAAACTGTACTTGCTATAGCCTTTCTCAGAAAGATGAGTTACTCATGGGCATAGGCATAGGGCATAGGGCATATCTCACTTTTTTGAGAAGCGCTATATTTATAGATTGATGGCAGTTAGGGTCTTTTAGAAAGGGATGAAAGTTTTTGCGAACACAAATTTTAATCTTGGCATTTAATTAGTTTTATTCACAAAATCTTGAGTCCAAGCGACTGTTTTGTTGCCGAATTGTCGCCCGTGAATTTTCACATGAGTCAGAGACTGTGATTTTAAAGTACCCAGTTTTTTGTAAATGTATGTAGCTGTATCCTGTTGGCTTGGGACTTCGGCAGACTCCAGAATGACGTGGAGCCAACCATCTTTAAATCCCGCTGTGGCAGTAATTCCCTTGGGTTGTAGCAGTTGATTGATCAAAATGGCGATCGCCTTTGGTTTGCCTTGTTTTGCCATTTCCACAAGCTGATACTGATTTGGTTTGTGGCTAGAGTTTTGTGGCTCTGTTGCTGAACTATTTTCGGCAATCTTCTCCTGGATTTGAGTAGGAGAAAACCCGCTTTCTTTTGACTCAACTTCGCTCAGCATTTCCATTAATTTGTCAGTAAATTCCTGAACTCTTGTTACATAATTTCTGAGACTTTTATATTTCCAATACAAACGCTCCTCGGCACTTTCTGTAGAAAATTTTCCGTTCATAGCAGCTTCTAACTCGCTGAATATTTGTTCTATTTGCGCTGTTGTGGAGTTAGCACTTTGACTGACTAAGCCTTTCATTTCCTCTTCCAATCCCAACTTGCGTTTGATGGAATCGGTAATATTGATAGTAACAGGAGCGGCTGGTTCTACACTTTCGACAATTGTCGGCATTTCTGCAACTTCGACTGTTTCTACCAATTCCTGTCTGACATCAGCAGTGGCATTATTGCTGCTGGTTTTTGAGTCTTTAAACTGTATGCTTTCTACCGGAGCAGGCACTAAGTAACTCTTCTGGGGGTCATAATGATAGTGAGCCGGAGCAGCTTGAATGATCTGAGTAATATCCCCAGGTTCAAAATATTCGTTGCGCCTGTCAACCGGAACAATATCTTCATAAAAACTGTTGTTTAAATGCGTCTGATCGTAGTCTTCGGTAGACGAATCTTCGCTAACCGAATCTTCGGCTATATCGCGTTCTTCCTGTTGCAATTTTGCGTAACAAGGATTCATTGCTTTGATAATCACGCTAGCTGCTTGGTCGCATTCGTCGGTGTTGTCGAGTTTGCCCGCAGTTCCGTACAAATTAGATTCGAGTTCGGCCAGGCTGCCACAGACATTAAATAGTTGTCGCAGCAGCTTGTCAAGTTCTTGGGTTTTAAGCAGCAGCCAATCGCGCTCGCTAAAAGTGAATTCGTGATAAAGAGTAGAAAAAATCAGGATTTTTGCCCTCAGCGGATTGGTTTGCTGTACAATTTTTTGTCGGACATCAAACAAGTTTCCGGCGTCTCTTTCTGGCGACTCCCCTGCGGGCAGTTGCGAATTGAAGTGGTCATCAAATGCAGGTGCTTCGCTACCACCAAAATTAGATATATTTGTTTCTAATTTGGTAAAATCTTGGTATTCGTAAAGCCTGCTCAGTTGGCAGACGATTTTATCTGCCACTAAGGCGTACTCGGTTTTTTTGTTAACCTTGGCAACGATATTGTTTAAAACTGTTTCAATATCTTCTAACCTGCTGTATTTAGCACAGATCTCTTCAATCAACTTTCCTACATCTTCGCTGGCAAGTTTTGCCGGATCGTTTTCCCAACTCTCTTTACAAGCAAAAAATATGATTTTTTTAATGCGCGAAAGATTCAGATCTTGTTCAAGTTCGCGAACAACTTCATCTAAAATAGATAAAGATTGCATAGTTTTTATCCCCCAAAAAATACCCTATTAGTCGATTTTAGATTTTAGATTTTAGATTTTAGATTTTAGATTTACTCTCACATTGAATCAAAGGAACCCGAACAAGAGTGTAAAATCTTAGTATGTCCACGACTTAAGTACGTGGCACAGTACCCGTTTTTGGGCGAGTCAAGAGTCAGCGATAAATAATAAAATCATACCACATTTGATAAATGCAAGACTTTGATGCGATCGTAATTGGCAGCGGTATTGGTGGCTTAGTGGCGGGTGCGATGCTGGCTCGCTACGGTAAAGGGGTACTCGTCTGCGAGAGCCACACCATAGCGGGCGGGGCTGCTCACAGCTTTTCGCGCCGGGGATTTCACTTTGATTCGGGGCCTTCTTTTTATTGCGGTTTGAGTGACGCCCAGTCGCTGAATCCTTTGCGGCAAGTCTTGAATATTTTGGAGGAATCGATCGCAGCTATTGCTTACGATCCCCTGGGGCATTACCATTTTCCTGAGGGAAGTTTGCCAGTTTATGCTGATGCGAGAAATTACTTAGATGCTGTAGCTAAATTCGCACCGCAAGGTGCTATAGAATTGCAGCAATTTCAACAAAATTTATTAGTTTTATATGAAGGTTTGCGGGGAATTCCGGCTTTAGCACTGAGATCCGACTGGCGGTTGATACCTGTGTTGCTGTCTCGCTACTCGCCTGCTTTGCTGAAGCTTTTGCCGTCATTGGGTGCGATCGCCAGTTCGGCTGGTACATTAATGGATAGGGACGTGCAGGATCCTTGGGTGAGGCGTTTGATCGATTTGGAGTGCTTCTTGCTATCGGGCTTGAAAGCGCACGAAACTGTCGCGCCAGAAATCGCTTTTATGATTGGCGAACGATCGCGATCGGCGATCGAGTATCCTGTAGGAGGCAGCGGTGCGATCGTGGATGCCTTAGTTCGAGGTTTGCAGCGCTGGGGTGGAAAGTTGCGATTGGGAACACCCGTCGAGCAAATATTAGTTGAATCTGGCAAAACTACGGGAGTTCGCTTGAAAAGTGGCGAAACAATCCGCGCCCCCATTGTGATTTCAAATGCCACAGTTTGGGATACTTATACAAAATTACTGCGCCCCGAAGATTTGCCTGCAAGTTATCGAAAAACTGCCTTATCTATGCCCGCAGTAGACAGTTTCATGCACCTGCATTTAGGCATTAAAGCCGAAGGAATCGAAGGCTTGACCGGCCACCACGTCGTCGTTCATGACAGCAAGGTTGACATTACAGTACCCGGAAATACCTGCATGATTTCGATTCCGACTGTGTGGGATGCAACTCTTGCACCGCCCGGACATCACGCGATTCACGCCTATACATTGGAACCTTACGCAGGCTGGGAGTATGGCGGCGGTTATCAGGAAAGGAAACAAGGGCGATCGCAATCTCTGTTCAAAGCTTTAGAAAAAATTATACCGGATTTGCGATCGCGAATAGTCTTGGAGTCGATCGGTACACCGCTAACCCACGCCCGATTTTTGCACCGCTATCAAGGAACCTACGGGCCTGCAATCGCCGCTGGAAAAGGCACATTTCCCGGGCCGCAAACACCAGTCAAAGGCTTATATCGAGTGGGAGACAGCACCATGCCCGGAATCGGGGTTCCCGCCGTCGCAGCATCGGGTATTTTGTGCGCGAATACCCTAGTCAATTCCGATGTGACAGCACAATTTTTGTAAAGCCAGCCGCAACAGGTTTGTAGTAAGGACTTTAGTCCTCCGAGTGTTTAGAATAGGACTAAAGTCCGAACGATCGAACAGGTTTGTAGTAAGGACTTTAGTCCTCCGAGCGTTTAGAATAGGACTAAAGTCCGAACGATCGAACAGGTTTGTAGTAAGGACTTTAGTCCTCCGAGCGTTTAGAATAGGACTAAAGTCCGAACGATCGAACAGGTTTGTAGTAAGGACTTTAGTCCTCCGAGCGTTTAGAATAGGACTAAAGTCCGAACGATCGAACAGGTTTGTAGTAAGGACTTTAGTCCTCCGAGCGTTTAGAATAGGACTAAAGTCCGAACGATCGAACAGGTTTGTAGTAAGGACTTTAGTCCTCCGAGCGTTTAGAATAGGACTAAAGTCCGAACGATCGAACACCTTATCCACCAGCGGCAAAAGCGCAGGTTTGTAGTAAGGACTTTAGTCCTCCGAGCGTTTAGAATAGGACTAAAGTCCGAACGATCGAACACCTTATCCACCAGCGGCAAAAGCGCCCATAACTGCGATCGACAAAGCCAAACCGGGCAACAACAGCATTCCTAACATCAAAGCATCGTGTCCGCTCATAACTTTCTCCTGATACCGACGTTCGATAGCTTATCACACACACCCAGATTTCGCCACGGCCTTAACAATTAAAACCGACAGATAGATTCAGGAGTCACCGGGCAAATCTTATTTGCGATCGAATTTCCGCGCAAGTCAAGCGTCGTTAGCTTTTGCAAAGATTGCAGCGCACTGATATCAGAGATTTGATTGTTGTACAAGTCGAGTACAAACAAATTATTCAAAGCTTGCACCGCGCTGATATCAGCAATCGGATTGTTGAACAAATAAAGTTGAGTCAAATTAGTTAAGGCTTTTAGCGGAGTAATGTCTGAAATTTGATTGTTGCCAAGGTTCAACTCAACTAAATTAGTCAAATCTGCCAAAGCACTAATATCAGATATTTTATTTTCAAACAAAACCAGTTTATTTAATTTAGTCAAAGCTTTCAGCGGAGTTAAGTCAGATATTTGATTCTCGAACAGAAACAACGTAGAGAGATTTTTCAAAGCAGCCAGCGGACTGATATCGGATATTTGATTTTTGTAAAGGTAGAGTGTGTGAAGTTCAGTTAAATTTGACAGAGTAGCGACATCGGAAATTTGATTTTTGTAGAGAATCAGCGCCTTTAAGTTAGTTAAAGCTTTCACGGGACTGATGTCAGAAATTTTGTTGTCAAACAAGACAAGTTCGGTAAGATTAGTTAGAGGCGCCAGGGGACTGATGTCTGATATTTGATTGGTATCGAGAACGAGTCGAGTCAGATTTGTGAGAGATGAAAGCGGACTGATATCTGATATTTGATTGACATCTATTATCAGAGTTTTCAGTTTGGTTAAAGATTTCAGGGGAGCGAGGTCAGATATTTGATTGCTACTAAGATTTAGATTAGTAAGTTGAGGGAAAGATGACAGGGGACTAATATCGGTAAGTCGAGCAAGTTTAAGGTTGAGTTCTGTTATATTAGAAAGCAGTTCGTTGGCTCGATCGCACTCGGTAGTATCTGATATTTGCAATAGTATTTCTACGGTATGTTTCGCGCCGGGAGAGAGATTATCTTTGTACTTGCACCAGTCGGAAAAGTTATTATAATTTGTTGTCATGGGTTTTACCTTTTAGTTCTTAAGGTACGTTGTTGCGCTTCAGCGCTCTTCGATTATAAATATGAAAGAGCGCTAAACCGCAACTACATACCTGTTATTATAATTTTTTGTCATAAATTTAAGCTTTGAAATTTCCGTCTTTAAGGTACGTAGTTGCGCTTCAGCGCTCTTCGATTATAGATATGAAAGAGCGCTGAAGCGCAACTACATACCTGCACGTGTAAATCTTACATTTCCGATAAATCTAGGAATTATGTCTCATTTGTGAATCGGATTTTTTATGAAAGAGCGCTGAAGCGCAACTACATACCTGGAAAGAGCGCTGAAGCGCAACTACATACCTGAACGTGTAAATCTTGTATTTCTGGCGGATTTTGAGAAATGTTAGCAAAAATTGTGTAAAGTAATCTTAACATCATTTATTGCATTCATCTACAGGAGCCAACAGCCGACTATGACGCCAGAACTAATTTTCGATGTAGGTAATGTCTTCGTTTTGCCTTTCTGGG
Organism: Microcoleus sp. bin48.metabat.b7b8b9.023; assembly: GCF_013299185.1. Classification (GTDB taxonomy): domain Bacteria; phylum Cyanobacteriota; class Cyanobacteriia; order Cyanobacteriales; family Microcoleaceae; genus Microcoleus. The sequence goes on along the minus strand of NZ_JAAFKG010000003.1, from coordinate 39,501 downwards.
CAATTATGATTTTATTACCCAACTGGGGAATCACTCGCAAAGTGATGAATTCCTTTATTCCGTTTGCCGTGCTCGCTGTCTTGTACATATATTTGTTTGGTAGCAGTTTGACTCCAGAAAATGCGGCTGCTTTGTCCAATCCTAAGTTAGCAGATATTGCTAAGTTTCTGGGGGAGGAAACGGCGGCTGCTACGGGATGGATTCATTTTTTAGTGATGGATTTGTTTGTGGGACGCTGGATTTATTTGGAAGGACAGCGGACGGGTGTTTGGACTGTTCATTCTTTGGCTTTGTGTTTGTTTGCTGGGCCGATGGGATTGCTTTCTCATATTGTAACTGCTTGGATTACTGAAAGATTTTTCCCGAGTTCTGAGGTGGTGGAAACTGCTAGTCCTTCGGTTTAAGGAGAGGGTTTTCAATACTTTGGATGTTAATCATCCATTTCTCGATGCAGGTTTTAATGGTGAGGATTTCATTGAATATTTAGGGATGCGGACTGAAGTCCTCACTACGAACCTGAAGAAGGACTGAAGTCTTCACTACGAACCTGAAGAAGGACTGAAGTCCTCACTACGAACCTGAAGAAGGACTGAAGTCTTCACTACGAACCTGAAGAAGGACTGAAGTCCTCACTACGAACCTGAAGAAGGACTGAAGTCCTCACTACGAACCTGGAAAGGACTGAAGTCTTCACTACGAACCTGAAGAAGGACTGAAGTCTTCACTACGAACCTGAAGAAGGACTGAAGTCTTCACTACGAACCTGAAGAAGGACTGAAGTCCTCACTACGAACCTGGAAAGGACTGAAGTCCTCACTACGAACCTGGAAAGGACTGAAGTCCTCACTACGAACCTGACCTATCCTTGCTGCTTCCTATAGAATTTTAAGCTGTGGCTAGCGGCAGGACTAAACGGGCGACAATTAACTTATTTTCTAATATTTCTAAGGAAAAGTCACCCCCCATTAAGCGTACTGCTCGCTGACAAATTAAGAGATTTTGCACGATCGACCTATTTGACGTAACGGCCAATATATCGCCCTGGAAACCGCCGTTGAAGCCGGCAAGTAACTGTCGATCGCACTCGCCACTATCAATCACAGATAATTCTAGCCAATCTTCTCCCAAAAGTTGAGAGCGTATCTCCACCTTCTCACCAACTCCGGAGCGCCTGCAAGCCATCGCCAGCAATTCGCACAGGATCAAATCCAGCTTGATGCCATCCCCGCGAACTCCCAAAGTCTTACCCGCAGGCAGTGACACAGCGGTCTCTCTGTTCACTTCCAGCAAGACTCCCGACTGCTTGACCAGGGGGGCCGTGCGATCGAGCGATCGCCTCAGCCAAGCGCTCACAGGCACCGCATCTTGTCCGAATTGCGGCCGCCACTGTTCCTGTTTCAGCACCAAATGAATTGACCCCAAAGCATTGCCAATTTGCCGCAAAACCTGTTGGTAGCGCAAGGTTTTCAGAGCATCCTTTTGTTCCTTCGCCGATCGCAAAATCGACTGGCTCAACTCTCCCAACTCCTTGACGCCCGCTGCCACAGTCCGGTAAAAATCCTCGAAACGGCGCTGCTTGTACCAGTTGAGCATCTCCAGATCCAATCGCTGCGACTCCTGCGCCGATTGCACTGCCACATACCTGCGCCGCCAAGCCAACTGAGATGCCATCGAACTCAGCAAATTCACCGACAACTCCGACCACTGGCGGCCCGGAGCGTCCGCCACCACCACAATGCCCAGGGGAGCGTGTTCTGGGGCACTCCGCAGCGCCACTGTCATAATTTCGCCAATTCCTGGACTCCGCAGCCACCGCTTCGTCGCCAGCAGCACTTGGCTCATACTCTGTTGCAGCACGCCTCCTTCAGCCAGGGTTTGTTGGATCAAAGCGTCTGTTTGGACAGGAATCAGCGCCTCGGGATTCAGGGCAAATACGGGATTGGCAGCTACGGCGGCGGAGATTGAAGCAGCCTCGTGGCCGGGATTCCAAGTAATTACTGCCACTAAAGGACAGGCAATTGTCTGGGAAACGTGTTCGGCAAAATGACGATCGAGCTTTTGCAGCGGCAACTCTGGGAACATATTCGGCGAAGCAACAAATTTCTGTTGTGGAGATTGCGGCTCGCCCGAATTCTGCAACAGCGCCAAACCCGATTTGATCGATCGCTCAAATTCCTGATATTTGTCAATTTCCGAACTCTGCTGCCAGGAGTGCAGGATCAATCCTAGCTGTTGGCTGACTACTCGAACTAATTCTCGTTCCGATCGCCTCCAAGTGCGAGTTGCACTGTGCCCGACAACCAGCAAACCCTCGATCGATTTTCGATGTTCGATGTTCGATTTTCGACTGGGGTTTTCTCCCTCCGACTGTTTTGCGCGAGTGCTCGATGCCAAAAGCGATCGTACCCCCGCTTCCGCCAGCACTTCCCGCCAAGCGCCCAACCGCCCGTCTTCCTCCCAATTTTCGATCGCCAGAGGTTCCCCGCTTTCTTGCACCAGCCCCACATCAGCCGCATCAAGGGCGTTGAGCGGCGACGGCACTTGTCTGCGGTTGCGGGGCAGATTTTGGGAGACAATTTCAAAGCGATTTTGTTCTTCCCTGTACAACAACAGCAAAAAGTATTCGCATTTGAGCCGAGAGCACAACTGCTCTGCCGTATTTTTCAAAGTTGCCTCCCAGTCAGCATCGCTGTAGATGGCGCGGGCTATTCCAGCAGTTAAATCTCGATCGAGCTGTGTTTGCTCAATCCTCTCCTCCATTTCCGACAGAGGAGCCGTCAGAGCCACTAATTGCGCCGCTCCCCGCAGGTACTGTTTTTCATTGTCTTGCCAAATCCGCGGCTCGCCAGCTTCCACTGCCAAAAATCCCAACAATTCCCCTTCCAAAACAATCGGCGCCGCCAACAGAGAGCGAGCCCGGATTTGCTGCATCAACCGCCCCGTCAGCTCAGTTTTTAGAGAACTGTGAGATTCACCGATCCAAACTATTTGTTCTGCCGCTAAAGCCTGATAAAATTCGCCCAAGTCTTGCACAGTAATGCCCGAAGCCGGTCGGATCGTACCCAAACCAGGAGCAATTTGGCGGTTGCTGACTCGGCGCCAAAAATAGCGCCGCTCTCGCTCAAACCAATAAACATTAGTGCGCGTCGGCTCAATAAATTCATGGGCTTGTTCGACTACCGCTTGCAAATATTGGTCGAGCGATCGCAATTCCCGCAACTGCGAAATCAGCGCTAACAGAGACTCGTCCGGGCGTTTGACCTGTTGTCGCTGCCAATCTTTTTCTATTTGATAAAGAGCAGTTGCCAGCGCTCCAAATACGATCGCCAACTGCGTTTTTTCTGCCGAATTTGGCGCAGAACCCCACACGTCTGTTCCCAGCAAAATTACGCCGTAGCAGCGGTCTTTGTAGCGCAGTGGAAACAGAGTCGTGCCTTGAATATTGTAAGTCTGAGCCGCTTTGCGCCATTCTCCTGCCCTGTTTTCCGATCGCAAATCCGGGACTCCCACGGGCCGGATCTGAATCACCACTTGTTCCAGCAAATCCCCCGGAGTCAGGGCAAACCGCTGTTTGAGAAAAGACAAGTCACCGTTAGGAGTCATGCCGCCTTTCCCTAACAATCGGTGCGCCTGTCGATCGTACAACCCGATCCAAATCAACCGCCAGTCAAATTCCGCTTGCAAATAACCGAGTGCCGTCTCCAGCAGCACTTCCACATTCTCCTCTTCTCGGAGAGTCTGGAGCACGCGCTCCAGCCCCGCGATTTGTTCGTCTAAATCCTTCGCTCTTTGCTCCTGCCCCATGTCCCAGATTCCCCACACCTTTGTCCAATTTCAACTTACAAACTTAAAAATTTCAAAATTTAAAATGGAAAAGAATCAACCTATAATATAGTCGTCTAAATTATGCTTCAATCTAAAATGTCGATCCGGTCGATCTCCGTAAAAGTAAAAATCTCACCTTTCCACTCTCCTCCTGAATATTTTTATAGATTCCACCCAAAAACAGATGCTTGCTTTCCCACTTATGTCGTGAAGAACCTAAAATTTTAGACCAAAATTGAATGTCCCAGATTCATCAGCCCTTGTAAATCTAAAATCTCAAATCTAGCATCTAAAATCGATCGACCCGATTATTTATCAATTGCCCCAGGACAAGTCATTGGATATTTATCAATTAGGTGTACGCCCGCTGTTATTTTCGGTATTCAAAACCGATGCCGAGTGGCTGCACAACCGCACTCTTCAAGTTCTAGAAATAGCAGCCCGAAGCCAGTCTAATCCTGCCACCAGTCAAATGCTCTGGCGATTGCAGAAATCTTTGGGAGTCCAAGATTCTCGCCTCGAACAATCGAAGTGGGGGCTGAGCTTTAAAAATCCTGTCGGCTTAGCCGCAGGATTTGATAAAAATGGCGTAGCTGCGGACATTTGGGCAAATTTTGGCTTTGGCTTTGCCGAGCTCGGTACAGTCACCAGCCAAGCCCAGCCGGGAAACCCCCAACCTCGGTTGTTTCGCTTAGAGGCTGACAGTGCAGCCCTCAACCGCATGGGATTCAACAATCAAGGAGCTGCGGCAATGGCAGCCCGGTTTCAGGAAGCACAAAAAAAGTTAAAATTAGACGGCTCGCGCCCCATGCCTGAGTCTCCTTTCCCCTTGGGCATCAATCTCGGTAAATCTAAGGTAACACCGTTAGAGCTGGCCGCAGCCGATTATTTGGAGAGTTTTAAGCTGCTCAAAGATTGGGGCGACTATTTTGTAGTCAACGTTTCCTCTCCGAATACGCCTGGATTGCGATCGCTCCAAGATGCTGCTGGGCTCAGCACAATTTTGGAAACTTTGCAACAAGAAAATCGGGGAATCAAGCCAATTTTAGTCAAGATTGCGCCGGATTTGGAACCAGAGGCGATCGCATCCATCCTCGACTTAGCAAAAACCTACCAACTAGCAGGAATTATCGCCACCAACACCACCATCCGCCGCGACGGACTCAAAACCCAAATCTTGCGAGAAACTGGCAAACCAATCGCCGAAGAAGCGGGCGGAATTAGCGGAATGCCAGTGCAAGAGCGATCGACAGAAGTAATCAGATTTATCTGGCAATATACCAAAGGCGAATTACCAATAATTGGAGTAGGTGGCATTTTCACCGCCGAAGATGCTTGGGAAAAAATTGCCGCAGGTGCGAGTTTAATTCAAGTTTACACAGGTTGGGTTTACGAAGGGCCTTGGATGGTGCGCCGAATTTTAGCAGGCTTGCTGAAAAAGTTAGAAGAAAAAGGATTTAATTCAATTTCCGAAGCCGTTGGTTCGGAAAATATTAAATAGTAGGACATTTTCCAAGGTATGTAGTTGCGCTTCAGCGCTCTTCGCGTATATGTATAAAAAAGCGCAGCTTCCAAGGTATGTAGTTGCGCTTCAGCGCTCTTCGCGTATATGTATAAAAAAGCGCAGCTTCCAAGGTATGTAGTTGCGCTTCAGCGCTCTTCGCGTATATGTATAAAAAAGCGCTGATTCCAAGGTATGTAGTTGCGCTTCAGCGCTCTTTGCTTATATCTAGGAAAAAGCGATGATTCCAAGGTATGTAGTTGCGCTTCAGCGCTCTTCGCTTATATCTATAAAAGAACGCAAATTCCAAGGTACGTAGTTGCGCTTCAGCGCTCTTCGCTTATATCTAGGAAAAAGCGATGATTCCAAGGTATGTAGTTGCGCTTCAGCGCTCTTCGCTTATATCTATAAAAGAACGCAAATTCCCAGGTACGTAGTTGCGCTTGGGCGCTCTTCGCTTATATCTATAAAAGAACGCAAATTCCAAGGTATGTAGTTGCGCTTGGGCGCTCTTCGCTTATATCTATAAAAGAACGCAAATTCCCAGGTACGTAGTTGCGCTTAAGCGCTCTTCGCTTATATCTATAAAAGAACGCAAATTCCCAGGTACGTAGTTGCGCTTAAGCGCTCTTCGCTTATATCTATAAAAGAACGCAAATTCCCAGGTATGTAGTTGCGCTTCAGCGCTCTTCGCTTATATCTATAAAAGAACGCAAATTCCCAGGTATGTAGTTGCGCTTCAGCGCTCTTCGCTTATATCTATGAAAGAGCGCTGAAGCGCAACAACGTACCTGTTTATTTATATCTATGAAAGAGCGCCCAAGCGCAACAACATACCTCGACAATAAAACAAAAAATAACATTATCGACAACGATTTTACACCTAAATAGCAGCTTATTCAAGCAGTTTTTCAATCTCATCGCAGGCAACAAAAACACCATTTTGTTCTCCGACAATCCGCTGAAACTCGAATCCCAAGGCTGCTATTTTGGTTTGATATTCCTTGTGGGTTGCAAACACGACATCATGACCGCGTTTTCGCAATTCCAGGGCGATCGCAATTTTAGGATGCAGATCTCCTAAAGAACCAATTGTAGTAACAACAATTCGACTCACCCTCAAAACCTCTCGACTGGCATAACCTCTAGAATAACCCAGTTAATTCCACATTATATTTGTTGGGTGCAACCTCAGCACCGAGATGCCTATCTACAGGGGATAGAGGCGGTTTGGTATCCCCGGATTCCGGGAAATTTCGCCAACATAGCATAAATCGCTATATTTGACACAAACTTTTTGCCGTCATCAAAGCGCTGTGGCCAGTGCGCGTTACCTGTCCTAAACCCACTTTTTTGGGGCAGTTTAAAGGCATCAAATAAAACTCATCAGCGCTGTGTTTAAGATTTAAGTCATTAAAAAGAGGACTTTAGTCCTCACTAGACACGGGATTTTTAAAGAATGAACTAAAATTATTTAATTCCCAGAGTGGTAACTTGTGAATCTAGCAAAAATTACCACTAAACTCATAACTCATAACTTTCCCGTTGCGGTAGCACTTCATAACTTACTTGCGTTTAGAAATTTCTGACAGCTTCCAATCTATGCTGACCATCAAGAAACGTTCTACAGCCTTTAAAGTGTCTTGTTGGATATTTTGAATAAGTTGAAACGCATTTTCAGACTGAACATTTGCCGAGAATTCGTCAGCAGTTGCTGGTGCTTTGTCCGATTGGGCTGGTTCAGAAGATGCCTCAAAGCTGATTTGTGTGTGCTGATTTTCTTTTTCCGTCATTTCTGAGTCACCTCCTTAAGTGATTAGATACATAACCATAACTACAAATAAAACTTATCTGTATCCGGGATTTGGGAAGTAAATTTTTTGGTACCAGAGAATCGCAGTTACCAAAAGAGTTGAAAGTTTTAAATTCGGTTATAAGATATCTTCAACAGCATTTATGCACTTTCCCTCAGAAACCTATTCTTTTTTGGTAAGTCCTGTTGAATTAATACCTCGTATTTTCCGATAAAATAACCGCGCTCCAGTTTTGAGTGAGGAATGCGAGTCCTCCCTGCAAACTAATTTCATTACCCTCGTGACCGCAGGCACGATATTACAAGACAGAATTGGTTAAAAGCCCGCACGCCTGCTCGGGAGAAATTAAAATCACGCTATTCATTACTCCAATCCTCTTCCTTTTAGGTAGAGGCCGCTCTTAAACTGTTAAGAGGGCGGGCACGGGGGCACCGCCCCTACAAATTGTCAACTGTCAACTGTTGAAGCATTCCTAACTCACACACTGCCAGTGATGCACATCACTGAATTGTTATATTTACTTAACAGTAATATTTCCGAGATTCTGATATTGTGAAAGCTTAACAATTAATTTGACTCCGATCGCTCTCAAGCTGAAAGCAAGAATCTGGAAATTATTAAGAAACTGAAGGTGTAGAGTCGATGGCGATTTATGTTGATACTGCAATTGTAGCGGAAGCAATACGGGCGAGCAAGTTCGGGTGGATAGCGGGAATTACTACTAATCCCACACTTTTGGCAAAAAGCGAGCTATCTCCTGAAGAGACACTAAAACAACTGGCACAACTGATTCCTGGGGAAGTGTACTATCAGCTAACAGCATCGGATTTTGATGGGATGGTAGCAGAAGGAAAAGCGGCTTTTGCATTAATTGGGCAACAAACAGTTTTGAAAGTTCCAGCAACGGCGGCCGGCTTCCAAGCAGTAGCCCATTTGTCGCCGGAAATTCCTTGTGCGGTGACAGCTATTTACAGTGCAGCCCAGGCCGTTGTTGCCGCAGAAGCGGGCGCCAAATATGCGATCGCCTACGTGAATCGTGCCACCCGATTGTTGGGAGACGGTTTTGCCTTAGTGCGGGATATGGCAAATGTTTTGCAGAGAACGAATACAGAGATTTTGGCAGCTAGCATTAAATCGCCGGAAGAAGCAGTAAAGACTTTATTAGCCGGCGCCCATCATTTGACATTGCCTTTGGACGTGTTGCAAGCTATGACACTTCACGAATTGTCGCAGCAAACTGTGGATGAATTTGCCAAAAACGGGCGGGGAATTTTGGGATAATATCAAATCCCTTTGCACAATCTCTTGATTATTTGAAAATTGAAAATTGGGGATTGGGAATTGGGAATTGGGAATTGGTAATTGGTAATTGTTACTTCTTCCCTCTTCCTTCGATCAACTGTCAACTGTCAACGGAGAGGGCAGGCACGGGGGCACTGCCCCTACAACTGTCAACCGTCAACCGTCAACCGTCAACTGCCAACTGCCAACAGTCAACAGACTATGGCATTCGCCAAATTTTAATCGTGCGATCGGGACTGCCGCTGACCAAAGTCTTGTTATCTCTAGAAATAGCCACAGAATTCACAAACTGACCGTGACCAGAAAGAGTGTTTCTTTCTTTCCCCGTCTTCAAATCCCACACTATAATATCTCCGCCCCCGCTAATCAAAGTGCGACTGTCGGGACTAAAGGCGATCGTCCTCACCCAGCTCGAATGGCCTTTAAAAGTGCGGGTGCGCTTCCCGTCTTGCACGTTCGACAAACGGATCGTATTGTCGCTGCTAGCACTAGCCACAACTTGACCGTTCGGGCTAAAAGCCACAGCATTAACCGCACCCCCGTGGCCGGTGATAATTCTTCTGACTTCTCCGGTGTCAAGATTCCACAAACGCACAGTCTTGTCCTCACTGCCACTAGCGAGAGTTTGACCGTCCCGGCTCAGAGCGATCGCGTTTACTGCTCCGATGTGACCGGTCAAAGTCAGCAACCTGCTGCCGGTTCTGACATTCCACAAGCGAACAGTTTTGTCATCGCTGCCGCTAGCCAGATTTTGACCGTCGCTGCTGAAGGCGATCGCGTTGACAGGGGCTTTGTGAGCAGGAATTGTCCGCACCCGCCGCCCCGTCTTCAAATCCCACAAAATCACATTATTGTCGTTGCCGCCGCTGGCCAAAGTCGAACTGTCCGGGCTCACCGCTAGCGTGTTAACCGATTGTTTAGAATGCACCGGATTCAGAGTCCGCACCAGGCGTCCCGTCTTCAGATTCCAAATTCTAATCGTCCCAAAGCTGGCGCTGACCAAAGTTTGACCGTCCGGCGACAGGGCGATCGCATTTACACTTCCGACATTATCCAAACTTCTTTGCAAAAACTGACTGCTAGGCAAACTAGAAAGCAGCCACACCGGATTTGCCGGAAACACCCCGTAACGCATCGAACCATAAATTTGAGACGCGCCAATACCCAGCATCAAAACAGCAGCGCCCGCCACCAACTTCTTTTTCCAATCTAAAACCTCTTGCTCCGGCTTGTTCAAGCCACCAGAATTCAGAGGTTTGAGGCGGTTGATGGAAGTCTGCTTCGTCGCCCCAGACGCCCCGGAAGTTCCGCGAATTTTAGTTTGCCCCGTCGTCGGCAACTGAGTTGGTAACTGAGTTTCCGCACCGTCAAGATTAATTTCCTCCAAGCACTGCAAAACCATCTGCGGACTTTGAGGTCGATTTCCGGGAAAAGGCGCCATCAGGTAATCGATGACATTAGCCAAGGGGTCGGAAACCTGAGGAGCTCCTTTGCGCCACATTAATCTGCCCGTGCGGGGGTTCTCTGGGAACGCAGTCGGTGGCTTCCCAGTCAACAAATAAACAAAAGTGCGCCCCAGAGCAAAAAAATCCGACTGCGGAACAGCCTTGCCATTAGTTTGTTCGGGCGGCGTATAGCCAGGGGAAACAATACCAGTGACATTTTGCCCCTGGCCCACCTTAGCGAAATAAGTCGCCGACACTTCCCGAGCAGTGCCGAAGTCAATCAGCACTAGCTGCCCGTTCGGCTTGCACATAATATTGTGCGGCTTGATATCCCGATGAAAATAGTTGAGTCGGTGAACTTGGTCTAAAATTTCCGACAGTTGTTTGAGCCAGTTCAGAGCTTGTTCTTGACTGATCGGGCGGCCCCGATGTTTCAGCCAGTCTTGCAAATTGGCCCCAGCAATTTTCTCCATCACCAGACAGTGAAAAGACTCTGTGCTGTGAGCTGGCGAAAATGTAAAATAACCGTCGCGATCGACCTTTGGAATACCTGGATGTCTCAGCCTGACCAATACGTCGGCTTCTTGCTTAAACAGTTCTACAGCTTTGGGATGTTCTTTCAGCAGGACTTTGAGCACTCTTCGGGCGCCGTTGTCGTCCACTTCAAATGTTCTGCCAAAGCCACCGCCTCCGAGAGGCGCGACTAGCCGATATCTACCTTGCAACAAAAGTTCAGACCCGCAGTGGATGCACGCGGATTTACCAGAGTTGGCTGGATCGGAGGGATTCGGGCATTTGGGATTGAGGCAATAACTCACGAAGCCACATAACCCTGATTGAGGTTGCTCTATCAAGTTTTACTTTGGCACTCTCAGCACTTGCTTGTGACTGAGATTCTTGGTTCAACGAAGTCACTTGCTTGCGACTGGATTACTCCAGGTCAAGTAAAGGTGTCTTCTCCTCAAGCGTAAATTCCGGTATGCCCTACCGTACTCGATCGATCGTCTCGATCTAGTCAGGTTTTTGTTCAAATGCGAGTTTTCCTAGACGGCAACACCGATCGGTGTGACTGCGTACTCAACAATCCAGTTAAGTTTTTACGTTGTCTAGTTATACTCAATTTTCAACCTGCGACGATCGTATCACACCCAGTACAAGACTGATGAGCACTCTTGATTTAAATCCTTCGCGTCGCTAAAGTCAAGCGAAGTGAACTCTAGCTCGTTTTCCGCTTTCCATTGTACGATCGCTCCGGAGCACTCTGGAAGGAAGAAATAAAAGAGAGTGGGGGAGGGGGAGAGGGGGAGAGGGGGGGACAAACATTTGCCTAATGCCTTTTCCGTCTTCCTTCCTTTTGCTTTCTTCCCTCTTCCGGATGACGGCATAACTGATAGGTAATCGGGAATTCTTCTATCAGTTACATTCGTTAAATCCTGCACATTGCGAATAAGGCCGAACTTCCTTCTTCTTTCTTCCCTCGGAATTCCTTCTTCCCGATGACGGCATAACTGATGGGCGATCGAGAATTCTATCCGTTAAATTCCGCACATTGCGAATAAGGCAGAACTTCCATCTTCCATCTTCCATCTTCCATCTTCCATCTTTCTTCTTCCATCTTCCATCTTCCATCTTCCATCTTCCATCTTCCCTCTTCCTTCTTCCATCTCTAGAATTTTAAACGAGTCCTTCGATGACCGGATGGAAGAAAAACGCCAACGCCAAAACCGCATAAGTAGCCAAGAGCAAAGTACCTTCGAGCCAGTTAGACTTGCCATCAGAACTGATAGAATTCGCAATCAGCACCGACACCGTAACCGCTACGAGGTCAAACGGGTTGAAGTTCAAGTCCATCGGTTTGCCCACGATATAACCCACCAAAACCAACACCGGGGCAACAAACAAAGCAATTTGCAAGCTCGATCCCATAGCCACAGAAACCGACAAATCCATTTTATTTTTCATCGCCACCGTCACCGCCGTCGTGTGTTCGGCAGCATTGCCAATAATCGGCACTAAAATCACCCCGGTAAACAGTGATGTCAGCCCCAAACGCGCCGTCGCTTCTTCTAGAGTACCAACCAGGAGTTCTGACTCGATCGCCACCATGACGGTACAGGCCAACAGTACCGAAATCCACAACGGTAGATTCACCTTGTGGTCGGAACTCTCTGGTGCTAAGTTACTTTCGGCTAATTCTTCGAGACCTTCGACTTCTGCCACCCCTACATCGTAAAGATAACTGTGGGTTTTCATCGAAAACAGCAGAGTCAGCACGTAGACAATAATCAGGACTATAGCAACAGCGCTAGAGAGATTCTGCATAGTTTGTGGAGCGATGCCCATAGAGGTGACATTAACCGCCGTCGGCACCAAAATGGCAATCACAGCTAAGTTCATCGCCGAAGCATTCAACCGCGCGACTGTTGGCTGAAATTCTTGTTCTTTGTAGCGCAAGCCGCCTAGCAGCATTGCAAATCCCATCACCAGCAGTAAGTTGCTGATAATTGAACCGGTGATGCTGGCCTTAACAACATCTATTAATCCGGCGTTGAGGGCGACGATGCCGATAATCAATTCCGTGGCATTTCCGAAGGTAGCATTCAGCAAACCCCCCAAGTTGGCGCCGAGGACAACGGCGATTTCTTCAGTAGCCGTACCCATCCAGGCGGCTAAAGGGACGATGGCTAGGGCGGAGGTGATGAAGATTGTGGAGGATTCCCAGCCGAGAAAGTGTCCGGCGATGGAAACTGGGATAAATAGCAGCAGGCTGGAAATTATGTTGGTTGTGTTTAGCATTTAAATTCTGAAAAGCTCCCAACCGTCAATCATAGCCTGCCAAGAAGTTTAGTTAAGGGGGAGGGGGAAAGGAATTGGCTGTTGGTTTAAGGTTGAAAGCTGGGGGTGGGCGATCGCACTTACTCGCGTTTTTTGGTCAGAAGTTGGCGAAGATAGTTAATAAAATTGAAAAGGGCGATCGATAATTTGAAATTTACCAGAAAGAATTGGTTGAAAGCCCGCCCGCCCGATCCGGAGAAATTAAGATCGGACTATTCATTACTCCAATCCTCAAACTTAAGGGTAGAGTTCGCTCTCAAACTGTCAACTGTCAAGCGGTCAACTGTCAACTGTTGAATCAGCCCAGAACTAAACTGCTACAAAGATAAATTGCCTGTTTTGAAGATGAGATCGTGCGCGAGTATCAAGATATCTGACAGTTCGTGGCGAGAGCTAGAATTCGATGCCAGAATTAGAGTGTCAACGAACAACCAACAGCTATATCGTTCCAGGAGTTTTGTCAACATGAATTCACCTGACATGACACGAGATATTGCTTCAGAAGATTTGTCGATCGCCAACCCGGCTGCTTATCCCGAAGTTACGCAACAGCTATCGGAAAACGTAATTTTCACCACAGTCGATGACCTTTACAACTGGGCAAAAATGTCCAGCCTGTATCCGTTGATGTTTGGCACTGCTTGCTGCTTCATTGAGTTTAGCGCCATGCTCGCTTCCCGCTTCGATTTGGATCGATTAGGTGTATTTCCCCGAATGTCTCCCCGACAGGCAGATTTGATGATTACCGCCGGCACAATTACGATGAAGTACGCTCCGGTTTTGGTGCGGCTTTACGAACAAATGCCCGAGCCCAAATACGTGATTGCTATGGGCGCTTGCACGATTACGGGCGGAATGTTTAGTGCAGATTCTCCGACTGTTGTGCGCGGTGTGGACAAGCTAATTCCGGTAGATGTTTATTTACCTGGATGTCCGCCGCGGCCAGAAGCAATCATGGATGCGATCGTCAAACTCCGCAAGAAAATTGCCAACGAAAGCTTGCAAGAACGGCAAAAGACGGAACCAACCCACCGCTATTACACCCGCCCTCACCGGATGAACGTTCTGCGGGTAATTCACGACGGAAAATACCTGGAAACCCATCAGGTGCCGCCTGAACTTGTCGCATCGGGATTGCCTGTTGTACGGGAGTTGGAATCGATTCGGGCGATCGAAGTTTAAGTATGATTGAAATTCAAATCTTCCACGAGTCTCACCGAATAATATAATCTCCGCAGCCAAGACCACAATAAACAAGGTTTGTAGTGAGGACTTTAGTCCGCATAATTTGAGGAATAAAGTCCTCACTACGAACCGTTGCAAATCACTGTTAATTAACCAGACACCATATGAAATGGATTTTTGTATTCGATTAGCTAGCTTAAAAGATATTCCTAAGCTGACAACTTTAATTCCCGATTCTGCTAGAGCTTTGCAAGCAGACTACTACACTTCTGAGCAGATTGAAGGTGCAATCGGCACAGTCTTTGGAGTTGACAGTCAACTGATTCAAGATCGAACATACTTTGTTGCTGAGCGCGATCGCCAAATTGTCGGTTGCGGTGGTTGGAGCCAGCGAAAAACGCTTTATGGAGGTGATTCAGGCAAAAATAATCAAGAAGACAGCCTGCTCAACCCAGACAGCGACTCAGCAAAGATTCGGGCATTCTTTGTCGATCCAGTATGGGCGCGTCAAGGAATTGGCAGTCAAATTATGCAATCCTCTGAACTGGCTGCTGAGCGTGCTGGATTTAAGGATGTGGAGACGATCGCAACGCTGGCAGGAGAGCCATTTTACACAAAATTTGGCTATCGGGCGATCGAGCAATTTGAAATTCCGCTCCCAAACAATCAGTTTCTCCCCGTTGTCCGTATGTTTAAGATTTTTCTGTGCAGCCGATAAATCAGTAACGATCGAATCAGTATGAAGGTTGTGTCACTAATTTACAATAGAAAATACCTGGAAACTTCAGCAGATCTGATTTCGCATGGTCTTGACAACAAAGTTGACTATTTCTGGGTCTCCTTTCTTCAAATGATCGCCTAGTGATATAATGTCTATGTATTGCCCTGCAATGATAGCTATACATAATAATACTTAGGAATGTTTCAGCCATGCCTCTACAAGAAGAAATTGACAAAACAAGGCAAGAAATTCGGACAGATAGCTACTCAATGTCTATTGGCGAGTGGATCAGCCTTTATGAAAATAATGAAATCGATATTCACCCAGATTTTCAAAGGTTTTTTCGGTGGTCTGATTATCAAAAATCAACTTTTATAGAATCAATTCTTTTAGGCATACCAATTCCACCAATTTTTGTTAGTCAAAGAGATGATGGAATTTGGGATGTGATCGATGGTTTGCAGAGACTCTCAACCATCTATGAATTTGTCGGTCTTTTGAAGCCCGAGAATCAAGAGCCAGATACATCTTTTATCGCTTTACAAAAAACTACTTATTTACCTTCATTACAAGGAAAAAAATGGGACGATCCAAACGATAAAAATAACTCTTTCACTCAAGCACAGCGTCTATTGATAAAGCGAGCAAAAATAGCCGTAAATATTGTTGAAAAAGAAAGCGACAAAATGATTAAATATGAGCTATTTCAGCGACTCAATACAGGAGGCTCAATTGCTACACCACAAGAAGTAAGAAACTGCATTCTTTTAATGTTGAATAAAGATTTGTATAATTTGATGCGTTCACTGGCAGATCGCGAGTCATTCAAAAGCTGCATTGCTTTGAGCGATCGACTCTATGAAGAACAGTATGATATGGAATTAGTATTGCGTTTTATTCTTCTCTTTGACCAAGATGATGAAAGTCTTAAAAAGTTAGGTGGTGATGTCAGCGAGTTCCTAACCGCTAGAATGCGAGAAATGGCTCTGAAAAAAGATTTGGATAGCAGCCACATAGAGAGAGCGTTTGATGTGACTTTCAATATGCTTAATGAAGCTATGGGAGACGATAGCTTCAAGCGATATAAATCGGAGAATGATAAATTCCTGGGAGGCTTTCTATTATCTGCCTATGAGGTGGTAGCACTAGGAATTGGATACAACTATCAAAATCCGATTCCAACCGACCAAATACCTAATCGTATAAAATGTATTTGGTCAGATCCAATTTATAAACAATGGTCGGGAGCTGGAGTGAATGCAGCCAGACGCTTACCCTATCTGATTCCGCTTGGCAGAAAGGTATTTTCACCTTTATGAGCATCCGAACAGCAGAAGAATTAAGTGACAGACTGGCTACGGATCTTTCTTGGCGAAAAAAGGAACTTTCAGAAATGAAATCTATGGTAGAAGCAAAAAATGTTTCCGATCAAAGACATAAAGCATTAGTGCGGAGTGGAGTATGTATTCTCTATTCCCATTGGGAAGGTTTTGTTAAGTTAGCAGCGAACTCTTATCTAGAATATGTAATCTCAAAAAAGCTTACTTATCAGGAGCTTTCTAGTAATTTTTTAGCTTTGGCGATGAAAGAAAAACTTAAGGAAGCAAAAGAGACAAATAAGCCATCATTGTATATACCTGTTTGTGACTTCTTTATTTCCGAATTGAATCAGAGATGTATCCTACCTAAAGATGTAATATCTACTGCATCGAATCTATCTTCTGAAATTTTAAAGGAAATAACTTATATTCTGGGAATTGATTTTTCAATCTACTCTACTAAGTCGGTATTAATTGATACTAAGCTTTTGAAGACAAGGAACGAAATTGCACACGGAAATTATTCGGTGTTTGATAGGGATGAATATCTAGAGTTACACAGAGAAGTTATAGGAATGCTGGATATATTTCGGAACCAGATAGAAAATGCTGCTATTGAGAAAAAATTTATGCAGAAGTGCCCTTAGATAGAGATGCTGCACGCCGAACAACTTTATCGGTGAATACGTTACCCTCGTTGAGGTGCTAGAATTAGCAAAATAGCTGTTTAAACCTATGATATTAGAAGTTGCAATTCTTGATGTTAAAGCTAATATGGCTGCTGAGTTTGAAATTGCTTTCAAAACAGCTTCAGGTATTATATCTTCTATGCCGGGGTATATCTCGCACGAGCTGCAACGCTGCATAGAAAACACAAATCGTTATATTTTGTTGGTGCGGTGGCAAAGTTTGGAAGACCATACTGTGGGATTCCGAGAATCGCCAGATTATCAAAAGTGGCGTTCCTTATTGCACCATTTTTACGATCCATTTCCGACAGTCGAACATTATGAAGTCATTTTGTCATGACTTACGTATTAAGACTAAAGAAACCGGATTTTTCACCTAACATGAAGGCTACAGCGAAAAGTTTTTGTCAAAAAGCCCGGTTTCTAACCTCCGCTGCATCCAGGAGTATTTGCAAAGTTTTAAGTCTAAAGCATGGAGGAAATTTCAAATGATTGATATAGGTTTAACTCACATCGCACTCCCAGTTTCCGATGTTGAGAAAAGTATTGAATTCTACTCGAAGTATGCTGGGATGCAGGTCGTTCACCGCCGGATTGATGCAGCAGCAGGTGTTGCTGTCGTATGGCTTTCTGACGGCACTCGTCCTTTTGTAATTGTGCTCATTCAGACAAACTCTGTACATCCAGTTTTGTCTCCGCTGGCACACCTTGGGGTTGGTTGCAAGAGTAGGGAATATATGGATTCTCTATGCGATAAGGCACGTCAAGAAGGCGTACTGGTCGATGAACCAAAAGATTCTGGATATCCGATCGGCTATTGGGCTTTTTTGCGAGACCCGGACGGCCATACTCTGGAACTATCCTACGGGCAAGAAATTGGATTTACGGTGGAGAAGGTTGGCTGAAAATAGGCTGTGCAGGGGCTTCACTGCACTTGCACAGCACGGTGAGGGCGGACGAAAGGGGGCGGGACAGCAGTCGCATATAATTGGAATAGTCCTGAACGGTAAATGTGCCATGCAGCATCATCAACCGTCAATTGCTCGATCGCCCCGCGAGTATGTGAGTCTGTTTCCCCGTCCACCGCACTTGACCAGTTTTGCAACGCAGTGGCAAGGAATCTCAGTGATTACCATGCGACAGTCACCCTACGAACTTCCCGAAGTTTGCATTCCACTGGATGGCGTTGGTATCTTTACAAGTTGCAATGTCTCAGAACGATCGATCGATGGCATTTCTAAGAGCGAGTCAACTAATGTTGGAGATATTGTAGTTGTTCCTGCGAATATTGGTCATAGCGTTCGCTGGTTCACTGAAGGAGAGATGATTGTGATTGGGCTAGATACTTCTTTGGTTGCCCGTGCGATCGATGATGCAGCCTATTTCACTCAGACCGAACTATTGCCCCATTTTTCTACGCCCGATCCTTTGGTGTATCAACTTGGTTTGTCGCTTAAATCTGTTCTCGAACAAGATCCTGCTGGCAGTCGCTTGTATGCAGAAACCGCAGCGGCAATGCTGTCGGTACATCTACTGCAAAAGTACGGTAAACGGAAACTGGAATTTAAAGACTACACGGATGGATTGCCTCGGTCTATACTGCGTCAAGTTATTGAGTATATTGAAGCAAATCTCGGTGGCGAGTTAGGATTGGCAGATTTGGCGGCAATTGCCAATCTGAGCCCGCACTACTTTACGCGCTTGTTTAAGAAATCCACTGGATTGACGCCACATCAATTTGTGATTCGGTGTCGGGTGGAACGGGCAAAAACTTTACTGCTAGCTGGAAAAGAGTCGATCGCGGAAATTGCCCAACAAGTTGGATTTGCCAATCAAGCGCATTTGAACGTTCACATCAAGCGATTGTTGGGTGTCACCCCAAAAATGATTCTCGAACACCGCAAGAATCTATAAAAAATCGCAAGAATCTAAAAGATGGAGAGGGGCGAGCCTTACTATGTTGGTAGTAGTCCATCAGGATGTGTACCTGACAACTCTACACAGATTCTTGTATCCCCAAAGTCGCTCTCAGGGCAGCGTCATTACACTCCCATTTAGTCCACAACTACAGATCTCAAAAGAGGTTTTATGATCCATCACATTTCCGTTTCCGCTCAAAACCCCCAGCACGTCGCCCAAGTCCTGGCAGAAGTCCTCAAAGGTCAAGCGGTGCCCTTTCAAGTTCATCCAAACAGCTACATGGTCATCGCGATGGATGAACACGGTACAGCCATTGAAGTCTTGCCTTCGGGAGTGGAAATCAGTCCGGGTTCCGGGCCGGATGGGTGCAGTTTTATGCACAATCCTCAAGCGTCTCAATTGACAGCAACTCATGCCGCCGTGTCCGTCCCTAGCAGTCAAACTGAAATTGAACAGATTGGGAAGCGAGAAGGTTGGCGGGTTGTCCGCTGCGATCGCGAATCTTTCTTTGATGTGATTGAGTTTTGGGTAGAAAACCATTTGATGTTAGAGTTCCTAACGCCAGAGATGACCGCCAAATATTTGGCATTCACTCAACAGCCGGATGTGCTGAAGAACTTTGTAGCTGCACCCACTGAGGCGATCGCGTAAATTACGAGAGGCGCCAGCAGACAACTAAAATTAATTACGCGGCTCGTGCGGCAAGTATCTCCGAATTATTTAAGGATTCGGAGATATTATATCGTTTCCGGTTGCATCGGAATGATTTTACCGCAGAGACCGCAGAGGACACAGAGAGAAGAGAGAAGAGAGAGATTAATAATTCCAATGCTACCGGATTTGATATTAATTGTTGGTAATTTTCCTATTGTTAACTCAGATATCTTCCCTAATGAACAACATTTCTCTTCGACTGCTTCGAGAAAATGAGTTATCTGCGGCTGAACATATTTTTAGACTGGCCTTTGGTACTTTTATTGGATTGCCTGAACCCACAGATTTTTGTGCTGATATGAACTATGTTCAAACCCGATCGCAAATCGATCCGACAGCGGCTTTTGCCGCCGAGGTTGATGGGCAGCTAGTTGGCTCGAATATAGCTATTTGTTGGGGGAGTGTCGGTTTTTTGGGGCCGCTGAGCGTTCATCCTGACTTTTGGGGTCGAGGTGTTGCTCAACGTTTGATTGACTCATTGAATGAATGAATGTGCGATCGACAAATTCTCAAAATGGGGGACGGTACAGGCGGGTTTATTTACTTTTCCCAACAGCCCAAAACACCATGGGCTGTATCATAAATTCGGGTTCTACCCGCGTTTTCTGACATTTATAATGGTAAAACCCATTGAGTCGGTTGAGTTGGACTTACCAGTAACAAAATACTCTGAGCTAAGTCTACAGGAGCGATCGCACTTTCTGAAAGAATGTTATCAACTGACAGATGCTATTTATCCAGGGCTGGACTTATCGCGGGAGATTTTGGCTGTTGACGCTCAAAACTTGGGCGATACGGTTTTACTGTGGGATGACAAAGGTTTGGCAGGATTTGCTGTTTGTCATTGTGGTGCGGGTAGCGAAGCTGGTTCTGATGTATGTTACGTCAAATTTGGAGCTGTGCGATCGGGAGTGCAAGCAGGCGAACTGTTTGAACAGTTGCTCGATGTCTGTGAAGCCTTTGGGGCGAGTCAAAAAATGTTGCGTCTCAGGGCTGGAGTGAATACGAGCCATGATGGCGCTTATAGCAGAATGGTCGATCGCAATTTTCGCACTGAAAGTACAGGTTTAGTAATGCACAGACCCAACGATCCCGGTTACAATCGACCGGAGGTTTTTGTATTGGATGATTGGCGCTAATGCAAAACAAGTTTGGCGATTTTTTTAGTTCTTGAGGCAATTTGACTTCTTTTTAATTCGATCGTCATTTTGGTAATAATTTCAGCGTTCAAAGACTGAGCCTCAACAGTAAGGTAAGAGATAGCTTGCCAAATATCGTTAATATTACTTTGGACGTTTAACCCCTCCTCTCCGTTTAACTTGAAAGCCATACAAATAGATTTCAGGCATATTAATACGTCCATCAGAACGATTTTCTACAATCCCAAGTAGAAGTAAATATTGCAAAAATTCTTCAGGGTTAGTGGTGGGTGGTTGTTTTTCCAGTTGTTCACTCCATTTGGTTGATTTAACTGCATCTAAAAACTTCTCCCTTGGTATGGGAGCTTCTAGACCAACTAAACTCGTTTTGAGAGATTCTAACCAGGGATACTCATCTTGCAATTCCCTGATTCGATCTTCTGAGGTACGTGTTAAAGCCGCCTGCAAGTCAGAAGGTTGCAAAAGTTCTTTAGTGTCTTCCACAATAGAGTTCGATTCCCTTCTATCTTTTGCTGATAATGCAAATAACTTCAGAAAAGAACGTGGCGCAATTCTACCGCCAGCATCCTGAAGGTGATTAGGAATCCAACGATAGGTAATTCCTTTTTTAGGATTAGGCCCCATATACTTACCAATCATCTTTTCGATAAGTTCTTCAAACAATTTCTCGTTTGATGTTGCAGTCCATCCCAAGCTAGTTCTGTTTTCAATAATCAACTCTGGGATTTTTTGTAAATATTCTGTCATTTCAGGGCCAGAGTTCGCCAGTCGTTTGACAAAAAGTTGATAAAGCCATGAAGGTTTCCATTCCAATTCAACCTGATGACCTCGCAGTTTGGAAGCATCGGGAAAGCTCAAAAAATCCTCTCGAAATAGATCGGTACGCAAAAATATTTTGGGGCGTATTCTCTCCCAACGTCGCCATCTATCTAGCCACAAAGCTAAAAGTTGACGAATGGGATTTGCTAAGGCAATGTAGGAAGTAACTAATCGATCTAATTCATCATAAGTGACAAATAACCAATCATCAGTCTCAAGGAGTTTTTCGTCTAATTTATCTAAGACATAATTTAACTTTTCAATATTTTTGTTGACTAGGGGCAGCCAGTCTGACAATAGAGATAATTTCCCTTTGAGGACATTAATAATTTCCGGCTCTATTGCTTCAAGAAGAAAATCTTTTAGCTTAAATTCTTCTTGCTCTAGGATGACACCTAACATTAAACCGATCCAGAAGCTACGCCATTCAATATTTGTAGCTTCTTGCATTTGACGCTCAACAATGTCTGGTATAGGAAATCGCTTTTCTGCTGTGCGAGTCCGCCCAAAGCCAGCTATCCACGTTGTTTGGCTCAAAGGAGGTAATCCTCTAATTCTCAAACTTTCAACCAAGGCTTCCCGTCCAGAAGGGATGGCTAGTAAACGGAATAATTCTGTTTTTCCTACCCCGCGTCCTCCTAGTATTAACAAGATATTGGGTTCTAAAGCATAGCGATAATTTGGAATCGGTAAGAAATTTTTTAAGAACTTCTCCTCATTATCACTTTCGTGCTCAGCCGTACCCATTCCGGGAGCAATTTCACCGATCAATTCTAGTAGTTTTTGTTGGTTAAATTCACTCATTTTTTGATGCTTGTTTATCTACTTTTTTCAAGGTTAAAATTAAATATTTCGCATAATTTTCTAGCAATATCCTGATAAGGGGAATTAGTCATTATCCTTACAATGTCTGACAGCCGACTTGCTTCTTCAGGGGTTAAATTACGGATAAATAGGGCTATGTCTCCTCGTAGATTTTCCTGATATGGTATAACAAAAGGGGTAAATGGCTCCCCTATATTAGTTGAATTAGGAACGGTTTCATCTTCAGAATAATAGTTATCTTGAAAAATCGTATAGGCTTGTTCTCGAAATCCTGCTAACTCTTGCTCCCTGCCCGGTATTCCTAATGCTGGAGCCATCGAATGTACGAGAATTAATGGTAAACGCTGATCGACTCCAGGGCTTGCTAAATGGCGTATTACATGAGTTAGTCCCGCCCAACTTTGGCGTGATTGAGTTCCAAAGATAACTGCTGCATGGGAAAGATTGGCAATCGCCAAGCCACCAATATCGTGAAAACCAGCCCGCGCATCCATTAGAATAAAATCTAAAGGTTTTGCTGCACTTTGTAATTCTTTTAACATATCTCCCATTGTACTTCGCAGTTCACCACCGACGAGATTCTGAAAATCCAATCGTGCTAATTTTTCTAAGTAATCTCGATCTACTGTACCCGCCGGAAGTAATTTCAGGTCTTCGCCATTATCTCCTAGCAAAGTTGGTTCAGTAAGATTTTTGATGTGAGTGCTAAGTTTCCAATCGTTTCCTTGAATCTTCTTTTCTAATAAATAATCAATTACACCAGGATTATTGGAGTTGTCTGGTGAAAAAATTGTAGCAAGACCGGGTGCTTCTAAATCGAGGTCAACAATGGCAACTCGATGACCGTTACGGGCTAAAGTTAATGCAGTAGCAACGAGGGTACTGGTTCGTCCGACACCTCCTTTGAAGGAGAAAAAAGATACGATCGCAGGCTTACGCTTTTCATAGACTAATTCCTCTTTCCAAGGTGGTTCACCTACCTTCTGATCTGTCCAGGCCTGTTTAGCAATGTGACGCTCAAGAATATACCAGCGAGGCAGAACTAATTCATCATCCCACGAGGCCAAAACTCTTTCTTTCTCGATAGTATCAATTAAGGCTTTGTAAGCATCATTTTCTCCCGCTGGCAACCAGATATCAGTGCCGTAATAAGGGCCAAGTTTTTGAGAAAGAAGCTGAGCGAGGTCAGTAGTATTAACTTCTTGTGGTTTTTGACCTTCCGATAAATTAAGAAAAAGTCTAATTTTTCCATTGACATCACGAATAATGGTGACAGACTGAAGCTTAGGCACAAGTTCAGATACAATGCTGGGTTCACTAAAACATTCCTTTACTCGCTCAAATGTTTCACCAAAAGCGATCGTCATGTGTTAAATATCCTTGCTGGAAATTGAGCCATTTAGCACTAATTTGGGGATGATTGATCGGTAAATTTCTTCGGCACGTTTAACAGCTAACTTTGCTTCTTCCTCAGTCCAAAGCTGAGACTTGGCGTATCTCCTCTCTGGGTGATCTTGGGCTAGAACAGTGCCAGCTATTCTTGAAGCAGGAAGTTGCCGATCCAAAATGGGATAAAGAACCCGCAAGCGTTCCATTGCTCTTCCATCAAGTTCCTGGAGGTCGTGTCCATACTTTTTTACGGCACCTTTATCATCTTTAAAGTATAGCTCAACAAGTAGTTTAAATGAACATTCCACGACATAGGCAGCAAGGTAAACAGCGTTGTCCCAGCGTTGGGTTTGCAAGAGAATTTGGGCATCCTGTAAATGCCTGCCTGCTGAGTTGGAAAAGGATTCTTGCATTGTCTATGTAACCAATACTTCGGACAGTTGCAGTATAATCATTTTCTGGATTAGTCCGGTACAGTCCTCCGCAATGTCTACGATCGCCCCCGATACCATCCAAATGAACTTTCGGGAGGAGAAGCACAGCAACAGTACAGTAAAGCGGTGCAACAGACCCCTCAGCAGCCAAAATTTTGGCTGTTGAGGGGTTTCACCCTGTTGTTAACTTTCAGCAGCACAACTACCATCGATCGCCAAAGATTAAATTTTTCCGGGGAAAACTTGCCATTTAATGAATAAGACTTTAAAATGCAGCAATGTAAATATAAACTCTCAACGAGCAGCCCTGCACGCACTAACCTGAAATGGGTCGAAAGTGCCACAAAGCAGCAACAGCTAACTTTTATAACTCTTTCAACAGCAAAGCATTGGCAGAAAAACTCAGGGATCGACGGTTGATATATTGCAACGAATGCTTTGCTCGAAATACTACAAATGAATCAAAAATTATCTGGCAAAATTTAGCACCTACAGATGCCTAGCCCAAACGCCTGCTGCGTAAGGTTTAACTTACTGATTAGGCTGGTTTTCATGTCTTTAACTACTTGAGGATTCGATCGCATGGTTTCGATTTCTAAAACTCAGTCCGACTTGCTCTCTGTGTCTGCGCCAATCGTGACGGCTGCAACCCAAAGCAGCACCGCTACAGCAACTGGAGTGTGTATCACAGTTCACGGTCACTTTTACCAGCCACCTCGGGAAAACCCTTACCTGGACGCGATCGAACGCCAAGCCAGCGCCTCTCCCTTCCACGACTGGAACGAACGAATTGACAACGAGTGCTACCGCCCGAACGCCTTTGCACGCATACTCAACGATCGCGGTGAAGTCGCGGGGATCGTCAACAACTACGAATATCTCAGCTTCAACATCGGCCCGACCCTGATGAGCTGGCTGGAACGCTACGACAGTTCAGTCTACCAGCGGATTCTGGAAGCCGATCGCAAAAGCTCTCAGCGCCTCAACGGTCACGGCAACGCGATCGCCCAAGTGTACAATCACATCATCATGCCGCTGGCGAACGAGCGAGACAAATACACCCAAATTCGCTGGGGGATCGCAGATTTTCGCTCTAGATTCGATCGCCATCCCGAAGGAATGTGGCTCGCCGAAACCGCAGTAGACTACGCCACCCTGGAAGTTTTGGTGGCTGAAGGCATTCGTTTTATTGTCTTAGCCCCCTCCCAAGCCGAACGCTGCCGCCCGCTAATCGGGCAAAACCAAGAAGGACAACAAGAAACAGATGCCGAATGGCACGAAGTCGGCGGCGGCCAAATCGATCCGACTCGCCCCTACCGCTGCTATTTGAAGCCGGAAATGCGCTTGATGGCTGACCACCAACTTTCGCCCCTGAGCACTTACCACTTTACTCGCGGACACGGCCAGCAGTCCTCAGCCCCAAATCCTAACACTCCCTACATCGATATCTTTTTCTATGACGGCCCGATCTCGCGAGATATGGGTTTCAACGACGTTCTCAGCAGCAGCCACCATTTGGCGGGGCGCTTGGGTCAAGCAGTGCGGGGAGACCACAGACCGGCTCAATTAATCTCCGTGGCGACAGATGGCGAAACTTTCGGCCACCACAAAAACAGTACGGAAAAATGTCTCGCCTACGCTTTCACAGAAGAGTTTCCCCGCCGCGGCTGGACTGTGACAAATTATGCTCATTATTTAGGTCAAAATCCCAGCACTTGGGAAGTGGAACTCAAACCGGTGACGGCTTGGAGTTGTTCTCACGGGGTCGATCGCTGGCAAGATGATTGTGGGTGCGGTGGCGGTGGCGGGTGGCACCTCCTGTGGCGCAAGCCTTTGCGCGATACTCTAAATTGGCTGCGCGATCGACTGATTCCGATTTATGAGGAAGCGGGGCGCAAGCTGTTTCGCGATCCCTGGAAAGCTAGAGATGAATATATTGATGTCATCCGCGATCGATCGCCCGCTAACGTTGACAGTTTCCTCCAACGCCATCAAATTCGCGAACTCGATGCCGCCGAACAGGTAGACGCCCTGCGCCTCCTGGAAATGCAGCGCCACACTTTGTTAATGTTCACTAGCTGCGGCTGGTTTTTTGAAGAAGTCTCTCGCCCCGAAGGCGTGCAAATTTTGCGCTACGCAGCCAGGGCGCTGGAATTGGCGGGGGAAGTTGCTGGTGTGCACCTCGAAAAGGATTTTATCGATCGACTAGCCCTAATACCCAGCAACGTTGACTCTTTCAAAACGGGTGCAGAAGTTTACCGCCAACTGGTGACGACGGCCCAAGTCAGTCTCAAACAAGTAGCCGCCCACTACGCGATTAGTTCTCTGTTTGCCAAATATCCCCGCGAACAGCGAGTTTACTGCTATCAGGCCGAACAGGAAGATTTCCAAATTCAGCGCATGGGATCGATGACTCTGGCCGTGGGTCAATTGCAGTTAACCTCGGAAATTACCCGGGAAACAGAGGTTTTTGTGTTTGCTGCATTCCACCTCGGGGGCTGGGACTTCCACTGCTGCATTCAGCCTTTCGGCAGCCGCCGGTCTTACACTATGCTCAAAGAGCGGTTGTTTGGAGTTCTGGAAGAAGCTTCGGCGGCCCACGCGATTCTGGAAATGGTGCGGTTGTTTGGGGATCAGTCCTTTAGCTTGCGGGATTTATTTGCTGAGGAACGCCACCGCATCGTGCAGTTGCTGAGTCAGGAAAATTTGACTCGCTTGGATCAACTTTACACTCAGGTTTATCGGGAAAATTACGGGGTGATGATGGCTTTCCACCGCGACGAGTTGCCGGTGCCGCTAGAGTTGCAGGTGGCTGCTGAGGTGGCTTTGGGACACCGCTGTTTGACGGCGGCGAAGGCGCTGGAACTGGAAACGGAGGACGCGGAGTCGCTGCTGGCGGAAATTGAGGCGATCGCCACTGAAGCTGGCAACCTCCGCAGCCGGTTGAATGTTCCTGAAGTCAAGCAAATTTTGGAACGGCTGGTTTGGCGTTCTCTAGACACGCTACTGCAAGCAGGATCGGGCGCGGACGATCGATCGTCTGTCAAGTTAGAAGCTGATATCCGCTACATTCAGCGTTTGATAGCTGTGGGCGATCGGCTGAGTCTGGGTTTGTGTTTGGACAAATCGCAGGAACTCTATTTTGATTCTCTGTACAGTCAAATTGTCCCTCTGTGTTTGGGCTGGCTGCAACGGCAAGCTGCTTCGACGGGCGATAATAAGGTTGACCCTGTTACCTTGGATACCGCCAGCTCAGACGGCGGCTGGGAGTTGCCTTCGATCCGGCAGTTGTTGGAGTTGGGTCAAACTCTTGCCGTTGATGTTGAGTGTTGGTTGGATCAATTAAGCCGATCGCCGATCGATTAACCTGCATCAATTCCGGCACAGCAGAATCCGCCAGATCGGTTTAAATGCCGATCGGGCGGTGGGGATCGAATCAGAGTCGATCGGCATTCAGGCTTCCCGGAATCGAAGTACCGACAAACAACCGCCAATTTTCTTTGAGTATTCGCTCTACTTCTGTGGGAAGATGAAAAGACTGTCCCCAAAGCCTAAAGGTGTTCTGCACTTGCAGGCTTTGTAGAGTTTTGAAGAAAGAACACTAAATTTTTACCTATGAAAATTGGCGATCGCGTTTGCGTTAAAAACTCTGTTGTTGTCTACCACCACCCGGAAAATCGCAGTCAACCAGTTGAGATTAAGGGTCTGGAAGGAGAAGTCGTGGCGATCGTTCACGAATGGCAAGGCAGACCAGTCAGTGCTAATTGGCCGGTGCTAGTTCAGTTTGACAAAAAATTTCGAGCTCACTTCAAAGAAGATGAAGTAGAATTGGTTTCTGCTGAAGCCTAGCTTTAGTATTGTTTTGTTCTGTTAGATCCCCGACTTATTTAATAAGAAGTCGGGGATCTGGTTATTATATTCTGGACGATCGATTGATTATAATAATAATATGTCGGCAGGGACGGGTTTTTGAGATGGTCATTTGAGATTGTCAATTATTGGCGGGTATTGTTGGTGAAGTGAATGTTTTCAACGTGTAGTTTTCAATTCCTCTAGAGGAGTTTTGATCGTATTTGTACTGGAATCTGATTGTTTGAGACGATAGCCCATACTGTGAACTGTCTCAATTAAATCTTCAGCAGATCCCGCAGCTTTGAGTTTTTGACGCAAACCTCTAATGTGAACCTTGACAGTATTTTCTTCTGGAGGAGATTCCAACGACCAGACGTGTTCGATCATGACACTTCGACTGAGAACGCGGCGACCATTTCGCAAGAGAAGTTCCAGAAGCGCGTATTCTTTGGGCGTGAGATGCAGTGGAGTTTTCCTGTAGGTGACTTCATAGGTGCTGGGGTTGAGGCGAATTTCTTCCCATTCTAAAATCGGCCCAGAAGAGCTACTACCTCGACGCAATAAGGCTCGAATCCGAGCAAATAGTTTTTGCAAGTCCACTGGCTTGACTACATAATCATCAGCCCCAGCATCCAGCCCATTAATTTCATCACTGAGGGTGTCACGGGCTGTGATCATGAGGACAGGCATAGTATAGCCGTGCGATCGCAATCGATGGCAAAGGCTAATTCCATCGAGTTCTGGTAACATCAAATCTAGTAGCAGCAAATCATAGTTGAGCATCTTTGCTTGATGCCATCCAGATTCCCCATCGGTAACTATATCAACAACATAGCGCTGGTCTGTCAAGGCTTCTGCCAAGGTTTCTGCAAGGCGCAGATCGTCTTCAACCAAGAGAATCCTCATAATAAAGAGGCTGGGGGAAAGTACAAAACCACTTAGTAAATTACCCACCGCCAATTGTTTCGTGCTTACGCACTCACAATATGGCGGGGGCTTTCAATAGCCCTGAGATGGTCGTGCAAAGAGCAAGACAATCCCGAACCTTTAGGCTGATTTACGACAGCCCCAAGAGCAGCAATATTCCGGCTGCCATTCAAATCCGCATCACCAATCCAGCCACAATGTCCACAAGAAAACTTTTTACCACTCCGATAGGATTCACCACGAACGGGATGAATATGGTTGCAATTGTGGCAAGTTTGGCTGGTATATCTAGGGTCGATAAATATAAGATGTACGCCATGCTTAATCGCTTTATATATCAATAATTGTCGCAACTGGAAAAACGCCCAACTATTACTCAACCTTCGCTCTTTCTTGGTGCGAGGGATTTGGTTGGTACGATCTCTAATTCCGGTCAAATCTTCCAAAGCAATGGCTTGTTTGCTCGATTTTGCCCTAGCTATCAGCCTGTGGCTGATGGTGTGATTTACCAATTCCTGAAAGCGTTTCTCCTTGCCCGACAACCGTTTCAACAATTCTCGACATCTGCGTCGAGTGCAACGCGAGCCTCTCGTGGCTTTTTGTTGGATATTCGCTCTCAAGGAAGCGTAATGATTTCTAACTTTGGTAATTTCTTTACCGCTAAACTTATCCCCTTCAGATGTAACAACAATGTCGGTTCTACCCAAATCGCAGCCCAAAACCTTAGAGGTTTTCTCCGGTTCTGGTGGCGTAGATTCAAGCTGGATATTCAGATAGTAAGTACCATCTTTGCGCTTACACAAAGTCGCTGTTTTAGGCTTGTGTCCCTTCAACAATCCGATCTGGTAGTTGCCGATAGCCAGGTTAAATCGCTCTCTACCATCGATAGTTGTCAAACTTACCGTCCAGTCTTTCTCCCTGAAGGAAAAGGTACGGGCATCGTAAGTCGCGCTGGTAGGGGCAAAACTCCCAACTGGTTTACCGTCCTTTTTAGCCGTCTTCCTGTTGCCAGAAACCCGTCTAATCGCGTGGATAGCCAACTGAGCCGAAAGCCCAAATTTAGCCCTGACATCGTGATAAACCAAGGACTGGATCGCCAACTCATTCATCAGAGTTGGTTGTACAGTTTCGTTCACGTATCCGCAAGCAGCAGCAAACGCCCGAAGAGTTCCGTCAATTTTGGCGGACTGTTCGGGTGTTACTTGGAGTTTGCAGGATACTGTCAGGACTTGCTTCATGAGTTCATTGTATCTCAATACGTGAAACTTTGGCAAGAGCAAGGAATTTGCTCGTCTCGTCATCCATCTGCCCATCTGCCAAGAGCGTCGCTTGATGGATTATGGGCAGATGGAATCCTCACCTCGCGCGAATTCCTCCCACCGCTGACAAACATCGCGAGTACGCTCGTTGTACAGCGGGGGACTCCTTCTGTTCGAGTTGACTTTTAGACAAGATTGAGTTAGCGAACCAGAGCGGTCTAATGCAAATAGGGCTAGGGCGATCGCCATTCTAGCTCCTCAACATCTTATTCGCATTTGGGCCCCAAATTTTACCGATTTGCGATCGAGATGTCAACAAGTTTTGACCCAAGTGAAGCTCAGAAACCATTGGTCAAAGCTTTATTAAAAAATATTGCAAAAAATCACGATTTATTACTTATTAAGAATCTTTCCGATTTCTTTACCGTTTTCAGACTCATTTCTTTACTTATTCTATGCAAATCTGGGTGGGATCGGCATTTGGATGGGGTAAATTCTCCCACCCACTTGATAGTTAATTTGGGAGATTAGTGTTAAATGACTTTTGGACCAGCTTCAAGATTGGGAGTGAGCCTGTTTGATGAAACCCCACCAATAGAGCGGGTTACAGGTAACTCCAATGAAGACCTTGAAACCATCATTCAGGCAGTATACCGACAAGTTTTGGGAAATGCCTACGTGATGGAGAGCGAACGCCTCACCGTTTGTGAATCGCAGTTTAAACGCGATGAACTGACGGTACGGGAGTTTGTGCGTCGGGTTGCTAAGTCTGACTTGTATCGATCGCGATTTTTCGATAGTTGTGCTCGTTATCGCGCGATCGAACTCAACTTCAGACATCTACTTGGCCGCCCACCGCTAGATCTCGAAGAAATGCGGAGCAAAAGTACCATTCTGGATACCAAAGGCTTTGAGGCTGAGATCGATTCTTATCTCGATAGCGATGAATACCAGAATACTTTTGGAGATGACATTGTTCCCTACATCCGGGGATACAAAACCGAAGCTTGTCAAAGCATGGTGCAGTTTACCCATACCTTCGAGTTGGTGCGAGGTGCTTCTAGCAGCAGCTTGAAGGGAAATCTGGCAGGCAAGAGTCCGCGTTTGAATTCCCTAGTAATTCAGGGCACGCCAACCGCCGTAATTTCTCCAGCCAGCAGCGGATCGACATTCCGCAATCCATCCGGTAGTGCTCGGACTCGTCATGGCGCTGGATCGGATGAAAACGGCAAAGTCTATCGCATTGAAGTTACCGGCTATCGCGCCAATGTGGTGAATCGGATTTCCAAGTTTCGCCGCAGCAACCAAGTTTACCTGGTGTCGTTTAACGAACTATCCGAAACCTATCAACGGATTCACAAACAAGGTGGGACGATCGCTAGTATCACCCCTGTCTAGTCAAATTCTGGTCAAATTCTGACCGGAAACTATCGAGACTAACGCCTAAAAACGTTCATAAAACTGATTTTTTGCCTTTGAAGCAGGCTGTTGACAGTTGACAGTTGACAGTTGACAGTTGACAGTTGACCTAGAAATCCGAGTAGGGGAGTAATGAATAGCCTGATTTTAATTTCTCCCGGGCGGGCGGGCTTTCAACCAATTCTTTTTGGTAACAAAAGGTTCTCAAAAAACAGGTTTTTAACGACAGGTGCGTTCAGGACTTTACTGCTGAAATCTTGCAGCATTTGCAATCACCCTTTTACGGGCGGGCCGAATTCCGACCCACAAGAAAATTGATTTTTGTGGAACAGGCATCTTGCCTGTTATTGACCGTGATGCAAGATTTCAGCTAATACCAACTATCAACTATTTGTATCGGAGATTAATTGTAATGGCAGATTCGACAAAATGTGAACTGTGGCAAACCAGCGGCGCGGATGAGGTGCAAGCTGTGATTCGCGCCGTCTACAAGCAGGTTTTGGGCAATCCCCACGTGATGGAAAGCGAGCGGTTGGTAACTGCGGAATCTCAATTGTGCGATCGCAGCATCTCCGTCCGTGAATTTGTGCGATTGGTTGCTAAATCTGATTTTTATAGCACTCGCTATTTTCAAAAGTGCGCTCCCTATCGATTTGTCGAACTCAATTTCCTGCACCTGCTAGGCCGTGCGCCCCAAGATCAAACAGAAATTTCTGAACACATTATCCGCTGTGTTGAGCAAGGCTACAGTGCCGAAATTGACTCCTATCTCGACAGCGACGAGTATCAAACCGCTTTTGGTGAAAACGTTGTTCCCTATTACCGAGGCAGAAGCAGCGAAGCAAATACCAAGCAACTAGGTTACAATCGGATGTCGCTGCTCGATCGGGGTTTCGCCCAAATCGACAGTGCCGTCAAAGCATCTCAGTTAGTCTACGCCGTTGCCACGAACAGCGCTAACGCCATCAAGCCCTCAACCAGTCGAGGAGGCGCTTATGTGGCAACCGAAAAGATGTTCAAAATTGTGGTAACAGGGTCTAAATTCGATCGACCTCGGCGCCTCAGCAACACGACATACATTGTGGCAGGAGACAATATGACTCCGCAAATTCAGCGGATCAATCGCACCTCTGGCAAAATTGTTAGCATCACTGAGATTCTCTAAATCCAACACAAATCCCAGGTATAATAGATGGATTGAATCACTGGGTAGGGCGTTTTTTCTAGTGTTTTTAATTAGATTTATATCTCCCTACATCCCTCTATAAAAACTGGATGAAAGTTGATTTAATACCAGTTTCTCAAACAAATAATTGTACAATATACATCGTTGGGTAGATATCCTACTATCAACCTACATTTGTTAATATTGTATGATTTTGGAGGACTGGTATTTCCTCATCTTGAGATGCTAAAGTATTGTCCAGAATTGAGCGCAGTCGATTCGGAAGGATGTCAACTCTATCGATGTACTGGCTTGACAAAATTTAATTTAATATTAAATCCTCATCACATTTTGCCGATAGACCATGAGTATCACACTCAATCATATTAGAATGTTGCCACCACAAGCCCAAAAAAAGTTGCAATGCTGGATTCGCAGCCGTCATTTAATTTGTTCTGGCAATTTTTACATCTTTGAAACTATAGACTATAGCGCTATTGAGCGGTTTACCGAGTCGATTACGGCTTTAGGAGGAACATTAATCTCGGTTCAGCCGATCGACAAAATTTGGATGGGCGATCACCGTCAAGTCATTCTATATCGTGCCAAAGCCAGTTTGCATACGCCTTGTCACAACCTCAAGCAATACTGGTTTAAATATGGTAGTTTCCAGACTAGGTTCGATCCAAGCTCTTGATCTGGCTGATACTGGTTAGCATGGTTCCAGCATTGTTGTTTGTTGGTGGCCTCCTGATTTTCATAGGAATTATCCAGCCATTTTCTATGCTAAGTAACATTTTTCTAGTTGCGATCGGTATTTTACTTGTAGTAGTCATTTGCCCCTGCTTCAAACAGGAAGTAGCCCGACGACAAACAGCGGAAGGGGTGCTGCGACAACAAACCGATCGCGAACGGTTAGTCAATCAAATTGCTCAACACATCCGACAATCCCTGGATTTAGACCACGTGCTAGAAACCACGGTAGCAGATGTGCAACGCTTTCTGGAAGCCGATCGCGTTCTCATTTACCGCCTGTGGCCAGACGGAACGGGCAGTGCCATTAACGAAGCGGTTTTACCCCCTTACCCCGTCATTTTAGGAACATCCTTTCCACCAGAAGTGTTTCCCAGCGAGTACCATGAGGCTTATTCTCTGGGGAAAACCCGCCTCATAGAAAATATTGAAGAAGCCGATCTCGAAACTTGTCTGACTGATTTTCTCCAACAATTTGGAGTCATAGCAAAATTGGTTGTCCCCATCGTCCAAGAAAATCGGCAGGTTGAGGGGAATCCTTCTGTACCGTATCTTTGGGGGTTATTGATTGCTCACCAATGCGATCGCCCCCGCATCTGGGAAACCTGGGAATTGGAGTTAATGCAGCAACTAGCGACGCAGGTGGCGATCGCCATTCAACAGTCTGAATTATACCAACAGCTTCAACAACTCAATGCCGAACTAGAACAGCGCGTGCAACAGCGCACCGAAGAATTAGCTCGCGCCAACGTCGCCCTGCGAGCCGAAATTGCCGAACGACAGCGCACCGAAGTAGAACTGCGCCACACCAACCACACCCTAAAAACCCTGATTAGCGCCTCTCCTCGCGCTATCTTCACGCTGGATATAGAAGGATACGTCAAGATTTGGAATCCTGCCGCCGAACAGATGTTTGGTTGGACAGAAGCAGAAGTCATCAACCATCCCAACCCAATTTTTATAGACGATCCATTAGAAGATTATTCCACTCTCCGCAGCAATCTTCTGCAAGGAATCACATATAGTGTCGAACTGCGCCGCCACAAAAAAGACGGAAGTGCGATCGACATTATCTTCTCCGCCGCCCCCTTAAAGAATAGTGAGAATCAGATTGATGGCATTGTCGCAGTGATTGCCGACATTACCGAACAAAAGCAACAGGAAGAACAGGTGCGACTCCTCCAATCAGTTGTTGTTAACACAAACGATGGCGTCGTAATTACCGAAGCGGAAGCGATCGATGAACTTGGTCTTCGCATCATCTATGTCAATGAAGCATTTACCAACATTACAGGATATAGCCTAGAAGAAGTTTTGGGTAAAACACCCCGGATTTTGCAGGGCGAAAAAACCGATCGCACAGAATTAGACAAAATTCGGACAGCACTTTCGCGTTGGGAATCAGTCACCGTTGAAGTGATTAATTATCGGAAAAATGGCTCCGAATATTGGAATGAATTTAGTATTGTTCCTGTTGGCGATCGCACGGGTTGGTATACGCACTGGATCGCCATCCAGCGAGACACCACCGAACGAAAACAAGCAGAACAAGCCCTGCGACATAGCGAAGAACGGTTTCGATCGCTCATTGAAAATGCTCTAGACATCATTATGATTCTAGATACAGATGGTACGATCGGCTATGTCAGTCCTTCTGTGGAAAAAGTCTTAGGCTATTTAGTATCTGAACTCGTGGGGAAAAAAATATTTGAGCCAATTCACCCAGATGATTTTACCACTACTTATCAAAGTCTCACCAATACTTGGCAAAGTGCAGAACTAAACCGTCCCATTGAATTCCGCTACCGACACAAAGATAATTCTTGGCGAACCTTGGAAGCGATTAGCCAGCCTTTTATAAACAATGCAGCCACCACACAAATTATCGTCAATACTCGTGACATCACCGAACGCAAACGACTCGATGAAATTCGGTTAGCCCTGGAGCGCGAAAAAGAACTGAGTATTCTGAAAACCCGTTTTTTTTCAATGGCATCCCATGAATTTCGCACTCCACTCAGTACGGCTTTAGCAGCAGCTCAAATTCTAGAAAACAGCCCAGACGAATGGAATGACTCCCAAAAGCGACTGAGAAACCTGCACCGAATTCAGGATTCTGTGAGGAATATGGTGCAATTGCTCGACGATATTTTAACCATCAATCGCGCCGAAACTGGGAAACTAGAATTTAATCCAAAATTTTTGGTTTTGGACAAATTTTGCGAACAATTTGTGGAAGAAATGCGGCTCAGCGCTGGCAGTCAGTATACCATCACCTTTACCTGTGAAGGAAATCCAATTCCCGTTTGTTTGGATGAAAAATTGTTGCGATCGATTTTGTCGAATGTGTTGTCGAATGCAATTAAGTATTCGCCCAAAGGAGGAAATGTGCATCTTGGTTTAGAGTTTCAGTTGCATCAGGTGCTACTCCAGGTTTGCGATCGAGGAATTGGCATTTTTCCTGAAGATATCAAGCAGTTATTTGAGCCATTTCACCGAGGTAAGAATGTCCGAACTATTCCTGGTACGGGATTGGGATTGATCGTAGTTAAAAAGTGCGTTGATTTGCATCAAGGTAGTATTGAGATTACCAGTGAAGTTGGTATTGGTACAACTTGTGTGGTGACACTTCCGTTGGTATTATAATAAAAGTTTTAGGCCAAGGTATGTAGTTGCGCTTCAGCGCTCTTTCCTAATATTTGCAAAGAGCGCGACTACAATAAAACCATCTTGTCAGGATAGGATATATACAACTACCAATAAGCCAAGGTATGTAGTTGCGCTTTAGCGCTCTTTCCGAAGATTAGCAAAGAGGGCTAAAGCCCAACAACGTACCTCATCTTTCTGATAACCGCTATAGTTGCGCTTCAGCGCTCTTTTGGGGCTTCGAGCTTGACTGGTGGGGTAGCTTTGAGATCGTCGAAGAGGGCTTTTTCTTCACGACCAATTGCATTGTAATCGTTAACTTTCTGCTTGTAAATATCGAATTGCTTTTGAAAACCAGCAACGCGCTCCTGCTGTTGGCGCACTCCATCGTTAAATTCTTGCACTTTTTGATTGTAATCAGATTTATTTTGTTCAAACTGAAACACCTTTTCTGGAGAGCCGTTACCCTGTCGGTAAGATTCTTCAGCTTGTTCCTTAAAACGCAGTAAGTCCAATTGCAACGCATCTAGATTGCGTTTCTTCGATCCGAGTTCGAGATTGCGCTCTTTGATTGTTTGCTTGGCTTGTGTGAGACTTGCTTCTAAGGTATCAATTTCAGGTTTGAGTTGCTGGGATTTCTCATCTAATTTTCGCACGATCTCTTGAGAGCTATCCGCTAATTTTACCACTTGTTGGCGATCGCGAAAGTAACGCTGATAGTATTGTTCGAGTTCGACATCGCCGAGATTGCCGAGCTCTGTCCCCAGATACGAGTGCAATTCGTTAACATACAAAGCTATATCCTTTTGCTGGTATTGTTTCAATATGCTAGACAAGCGATCGTTTTTGATAAGCAAAGCAGCTTGTTTGAGTTGGGGTGTTAGCTTGTCGCGATCCGATGGACTGAGGCGAGTGTAAGCGGCATGGAGCATTTCATGGGCTGCTGTCACTTCCATCACGCCTTGAAATCGATCGTCTGTAACCGACTGAATCGCAATTTTGCCCGATTTACCGTTGGTGAAATAGCACCCAAATATAATTAAGCTGTCCTTCATCCCTTCCTTTGGTTGACACACTTTTAAGAAGGTTTGCTTGGGTTCGATGGTTGGAGTTTGCCGGTAGAAAATTTGTTGCGCTTCCCGCGTCATGGTGGCGGCGGTGGCGAGACGTTCGATTGCTGCTGAAGGTGGCGCTACACCAATCCACTCGTCAAGTTGTGAATTTAAGACAATCCTAGAGATGGCCACAACTAGCACAATTATCCAGAAGTTCTGCGATCGAAATAAGTTTTTTATCGACCATTTTATATTCATAAAAATTTTGGTAAATCCATTTCTTTAAAAACTGCTAGGCGCAGATAACGCTGGTAGGTTAGTGACTCGGTGGAGGCGCTAATTTGAGTTTTTATTTGGGAATGTAGGATGCAAATTCATCGGAGCGCTACAGTTGGATTACAATTTTACCATTGAGTTACGCCAGACGACGGATCGATCTGCCTTTCTTGTTCAAGAAAAGATGTCAAATGGGTTCTGTAGCCTTTCTCAGGTAGATGAGGTACAATGCGATCGACCCGACGCGACGTGATATGAATCGCGATCGCACAACTCGATCGCCAATATACCGCTACAATCGTTAGCAGCATTGAACCGATCGCGAAACTCATTGCTAATTTGGGCGATCGTACCAGCATCTCGATCTATATTACAGATGATGCCCAACACTACACTAACTAGATTTTGCCTTTTCTGAATTTCCGGCCAAGGCCTGACATAAATATTCAGTTTTTGCTCTAAATTAATCGCTAATCCAATGATGTGACCTTCAATCCAGCCGCCACATTTTTCTAAATTACCAACTTTTTCACTACTTACCGTCAATACTAAAAACGCATTCGATTGTGCAGATAAATCAACCGACTCAAATAGAGTAGTCCAAGTGGTATTTCCTGTCAATACTTGCGAGGCAATTTCTGCACCCCTCTCTAATTCACGGCGCAATATTTCTGCGGTCGATCGCGTGACATTTCTGGTACTGTTGTGACAAGGTGCGATCGATGTAATTACAGGCAACCATTCCCGCGATTTTTGTACTTGATACTGTGTTCCGGCTTCAGTTAATGCTATTGGTTGAGTCCAATCATGTTGGCTGAGGATTTGGAAAAAATCGGCAAGCAAGATATCTAGGTTTAAGTCTTTGCTATGAATCGAACTCCAAGCTGTCAGTAACGCCCAAGAAAAATTACCGAGAAATCCCCAAGCATTACCGTGAATCTGACGTGCTTTTGCCCAGGTTCGCACCGCCCTTAACAAGTTTATAAACAAATCCCAGGAGAGATGTTGGCTGACTGTATCTACCATTAAATCCGCTTCCAAAGCACCTACTACGGCACTCCAACTGAGGGCATCAAAAAATAATCTAGCAGATTCAGATAATGGTTCAATTATCTGGGATTGTCCGAGGGTTGTGGCAGAGAGTAAATCGACGGCGATTCCTTCAATTTCCATTCTCAATACTGGTACTCTCTCCGATTTCACCAGTTGCGATAAATCGCACAATCCTGCTAATCTAGTTTGTACCTGTTTGAGGAATGCTTCTGGTGTTAAAGGGGCAGGAATTATACAAAGTAAATCTAAATCGCTGTGGCTGCTTTGTACGCCGATCCTGCCCGAACCGATTTGCTGTAATAATGGTTGGTAGCCCAAACATTCTTGACAAGCTTGGGCGACAATTGATTGAATGACTTCTCGATGCAGTATCTGTGTTTGAGTGAGTTTGGGATCGAGTTGGTCGATTATTTGGATTAGCGATAAGTTAGACTCATTTTCTCCTGTTTTTGCGCCGGAAATTTCTGAGGGAGTTGCTGATTTTAAAGGTATCCGATATCTAATCTCGAATGGTTCGTTATCGCGGCGGCTAATTAGGGCGATCGAGTCTACTTGAAATTTGACTGGATGCCATTGGGAAAGTTCGGTTTGGGCGACTTGAGTTGTGGGAAATTGACCTACAGTTAAATGGGGTGTAAATCCGTTAGCTGATTTGCTACTTTGTTCGTCGCATTGCGGAAATATTTGTTGAAGTATTGCTTGTAATTGATGCAGCGCAATGGCAGGTTGAGGAATCGGATTTAACCATGCCGTACAGCTAGAAGAGTGCGTGAAAGTTTCAAAGTTTGATAGAGTTATAGTAAATGATTCTAGTTTTGTCAGTGCTTGGGTGATGGCTGCTGCTGCTTCTGAAAAATATGATTCTGGCAGAAAACCATATATTATATTGATATGAGGCATCCAACGATGAAATTGGCGATCGCAGCGGCGGCGAATACTTTGAATTGCAGGTAAAATGTCATCCGGTGGAATGATTACAACTGCACTTTTATAGACAGGTGAGATGGTTTGTAAAGAGGCGATGGATTCTAGCTGGGTGAGGAGACCAAAATGATCGGAGGGATAGATTTTTCGTATCCGCTCAATAATTCGGGGTAGCCGAGAAAAAAAGTAAGCAGAGTAAAAAAAGTGTTATAAAATAGGAGACATGACGCTTCATATTATTTCACGAGACAAGTCACCCTGCAATATACTACTGC
>NZ_JAAFKG010000029.1:48258-91375 GCF_013299185.1 Microcoleus sp. bin48.metabat.b7b8b9.023 | reverse complement strand
CAGCTCGATCGCCTGCTTGTCAGCTCGATCGCCTGCTTGTCGGCTCGATCGCCTGATTGTTCGTATGATTGAATCAATGACGTGGCGATCGACTGACTCACTCTTTTAAGATACAAGGGGCGGGTTCGCCAACAATAACTGCCTACAACTAACAATCTCATAAACCCGCCCCCACCCAACGACAAATCCCAATTAATTGAATGAACATGATGTTAATTAAAGATTGCCCATAAATCAAAGAAACCGGGTTTTTCATACAATCTGCGAACTACAGCGAAGTATTTTCGCAAAAAACCCGGTTTCTGGCCACCCGCACGCCAGCCTTATTAACAAACAATACGGGAGTGTAACTCAACTGGATAGAGTGTCGAGCTTCTACCTCGAATGTTGTAGGTTCGAGTCCTACCGCTCCTGTTAAATGGGTTCGTAGCTTAACTGGAAAAGCATCTAGCTGGCCGCTAGAAAGATATCGGTTCAAATCCGATCGCAATCCACCAACTTTGGGTCTGTAGCTTAATCGGAAAAGCGCTTAGTTCGCAACTAGGAAAATGTCGGTTCGAGTCCGACCAGTATCCACCAAAAAGGGGTCATAGCTCAATTGGTAGAGCGCTTGCCTTGCACGCAAGAGGTTAGGAGTACCCTTCGGGAAGGCTTCGCCTACGATTCTCCTTGATTCCATGCGGTATCTGAAGTCGAAGCGGTCGAGACGCTAGCCTGTGAAGCTAGTTATTAGCGGGTTCAAGTCCCGTCGGATACCCCTTGGAAGATGCCGCTAAACAGTTGGCAACTGGTCTCGAAAACCAGGGTACAGGCAACTGTAAAGGTTCGATTCCTTCATCTTCCTTTTAATATCAAATCTAGTTAATTATACCGATGTATTGTAGGGGCAAAGCACTGCTGTGTTCTTACCGATGCGGTGCGATTTGGCAAGGATTTGATGTCACCACCAGAAGTCGAAAAGCGAGACTCCGTGCTGATAACGCGGCGATAGGAGGGGCAGTACCTCCCTGGTGGATTTCCTATGTTTGAGCCATAGGAATCATGGATATTTTGCATCATGGAAGATGCCGCTAAATGGTCAGCAACTTGTCTTGAAAACAAGGGTACAGGTAACACCTGTAAGGGTTCGATTCCTTCATCTTCCTTATTGAAATATTCTGGGAATTGGCAAATAGATTTGCTATCCTGTAGCCATAGAAATTGTGGGGAGGTCGCCTAATTTGGAATGGCACCGCAAAAACTAGGCAAAGCGGCTCTCAAAAGGACGATCGCGTTTGTTGAGTAGGGTAAAAAGTTGCTTCGCGACGTTCCCTGAAAACACAAACTAGCAGCGGGTTGCAGATGCACTGAAAGGAATTAACAGTCCGAGATGGGGGCAGTTCCCGTCTGCTTGCGGGCAGTAAGGAAGCGCGTTTCCTGAAAGTTGCCGTCGATCGATGCGGGTTCGAGTCCCGTCCTCTCCATTCTTGGTTCAAAACCGAGGAATTTCAACCCGTGCCCTGACTCTCAAAGCATACATACTCGGCTGTTAACCTAAAGATTACCCACATCCTGTAATAAATTTGATCCCCCATATTACAGCTCCAGAAATTACCGTTAAAACCCCTAATATCGTCACATTTGTGAGAATTAGTGGAATTTGCCCAATCAAACCAAGACTAACAGCAAGACTAGCAATTATTTTGAACAAGAAAAATCCTCCGACCACTGGAACACTTGTGGCTCCGATCGTTGCGATAATTAAACCGCTCATCGTAAAAAGGATAAAACCTAAAAATAATAGCAAACAAATCGATGCAATAATTCGTATCAAATTGGGATGAGGGCAAAACGAAGTTTGGGCAAGTAGCGTTTGACCAAAGTCTATTTTTAATGAGAACATGGCTTCTTAGTAATTTACATTAGTCAACTAAAATACACATTCAAAATTTTAGCACTTGAGTGTAAATCAGGACTTGTCCGAAAGCTTACAGGATATGAAGTTTTTAATAAAAAAGAATCCCCGCAGTTATGGGGCGGGGAGTGTCAAGCACTTGCACTGGTTGAACCTCAGTTACCGTGCGGGTCTAGATCCGGGTCATAGCTGCACGTTGGCCGCAGTCGGGTCATCAACTGCTTCAACAAAAAGCCATTGCTGTTCCAAGCGGTATAAGGACTGGCCCCTTGTCCTTTGAGGGACAAGGTTTGTCGGGCTTTGTTGTGGCAGATTGTTGCCAGCAGGCTAACGACAGCCACTAAGCCGAGTTCATCGACAAGGGCTTCGAGTTCATGTTGAGTCACAAGTACGCCTCCAGAGTTGACTATTTCCCTGAAGTATACCATATAGTACCTTTAAAGGGTACTACAAGTACATTTATAGTTACTTAGACTCTTGTTCGTCCACGAGGTTGTATTCCTTGACGGCCGCCATGACTAGCAGAGTGGACATAGGAACTCCAGTCTGCTGGGAGATTTTTCTCAGTTTTTCGTGCAAACTCTTGGGAACTGTGACTTTAATCACAGCCGTCTCTTCTTTGTCAGCCATTGCAAGCAGTCATATTTAGTTGACATCAGCTTATCTTCTTTCGGAGTATCGATCGCCATTTCCTCCAATTGCCTCTAGCCATACGGGCGATCGCACAGTTGAAAAGCACTACTGCTACCATGGTTTCAGCCTTGGTGATTCCCAAAACTTCTTAACAAACAATTTTAAACATGAGAAAACTCATATATTACGTCGCTTCCACCGTTGACGGGTTTATTGCTCGCGAAGATGGCTCCTTTGATTGTTTTCCGATGGCAGGAGAGCATTTCGCCGATTTGTTCGATCGCTTTCCCGAAACCATTCCGGCGCACCTTCACGAAGCGGTGGGAATTAATTTTTCAGGAAACAAGCAATTTGATGCTGTTTTGATGGGGCGCAAAACCTATGAAGTCGGGCTAAATGTCGGTTTGACTAATCCTTATCCCAGCTTGAAACAGTATGTCTTTTCGCGCAGTATGCCAGCCAGCCCAGATGGGAATGTTGCACTGGTGTCGGACAATGCTGTTGAATTGGTTCAGGAATTGAAGCAGGAAACAGGTAAAGATATCTGGCTGTGCGGTGGCGGTAAGTTAGCAGCAACGGTGGTTTCAGAGATTGACGAGATGATTCTCAAGTTGAATCCGGTAGTCATTGGGGCGGGCATTCCTGTGTTTGCAAGGGCGATCGCACCTACTAATCTGGAATTGGTCGATCGCAAAATCTACAGTAACGGTTTCATGCTGCTGCACTATCGATTGCAGAAATGAGGTGTTTGGGCGATCGGAACGAATAGAATCAGGTCGTACATCCAGGAATAAATTGGTTTATAATAAGTCTAGATTTGCTAATCATTAAACATAGAAGCCATGAGCATTCAAGTTCTCAAGTTAGAATTGATTCAATGGATTTTGCTATTAAAGGATCTTCAACTTTTAAACGAAATCCAAAAACTAAAAGAAAAGTCACCCGAAAAGAGTGCTGTCCTAAAACCTCGTCAATTTGGCTGCGGCAAAGGAATTTTTACTCACGTTGCGGATGATTTTGATGAAACACCTGCTGGTTTTCAAGAATAACAGTACCATGTAAAATTGTTATAATCTCAAATTGTGGTAATCTCAATCTACAGCAACAGCTTCATGTTGCTGTATTATCGAGTGAAGCACGACGAAGGCAAAATTTTAGGTTCAAGTTATGATCGATTTAAAACAGTTTAACTATTACTTAGTCATCGATCTGGCAGCAACCTGCTGCGATCGAGGAACTATCCCACGAAATCAGATGGAAATCATCGAGATAGGAGCAGTGATGGTAGATTCCAAAAAGCTAAAAATCGTTGATGAATTTCAAACCTTTGTCAAACCCATTCGCAATCCGATCTTAACTGAATTCTGCACGTCCTTAACATCGATCGCCCAAACCGAAATCGATGGCGCCCCAACATACCCCGAAGCTAGTGCCCTGCTGGAAAACTGGCTTTCTGGCTACTCAAATGGCGTATTTGGTTCCTGGGGCGAGTTCGATCGCAAACAATTTAAAAAGGATAGCAATTTGCATCAAGTCCCGTTTCCCATTGCTTATCCTCACGTCAATCTCAAAAAAATATTTACAAAAACGCAAGGTTTGCCAAAACGATACGGTATGGCACAAGCTTTAAAACTTGCGAGATTCCGGCTGAAAGGAACTCCTTACCGAGGAATTGATGATGCCAAAAATATCGCTAGATTGTTGCCTTATATTTTAGGCAAAAAAAGCTTAGTTAAGAAGTAACATTTTTTAATTTCACAATCTGGCGATTGATAATTCAATCGGAGATACAAAGCAGATAAACACAAATTAACGCAGATATAGCCTTTCTCAAACAAGTCAGGTACGTTGTTGGGCTTAAGCCCTCTTAATTCAGTGGTCATATAAGCTATCAGTCATACCTCATCTTTTTGATAAAGGCTA
The DNA here is from genome assembly GCF_013299185.1 of Microcoleus sp. bin48.metabat.b7b8b9.023. Taxonomy (GTDB): domain Bacteria; phylum Cyanobacteriota; class Cyanobacteriia; order Cyanobacteriales; family Microcoleaceae; genus Microcoleus. Next base: position 86,925 of record NZ_JAAFKG010000029.1, on the reverse strand, counting down.
TAATTGCAAAAAACCAAAGTTAATCAAAGCAAAAATATTTGTATTTATTTGCTTTTATATGCCGTTAAAAATAAAAAATATTTAGGTAAAACTTATGAAGAATCTAAAACAATTCGACTATTATCTAGTGCTAGATTTGGAAGCAACCTGCTGTGACAAAGGATCGATCGCCCGAAATCAGATGGAAATTATCGAGATCGGCGCCGTGATGGTAGAGCCCACAACCCTAACCATCGTCGATGAATTTCAAACATTCGTCAAACCCGTGCGTTATCCCATTCTCACCGAATTCTGCACGTCGCTAACGTCCATCGCCCAAACGGAAGTCGATCGGGCTCCAACCTACCCCGAAGCAAGCGCTATGCTAAAAAACTGGCTGTCTGGCTACCCAAACGGTGTATTTGGTTCCTGGGGAGAGTACGATCGCCAACAATTCAACAAGGATAGCAACTTTCATCAAATTCCTTCTCCCATTGCTTATCCTCACATCAACCTCAAAAAAATGTTTTCAGAAACCCAAGGCTTGCCAAAACGATACGGCATGGAAACAGCCTTAGAACTTGCGGCTTTACCCCTAGAAGGAACCCATCACCGAGGCATTGACGATGCTAGAAACATCGCTAAATTGTTAGCCTATATTCTAGGACAAAAAAAGCTGAAGTAAATTTTCATACTTCTCAAAAATTACATATTCTATAGCGGTTATTAGAAAGATTCGCGGACGTTGTTGGGATGCGAGCCCTCTTAGTTTAATGGTTATGTAAGCTGTCAGTTATACCTCATCTTTTTGAGAAAGGCTATCTCTGCGTTCCGAAGCGTTAATCCGCCCTAATCTGCGGTTGCAAAAACGTAGAAAGTCCTGCTGGCGAATTCTATCTGCGTTCCGAAGCGTTAATCCGCCCTAATCTGCGGTTGCCAAAACCCTGGAAAGTGCTGCTGTGCGGACGGCAACTGGTTTGGAAAACCAGAGTGCAGCAATAAGCTGTAGAGGTTCGACTCCTCCATTTTCCGTTTGATTTAAATTAAGTTTTTGGGATTTTTATTCAATAGACTTCTTGCAAAAATAGTTAGGACGATACTCAAAGCCTATCCCGCAAAAATCTTTTTTCTTTCTTGTGGGACGTTGCTCTGAGCATCGTCCCAAAATTTGATTAAAAGGACTTTTGCAAGAGGTCTAATCTCAATACTCAAATTTAAGTCATTGCTTGTTCACCCTAAAAGGAAAATAAAATGTAATGTCACGCACCAAATTTGAACGGACTAAACCCCACGTCAATGTCGGTACAATCGGTCACGTTGACCATGGCAAAACAACCCTAACAGCTGCGATTACGATGACGCTAGCTGCACTAGGACGAGCCAAGGCTAAAAAGTACGACGAAATCGATGCTGCACCTGAAGAAAAGCAGCGGGGAATCACAATTAATACGGCTCACGTTGAGTATGAAACGGGCGATCGCCATTACGCACACGTTGATTGTCCGGGTCACGCTGATTACGTGAAAAACATGATTGTGGGTGCCGCTCAAATGGATGGTGCGATTCTAGTTGTGGCTGCAACAGATGGTTCGATGCCTCAAACTCGCGAACATATCTTGTTAGCGCGGCAAGTTGGAGTGCCCAAGCTGGTTGTCTTTTTGAATAAGAAAGACATGGTGGACGATGCAGAAATTGTGGAGTTAGTAGAATTAGAAATTCGCGAACTTCTGAGTTCTTACGGTTTCCCGGGCGATGATATTCCAATAATTGCTGGTTCGGCACTCAAAGCGCTAGAAAAGATGACTGCTAATCCCAAGATTCAGCGCGGCGACGACGATTGGGTTGACGGTATTTACGATTTGATGGATGCGATCGACTCCTACATTTCGACACCCGATCGCGATATTGACAAGCCTTTCCTGATGGCTGTGGAAGATGTTTTTTCCATCAAAGGCCAGGGAACAGTCGCGACAGGAAAAATCGAACGCGGTCAAATCAAGGCCGGCGATATTGTGGAATTGGTGGGAATCCAAAACACTCGCACCGCCAAAGTTGTCAGCATCGAAATGTTCCAGCAAATTCTTGATTCTGCCATTGCTGGCGATAATGCCGGCTTGTTGCTGCGCGGCATCCAAAAGCACGAAATTGAGCGGGGAATGGTGATTGTCAAACCCGGTTCAATTAAGCCTCATACTTTGTTTGAATCAGAGGTTTACGTGCTGTCAGAAAAAGAAGGCGGCCGCCGAACTCCTTTCTTTGCTGGATATCGCCCTCAGTTTTACGTGCGGACAACAGATGTTACCGGTGCGATCGCCTCTTTTGCGGCCGATGATGGAAGTACCATGGAAATGGTAATGCCGGGGGATCGGGTGAGGATGACAGTGCAGTTGTTGCAGCCAATTGCGATCGAACAAAATATGCGTTTTGCCATTCGCGAGGGCGATCGCACTGTCGGTGCCGGTGTCGTCTCCCGAATTCTGAAGTAGGCACAAGGGCGATCGGCTAAAATCGGTAGGCGGGCTTTTGCTCGCCCTACTGATTGATTTAATTCTCAAAATACTGGCAGAGTTGTCACAAATACTTCTTACTCAGCAAAAAACAATTGAATAATGCTATACTCTAGAGCGTAGGTACAAGGAAAATCGTACACCTATTATCATGAGTCAACCTAGTAAAAAGTTTAACTTCGCTCTGTGGGGCTATATTGTTACTGTTGTTGCTCTTATCGCTGCTGTTCTAGTTATTCCAGAATCGAGACACATAGATTTCTCTAAAGTAAATTTGCCACCTAGCCTATCGCCATCTGCACAATCAGAAATTTCCAAGATTTTTGAAAGCCTTCCCAAAGGATTATTTGTATATTCGTGTTCCAAAGAAATGACTGTAGGTATACCTGAAACTTGTACTGCCCGTATTGCCAATTATAAATATTTATCAAAGTTTAGAAAGGCTATAAATAAGGGACTAAATTTCCAAAATATTGAAGAGATTAAACTTCAATATGTCAGTTCTATAATGAGTGTTATGTTAACAGGTGAAAATTTTGCTATAAAACTCAAAGGAAATGGAGAAGAGCAAGTAATAGAAGATAAATCTTTCAGTAGCTGGCAATGGGATGTAACCCCAAGAGAAGCAGGAATGCAAAAACTGGATTTTGTTGTCTCTTGTATACTTCATGTTCCTGACTACGAAAAATTGCCACCAAAGCGTTTTGAAGCAAACACAATTCAAGTTAGTGTTAAAGTAAATCCATATTTTTCTATAATAATTTTTATCAAAAAAGAATGGAAGTATTTCACAGCAATAGTTTTTGTGCTAATATGTTTTACAGTCGTATCTAAAATAATAGAAGCAATTATGGTTAACCAAGGGGATATATACAACATTGGTCAGGCTGGAGCTGCTGGTAAATACGCTAGCTCTCATAACAATACTTTTGTACAATCTGAGCAAAAGGTGACTCTTGCTGAAGCTGCTGCCGAAATCCAAAAACTCCTCAAGCAGTTGGATATAGACAATCCCACTGCTACCAAAGATGAAAAAATTGCTTATGTCAACGATGCAACAAATCCAGATATTAAAAAACGGGCAATCGCAGCCTTAAAAGCAGGTGGCGAAACCGCGATCGAAGAGTTTTTAGCCAACCCCTATGTCAACGTTGGTAAAGCTATCATTAAAGGCTGGATTCAAGGGAAATAGGTCAGTTTTTGATGCTATATAACAATTTAAAAGCTCGAATCCGGAATCATTATACCACTGGCATTTTCCGATATTCTGGTGCCAGTTGAGAAACTTTTGGGTCGATTAAGGTGGATCGCTCACGATCGCGAAATCGCCGCCGATCGATCTTTTTGCAATTCCGGCAATTTGAAAGCCAAAACAATATCTGCTTCGGGAATTCCCGCCACCATCAACTCGTAAGCAACGCCATCTTCTGTGCCGTCATGCTCTATCCAAAGCTTGTTATCGATAATTTCAATGTGGATCAAATTCCCGTAGATGCGATAACCGTTTTGCCAGCCTGTTTCGACTAACAAGTAGCGATCGCGCTTTTCATCTAATACTAATTTGACCTCCGTTAAGTCGTCATTACCAAGAAAATCGATATATTCTTGGAGAAGTTTTTCCACGATATCGCGATATTGAAGCTTTAGCGAATCCATTGCTCTATCGCCTCCTCTACTGGATCGAAAGTAACTAAACGAATTATACCATCTTCAATTAAACTTTGACCTGCTTCTTCCTCAAAAACCCTGTGTTTGATGTTTGCGGTAACTGCAAGAAATAGCAAGTGTTCGGGATAGTAGCGTTTCAGCAAGCCTTCGTAAAGCACAAACTGACCCGCCGCTTGTTCGAGATCCTTCATGTCTGAAGCACCGATAAAACTTTTAATCTCAACTGCTATTTTTTCAGTCCCGCGCTCGGCTGCAAGCATTCTCTCTGCTCCTAAATCGACGAACAAATTTCTGCCGCGAGCTAGACGAATTCGCAGCGGGTCATGGGTTATTGTCCAGCCATCTTTGATGAGGGCATTTTTAACAGTTTGGTGATAAGTGTCTCTAGCAGGCATAGTATTTCTATTGTAGCTTACGGGTTCTTGGCTCTTGTCGATCGCCCTTACAGAAAACTCGCGATCGCGCGATCGCCACAAATATTTACAAAAATAGTTGATATTTCAGATTAGTTGTGTTATAGTCTAGATTCGGGAGTATAGCTCAGTTGGTTAGAGCAGGTGACTCTTAATCTCAAGGTCGAAGGTTCAAGTCCTTCTACTCCCATCCCCTTTAATGTTTATCAATCAAGAGTTTCAGCTTTGTTAGACCACTAAAAGTTCTAGTTTCCGCTCACTCCTCGCTCAATCCTGCTCTTCCAAGTAGCTGAGTATTTCCAAAACTGCTTCCATGTCTGCCAAGCTTGCCCCTGATTTTTTGCGCCGCGCTTTCAACTGATTGAGCAAGTCGGCCGGCTCTGGAAATTCTGCGACGGTCGGAACAGATTTTTTACTTTCAGGGCGATCGCTCGTCACGGTCGCAAGTTCTTCCTTTAAATTCTGAACCTCTAAACCCAAGTCACCATTGCGCTCGTGTAACTGATTGAGTTCTTTGTCCCATTCCGCAAGCTGCTTGTTAGCCACTTTCAATTCCTGCCTGAGCGATTCATCGTTGCCGTCGCTCAGGCACTCAATTTTCCCAGCCGTTCCTCAACAGCCGTCATCCGCTCAATCACGGTGTCAAGACTTGAACTTACAGTTTTGTCTACAATGTCTACAGTATTTGTAGACGCGACGCTATCATTGTTTCGCGTAGACGGCGGTGTAGACACTGTAGACGTGCCCGAGATTTCCTTGAGAATGCGTTGCGCGGCTTGGCTAACCGACTCACCATCTAGTCTTTGAGCTTCTATCCAGTTCAGGAAGTGACCGGAGGCTCTGAAGGATACGACTTGACTTTGACTCATTGTAGACACCTGTATACGTTATTCGTCTACAATAACAGACTGCTGTCTACGTTGTCAACATAGTGTAGACAAAAATTGTAGACACAAAAATCCCCCAGTTAAGGGGGATGGGGTTGGGTCGCTAGTTATCGGCTAACTGGGTTTGAGAATTAATTTGTCGGGAGTCTCAGCGTAAGCAATTAACGCTCTTTTGTCACTCCAGAAAAATAAAAATTGCAGCCAACTGATGAAACTTATACTCAATGGGCAATCTGGCGATCGCAAACTGATAGGAACCCATACCTCAAGCTCAAAAGGGGAAAGTCTCTCGGTGTAAAAGTTCCAGGTTTTTATATGACGAGAGTGACGAAAGAGCGTTAAAACCATCCTCCAGACCTGTCTAACACAAGCTGATGTTGCGTACTTGTAAACAAATTTACCTGGTCGTACCTCCTCAGCGTATGTACTCAGCCATTCTGCTATCCGCCTCTGTTCTACAAATATGTTTTGCCACTCGTGATAAGTCCCGGTGAATCGATAAAGCTTTTTACCAACAGCGATGTATGTCTTGTCGTCATATAGTGCTTCCATCGCTTTTTCGACGTAACCCCTCTCGGGATTTTCTTTACTACCCACGGGATATTCTTTGCTGCTCACCATCGTTTTGACTCCTTTTTGCCTTTCCAAGTACCCGCCAATTTTCAAAATTCTAGTCATTTACAGCTATGGGGTTACAGCTTCATCAAGTCGGAAGGTTCAAACTCGACCTGCTGAATACCCCTGACAGGTTTATCAAACCTGACCAGGTAGGTGTCACCAGCAGCAAGACAGTAAATATTGTCCGCAACCTCACCTCGTACACCTTGATAGGCGCCGCCAACATCCTTAACCACAACTCGCTCGCCTACCTTAAAAGTTCTGGGCTTCCTGGGGGCGGTCGCCGACTCAGCGATTTCTGTAGTACAGCTCATCATTGAGGGTTGAGAAGTTTCAGGGGAATGTGTAAAAGTGTCCACACCGTCCACACTATGAATAGAAACTATACCTACACTAGACTTAAGGGTGTGGACGTTAGTGTCCACGCCACGTACACAGTTGTCCACACTTATCTCTGAAATTGGGGTTTTTTGTTTGCTAGGTGTGGACGTTGTGGACGTGGTGTGAACGTTGGAGTCCACGGCTAGAACATCGACTACGTAAGGAGTTTGGGCTACTGTGGACACTGTGGACGTTTTAGAAAGAGAAAACAGAAAACTACTTCCTTTTTGTGTAGCTTGTCCATACTTCATGACTGTCAATTCCCCAAACCACTCTCGGATTTGTTGCGAGGTGGGGCGGTATTTTGGGTTAAAACTGAGTAAGACATCTCGTGTTGAAACAGTCCCTCCCTTGCGTTCTGCCAGCGAAAGAATCTTTACCAGGTTTGGAGCGAGGGCATCGGTGCTGCAAACCTCGGTGTTTAGGCTAAGTGCTTGCTGTGTCGTGTACTCAACCCATTTGATAGCCGCTGAGACGTGCTCGGCGGGAATCTTGTGTGAAACTTCAAGCCCCAAGTGAGAGGCGTGGATGCAGTGCAAGATGGTCGCGACGCGTCCAACCTTCTCGGCCGCTTTACCAATCATTGCCCGCATCCCCTGACTTGGATGGTTGAACCTTAGCCGATGACAGTGGTTGTAATAATCCACAAATAGCTTTCTAGCTCCCTCATCTAGCTCAAACTCCATTAATGGAAGAGCGTCCACTTTTTCGTAGAGTGCTTGCATCATTGGGTTGATGTCAATCTTGGGGAGCCCTAAGGTTATTTGAGTTAATGCCAGGGGCTGCTGTACAAAATCAAATCGCGCAAACGTTCCATTGTCATCGCTGCCATCTCCTAAAAAAGGTGCTAAGACTTTGGGCTGGATGTTGCCGTAAATAGACAGAGATACCGCCCCAACATCAACCGGAATCCCACCCGCGCGAGCTACTGCGGCACCGTTGCCACTCCAAGATTCCAGCAAGTCCTCGTTGTCGCTTCCTCTGCCACCACGGTATTGGTTTGCTGATTTAAAAAATCCTGCGAGTTCGTCAGAGAGCCAAAGTATTCCTTGACTGGGATTGCGTCCTACCATGCCTGCTATCCCTTCCCATGTGGCTTTTGTGATGTAGGGGATTATTTTTACAGGCTTGTCAGGTGCGGGGCCCTTGTTCTCGTCTTTACTGTTCTTCCATTGCTCAAATTCCTGTTCGTAGACTTTTTCCTGAGCCTCGAACTTTTGCTGATTTCTTTCCCGCATCGCTGCCAGCGGGTCTGTAATCATGGCGTTCATTACTGGGGTTTTCATCTGGGAAGATTCGGCGATGAGCGCTCCAAAATAGCCGAAAGTCCGACAGCGATACCTGTTCCACTCATCCACGAGCATTGTGCTGCTGCCGTTTTTTAGGAATCGTGAGATACCAGAAATCAGCGCTAGTGCGTAGCATTCGGGCTTCAGGTTCATGCGTCGCGCTACTTCTTCGATCGGGCTTGCCAGAGACTCGGGGAAAATTTCGGATAGTTTGACGCTGGCAGACTTGGAGGCAAGCAGTTGCTCAACCCCAATTCTTGTGTCTTCCTGGTTGGCTTCTTGCTCTAACTCTTGCTCGCGGTCACGGTAGATTTTCCAGGCATCAGCAGAGTTGATTCGGTACTTTTGAGCTAGCTCGAAGATTTTTAGTTGTAGCTGTGATTTCTTTAAATCGGACTCTAGCAGTCGCTCAATTTCTGTCCCTAGCTCTGAAATGTCAGGGAGTTGGAACTGTTGGGGGTGGGTAACTTTTGCTGCTGCCTGCGGGGAAACTTCAAAAACTTTCTTTTCGCCGATCGCTGCTCTGATGTCCTCTGCTGTTATCTTGTGCTGCTGAATCCAGTCGGCTACGTCCAGCCCTTTGCTTTTGGGTAGGTTTTCCCAAGCTTTAGAGTTTGGGTAGGGATAAAGCCAGAGGGCATCGGGGAATTCCTGATGCAGCAGTTGGGCGTGCTTGATACCCGGTTCGTCGCGATCGGGAACAATCACAACCTTCGCAGCTTGTAAATCACTTGTGTCAGAGCTTCGCCATTTACCAGAGCCACCGATGTTGCAGGTAGCGGCCAAGCCTAAATCCCACAGGATATCGGCGCAAGATTCGCCCTCGACGATGAAAATGAGCTCGTTATTGGCGATCGCCTTTTGGACTTCGGCGTAGCGGTAAATCGGGATGTTTTCACGCTCTACTCCCTCAGTGCCTCCTACCCAGCCAATTTGTCGGGAACTCTTGCACTTGCCCCAACTTTGCTGAGTCCAGTCAGCATCACCGTTACCCTTCTTGCCGCCTTTCCCGTCATCAAACCGCACAACGCGTACTAGCGGGGAGCCATTGCGATCGGGATACTCCCAGTGGCGGGTCTGACGGGGACGGATTGCTTTTTTCTCTTGGATTGGAGCGTAGTAGAGTTTGCCCTCCTTATCCGCCTTTGACGTAGCTTCCCAACCGGTAGCGGGCGGTTGGTCGCGGTTGCAGACTGAAAGTTCGCCTATGGAGTAGCACCAGTCAGGCTTACTACAGTGGGGGCAGGGGCTGGCTTTGGAGGCGCGAATTAAGCCAGAATTTTGGGATGCAGAATTTGACCCTGTGGGGTTCGTACTCAGCCTCAGCATCCTTGTATTTTTGAGAGCCACCCTTATTGACTCCCCAAATCTCAAGAATGATTTTTGCCTTGCCGTAGCCGCGCGCCGGCAGTTGCATGATGCGTTCTGCGAGTTCCACATCGCCGTTCTGGGAACGTTCTACACCAGGTTCAGCTAGTTGGTTTGAACGTTCCAGTTCTGAACCGTCACTATCACCAGAAGTCAGTGCTAAAGCGCGTTCTAGATGTTCCACGGGGTTCAGGATTGCTTCTGCTTCCTGCTGTCGCTGCTGCTGGCTGACGTAAACCTCGGTTGAGATTTCGTCCTCAACATCAGCCTTGATAGCTCGCACTTTCATAGCTTCGATTTCAGCTTCATCGGCAAGCTTTTTGGCTAAGTTGCCCGCTCCTACAGCGCAAGCAATTGCCGTACCCAAACTCAAGCCCTGGACTGCCTTGTGCCAGCTTACTTTATCGTTCAGAACTACCAGCGGTGCCAGCCACAGCGCAACGGCGCTACCGCACAAAGCGTACATTTTTAGCTGCATAGAAATACACCCATTCCTATCAGCAACATTGCCAAGCCGCTAACTAAAAGTGCTTGCAGTTGGGGAACTGAAATTCTGAGCCACTGACTGACAGAGAAGTCCAGCAGCCAGCACATTGCCCACACCAGCGCTACCCCTGCTAACAAGCACAACACAATTTTTCTCGCCATTGGATGCAAGCTCGCTATCCACCCCAGAAGGGAGAAAGCGATGCACCCGGCGACGAAGTAGTTTGCCAGATACATCGCTCTCATTAGTTTGTACCTGCCGTGAGTTTGGCTCTGATGGCATCAATCCGAGTGCGGGCGTCGCTGTCGGCTTTGTCTATACCCAGTCCGAGGCGGGCGTAGCCTGGTCGGAGTGCGTGCAGCTTTTTGGCTAAGCCGGCGTTAGATCGCACTTTTTTGAGTTCGTTCTCGGCTACCGCACCCTCGTACTTGCGGTGCGCTTTGTGAACTGTGGCATCGGCTTCTTCAATCTGACTCAGAGCCTTGTAGGCACGCTTGGTGTGACGCGCGTCCTCGGTTTTCTCTTTGGCTAATTCCTTCAGTTTGTCAGCCGTATCGCGATCGCAGTAAGCAGGGTTAGGGACGATGGGAGCAGTGCGGATGGAATTGAAATTACCAGGATTGTTAGGAGTGATGACGCCCGAGGCGGTAGCGGCCAAAACTTTTGATTTGTCTATGGCGTGACCGTCAGCTTGGGCTAAATCAGTTGATGCAGCGGACTTACCGCCACCGAACAGTCGCAGTTGCAAGCTCATAATTTCGTCCCTATTTGAATGTTGATGCGGACTGGGGAGGGAAATAAATTCAACGGGTTGATTTGCCGCCACATGGACATGGCCATTACAAACACCCCCGCCGATGCGAGTAGAAGTGCGATGAGTTGCCCGAAGTCAACCCAGTCTAGAAAGCTGGTGGAATTTTGGCGGGTAAAGTTGCAGACAGGGAAAGAACCGTCGTTAGTCCAGTCAATGCTGTCTACACTGTCTACATACGCTGTGTCAAGCAATTCAGGTGTTTTGTCTACAACATCTAGCACTGTGTCTACAGTGTCTACATTCACTGTTTCAAGCGATTCACCGTCAATGAAGTACAGTTCTAGCAGCGCTTCCCAGGTGGCAGTTTTGGAAAGTTTTCCGAACTGCTTGGCATCTTCGTTGGTAAAACCGTTCTCAAAAGCGATCGCCTTTAATTTGTCAATGCGGCGGTAGTGATTGGGGGATTTAGTCATGGCTGGCAAGCCTCAAATCACCGCCGACAACTAAATTCCCGTCAAAACAGGGGTAACAAGGGTGCGATTCAGGTTCAAACTCCATCGCTCCACCCGTCCACTCAATCAAATAAGCCCAAGTTTTTTGGCGGGGGTACCAGCAAATACCAAGCACCTCACCGAACTCAGTGCGGTTCTCGCCGAACTCGTCAACCCAGTTGTCAGATACTTTGTCGCCGAAAACAAACTCGGGTTTCGGCAAGTTGTCAGGAATTATCGGTGTCTGAACGTAGCTAGCTAAACCCAAGCACCCTAAAGCAAGCTTACGGGTGTCAGGTTGTATTAAGAGATGCGGCTGCTTTTCACGGCAACCGGCTGAAAGTGTCATAATTTTTAAGCTCCAAACGTTGTTGTATAACGGTTTGGGGAAGTCGTGACTTGGTTAGCGGTGGTACGCTAGTCAGTCGCGCGTCAATCTTCCTTAGTTACATACGATCGCAGTTTCACAGCCATCTGTCAACGCAGGGACTGTAAAGTTTTGTGAATAATTATTCGGCGAGCAGTTCCATCACTTCGTCAGGCGTAATCCCATAAATAGCTGCTAGCAACTTGATATTTTTCGCATCACATCCTAGCTGTTTGAGTACCCCAATAGCGCTACCCAACGGAATAGCTTCTGCCGTGGACTGAGTTAACAAATCAATCGTTGTTTGAGTATTGGCTCGTTTCTTATAAGTGCCTTCATTCATCTGCATTGAATGCCCCAAACTCTTAGCCCTTGTCTCTTGAGACATCCCTGCCATTTGACCGTTGAGGTTCGCCAAATGACGCAAAGCATGGGTTTGACTCAAGCTCTTACTCCATCTCACTAAAATGTCGTGTCCTCTCTTGCAGTAAACCCCAGCGATTGTCTTTGGATTGCTGGATATCAACCGAATCTTAGGTAATTCTCCTGACTTGATTTCTAACCGTTCAATCAAATCAAAATGAGTAGGGGGAAGCATTGGCACGCACAATCGGTAGCCTGTTTTAGTGGTGGTATTTAGATTCGTCCGCTCTCCTACGACAGCAATCATTTTTGTGTTATTCGCCTCAGTCAGAGGTGGAATAATGATACCATCTTTTGTTTTAAACGGTTTATCAATATTCTGAACTGCAAAAACTTCATGCACTCGGAATCCATACACTAGCTGCATCGAAAACACCCACAACCAGCAGCGTCGCTGTTCTGGGCGGTATCGCTTGTCATTGGAAGGGATGTTTAAAACTTCGTCCCGAAGATTCAAAAAGTCATCAACAGACAAAGTTTGAAGGTCTTCTCTAAACTCAGTTTGTATGCCATCAATCTCTTTAAGGCGACTAAGTAAATCACTGTTATTAATGACCTCTGCTAGCTTTTTCATTGCACACAGGCAGTTCTTAAAACATTTAGTGCCTTGTTTCTTGCTGTTAATTGCGGACAGAATATCTGTCAAATTTACAACCTTTTCCCGTGGCAATAGTTTGTAGTAATGACCGTAAACCGCACCCCAAGTACACTGATGGCTGGCATTAGCTCTATCTCGCTGTTGGCGGCGTTTAGTCCGTCCATCCCAGTATTCTTTCTCTATTTGTGCAATAGCCTCGCCGAACGTCATCAAGTCATTCTTGATTATATTTTTTCGCAAAATGACATCATCGTACCAGACCAAAAACTGAGACTCTGTTTTTAGCGATTCTAGGGCGCTAGCAACTAAATGAGCTTTCTTCAAGGCGTCAGCAATACCATTAATCGTCAGGTAACACCCACAGGCTTTGTTAACACGCTTGTCACCTAATTTGAATTGGAGGGTGATGTAAGAGCCTTTAGCCTTACTGTCCTTTTTTAGTCCTACCCCTTTGGGGCATTCTTTCTGTGCTTGCTTGAAGTAGTCCAAAATTCGCTCGTACCCGATCAGGTAGTCAGCAGAGGTGCTGACTGTGATGGGGTTGGATTTTTCGCTCATCTTTTGCTCAATGCCCCAGCAATGTTGAGTCTGATTGTTGCAGCCATTGTACAGCGAGTCGCTCAGTTTTCGCTCAGGCGTAAGGGAATACCTTCAGAGCTAGCAAAAGAACGAGCTAGAACGACGGAAAACCGTGGATTGGGAGCTAGGCGCTAATTAAATTCCTTCTACTCCCATCCTCAAACAACATAGTAGAATGCAATTACCGGCAAGCTGTAGTGTTCTAGTCAATCTTAAAATATTGACTGGAATATTTGAGTCAATGAGCTTGTACAATATTTTTCATGAACATCCAGCAATTTGTTGACAATTCTCTCGGACAATGGCGATCGCAGCGCAGCGCCCATCACTTGACATTCCGACACTTTGAAGCGATCGAGTCAGTCATTGATATCGTTGCACTCTCACCCGATGATGCTGCCGTAATCGACCTCTGCAAATCCTACAACATCGACCCAGCCCAAGCAGTAAACCCCTTTCACATGGCATGGGAAGGCCAGTCAGATTGGGATGAGAACGCTGAAATGAAAGGCAGTTGCATCCTCGTACCCATCCCAGATCCAACAGTCCCCAATCGCGGTAAACTACTGCGAGACCAAGGATATGCCGAAACCATTCCCGCCGCCGCTGACTATCACATCACAGACGATGGCACCTTTGTCCTAGTGACAAGCTACGATAACGCCGCCGCCGAAGAAAAAATTTGGTTCGCCAATCCCAACCTGCGCTTTCGCGTTTCCCTGATCAAAACCAGTAAAGGAAGTGGAGTTGTCACCGCATCATTTTCTTCAGAAATTCGATCGCTCTCCGGCAAATAATACCAATTATCAAAAATTATGCAACAGTATTTGTACGGTGCGTCGCCACAAATAATCCCTAACTTTAATCAACAATATCGCAGCGACGCACCTTACCTAAAGAGTTGATATCAAATCCACTCTTCATCGTCCTGTATTAATCTCTCTATTCTCTCTCTGTGTCCTCTGCGCTCTCTGCGGTTAAATCATTCCGATGCAACCAGAAACGATATGATGAAACAAACAGAAAAATTGTTTTGTACCCATAGTTTTGATAAAGGGTAGAGCGCTTGTCAAGCAAGTGATGTACTCACAGCCAATTACCAATTACTAATCCGTACCTCACTTGATAATTGCTATATAACAAAGTAAAAAAAAGTTTATGAATTCAGTTAAAACCAATAATGATTTAATCACTCTAGCTCAGTGGATGGCAGGGGATTTCAGCAACTACAAACAATCTTTTGAAAAACCACAACAATTTGCCCATATTCATATATTTTTCCGGCCCTTACCATTTGAGTTTTTTAATGCCATTGGATTTTACTCCGAGCAGGTTTATGACCATGACCTCTGGACTCCCTACCGTCAAGGAGTCCACAAATTAATAGACCAAGGAGAACAAATTTATATTGAAAATTATAGTCTCAACGATCCAGTACAGTACGCCGGAGCAGCACGGGAATTAAGCATTCTCAAAACAATTAAACCAGATTGCATTCAACGGCGCTACAATTGCTCTATGGTTTTCAAACGAGAAGGAGAAATGTTTCGTGGTAGTGTAGAACCAGGCAACCAGTGTCTTATCGAAAAAAAAGGTTGTTCAACCTACCTCATCAGCGACGTGGAAATTACCGAAACAACCTGGAAAAGTCTCGATCGCGGTATGGACGCAAACACTCACCAACAGATTTGGGGATCGGACTTCGGCTCTTTGTCCTTTGAAAAGCGCCAAAGTTTTGCCGCAGAGCTACCACCTATCTAAATTTTACCACCGACGAATTTACTGGCGATCGCAGCACATACTACAGCCACACCTATATACCCTAAAAGACTCCTGCACCCTAAAAAACTCCTGTAGTACGTGAAACAGCAACCTCGCCTGCAATGTTACATTATGTAAAGTTTTCTAATATAACATCCAATTATGGTAAATTTTCACATAACACAATAGTGGAGATTTTTTAAATGGTTTTTGGACCTGCATCTCGACTTGGAGTCAGTTTATTTGAAGAAACACCCTGTTTAGAACTGATTCCAGGACGTTCACAAGAAGAAGTAGAAACCATTATTCGTGCCGTCTACCGGCAAGTTTTGGGTAATGCTTACGTCATGGAAAGCGAACGGGCAACAATTCCTGAATCGCAATTCAAAAGTGGTGCATTGAGTGTACGCGAATTTGTCCGCGCTCTTGCCAAATCCGACGCTTACCGTTCTCGCTTTTTCGATACTTGTCCTCGCTATCGGTTTATTGAACTGAATTTCAAACATCTTCTCGGTCGCGCTCCCGATGGCCTAGAAGAAATGAGAGCCCATAGCACTATCTTAGATACTCAAGGCTACGAGGCAGATATTGATTCTTACCTCGACAGCGATGAATACCAAAACGCCTACGGCGAAAATATCGTTCCCTACTACCGAGGCTACAAAACCCAACCAGGACAAAATATGGTTGGGTTTACTCATATGTTTGCTCTCTTGCGCGGCCCTTCCAGCAGCGATTTCAAAGGAAGTCTTTCTGGAAAATCCCCAGTTTTGAACAAATACGTGATTCAGGAAACCCCTGTAGCAGTCATTCCTCCTTCCGGCGGTTCAGTTGGGGATGGTTGGTCATTTCCCGATAGACAGCGCGGTGCTAAAAGTGTTTACAACGTTGCTTCTGGTGACGAAGGTAAGGTTTTCCGTATCGAAGTAACTGGCTATCGCACTTCTGCAAAAAATCGGGTTCAAAAAATTCGGCAGAGCAACCAAGTTTATGTAGTGCCGTTTTCCAGACTTTCCCAAGAATATCAACGCATCCACAAACAAGGCGGCGTAATTGCCAGCATCACTGCTGTCAACTAGAAACCGTTTAAACTTATAGCTTCACGACTTGGGGAATTACCTCCCTGAGCGTGTTTTTCTTCAATCCTTAATTCCCTGTTTTGAAACGTTATTTAGTCTTAGGAGAAACTCAATGAGTGTGGTTTTAGATGCACCAGTAGAACTTTGGTCTGCTAGCAGTTCCGATGATACACAGGCCGTAATTCGGGCAGTTTACAAGCAAGTGCTGGGCAATCCCCACGTGATGGAAAGCGAACGCCTGACTGTGCCAGAATCCCAGTTGTGCGATGGTGCGACGACTGTACGGGAATTTGTCCGCGCTGTGGCAAAATCTGATTTCTATCGCAGTCGGTATTTTGAATCCTGCGCTCCCTACCGCTTTGTCGAGCTAAACTTTAAACATTTGTTAGGTCGCGCTCCCTTAGACCAAGCAGAACTTTCTGAGCATATTCGCATCTGTATCGAAAAAGGTTACGATGCAGAAATTGACTCCTACCTAGACAGTCAAGAATATGAGGACAAATTCGGCGAGAATACAGTTCCTTATTATCAAGGAGCCAAGAGTCAACTCGGACAAAAGCAAGTTGGCTACAATCGCACTCTTTCCCTGTATCAAGGTTATGCAGGAGTTGACAGTGCTTTTACCGCTTCTCGCTTAGTTGAGTTCGTAGCTGGTAATAGTGGTAACAAAATTACTTTACCAAGCACAGGCGGTCGCATTAGTGCAGCAAAAGATGCCACCGAAAAAATGTTCAAGATTGTAGTCAAGGGAGCTAAATTTGATAGCCCTCGCCGAGTGAGCAACACTGAATATCTTGTCTCTGGTGGGAAGATGACCCCCCAAATTCAGCGCATCCATCGTGCTGGCGGAAAAATTGTCAGCATCACCGAAGTTGCTTGAGCCATAGACTGATGATGCGAGCCTGAAGTCAGGGATAACCAGAGACTTTCTTGCGTTTCCCTTCCTGAACCGGACTAGATTCTTATATCGTTTTTTTTGATGTAGGTTTCCTATTTTATACTTTTTCTAGAGCGAGTTTATTATTCGCTCTTTTTCTGTTGAAAAAAGCCAAAAACTTGATTTACAGAAGAAAGCCTTAGTTATCTAGGGAGAAGGGGAAAATATTTGGTCGGAGCGCGTCCAAGACTGTTTCTCAAATCTAAATTATAAAATGATATTCCCCCAATAGCCGATAAAAAAGTGCAGGCTTGGATGCGAGGTCGTAACCTAAATTTTTAAGGTCAATTTTGGATGTTTGAAACTTTAGACTACCAGCCGTTCAGAGATTAGAGCAATATATCACCAGCCTGCGAGTATGCTTAATTTCTGTGGAACTTCTCAAACGAGTTTCGATGGGAAATCACCGACAAGTGATGCTCTATCAAGCGAAAGGAAGTTTGCATACACCTCATCGCGAACTACGACAATACTGGTTAAAATACAATACGGTTTACTTAAGACCGCCTTCAGGGTAAAACCCTATGAGAAATAGATACGGAGATTGCTTCGTTCCTCTCTTCGGACTATCCTAAGTGAACTGTATTGGGTTAAAATAGGGAAGTTTTCAGACTAGATTTGATGAGAGAGTTTACATAAACTAGGTTCACGGTCAAAAAAAGATTTCGGCGTTAAGATAATTTTGGTAAGTTGCACAAAGTGAACTCTGTTGTTTAAAGTAAGGAAAAGTCCTGCTCTGTTGCGGTTATGGATATTCACGAAATTGAAGCGTTTCTAGATAATTCTGATTTTCAATATCGACTCAAGGCGATCGCAGCTCTGAAAGATTATACACCAGAGATTGCCGTTCCTTTGCTAAAAGCTCGACTCAACGACCCAGAATTTTTAGTCCGTACTTTTGTCAGCAGGGGATTTGGACAACAGCAAAGCGCCGAATCTTTCGCAGCCTTGCTGCAAATCATGAAACTTGATAACACTCCCAATGTGCGCGCCGAAGCTGCAAATTCCCTGTCGCTGTTCGGTAGGTGCGCTGCATCTCATTTAGTGCTGACTTTTGTTCAAGATGACCACTGGCTGGTGCGTCGCAGCATTCTGGCGGCGCTGGTGGATATGGAGTGCTACAACGAACTTTTCGAGGTGTGCGTTGAAGCCTTGGCTGGGGAAGATATGACCACCCAGGAAGCGGCTGTGGACGCGCTCGGTGCTTTAGCCGGAAGCAGTCAGGAAGCAGCGGCATTGGCTAGGTTGTTAGTGCTGGCTGGTTCTGAGTATGAAGGGATTCGCCAGCACACTGCATCTGCTTTGAAGCATTTTAATGCTCCAGAAGCGAAGCAGGTGTTGAGTCAACTGCGGCAAGACTCCCACCATCGAGTGGTTGGTGCAGCTTTAGAAAATTTGCTCGATCGCAATTAAGAATATTTTATAATCTTTCTGATGTAACATGAGGCGACCTTATGGGCATAGGGCATTGGGCATTGGGCATTGGGCATAGGATTGGAGCCCCTGTACCTGACTACCATTGAGAACCGCTATATCAACTTCTAGAGCCAGAAACCGGGTTTTTTCTGGAAATTATGACTTGAAGTGAGAGGAATGTGGGCAAACAACCCGGTTTCTTGAATGTCTGTGGTTAATTCCTGCGATTGTTAAGCGGTCAAGCTTGACTGAACTGTTTTAAGCCAGCGATTAAATTGTCAAAAGCAAGACCAGATAAATCCTGTTCCTCAGAACACAATTGCTGTAAACTAACTGTTTTTAATTGTTCTAATCCACAGAGCATCGCCGCCACGGGAACTCGCAATTCTTGATAGAGTAGTTCCATGTTTTCTAGCCCTGCTTGACTGGTGAATTCCGGGTTTTTCCCTGCTATACTATAGGAGACGGAGCGCAAGAAATGCCAAAAATCTCGCCAACAAGCTTCGGCGCGTTCAGCAGGATAGAGGTCATTGTCTGGTTCGGTGATATTTGGAAAGTCGGCTAACACCTTTTCCCTGGCATTCGATACAAGATTAGGAGCTTGCTCTCGCAGCAATCTTGCTTGTTCTAACATTAAAGAGGTATCGGGAACCAGATTCTTGATGTTTTCTAAATCTTCATCTGTGAGATATCTACTTTCGTCGTCAGCCTTTTGAAAAATGGCAATTACTGCATCTGGATAGATATTTTTCCAAGTAGCAAAGCTGACTATTCTGGCTTTGGGAATTAATTGTTTTGCTCTTTCACTTAATTGCATAGCTATTAAAATTTTGGGGAGGGAATTGAGTACACTTCAAGTTATAGACTAGAATTATGAGAAGTTTTATTAAGATTTGTTACATTTGAGAGAATCAAAGATGAGAGTGTGGTAAAAACTCTTCATTAGATTAGTGCGATCGCACCTTTGGTTTCATAACGAAATATTACTTTGTTATCCATAAAAGAGACTAGGCCCAGGGCGATCGCCTATTATCCTGTGTTCAGGGAGAGATTGAAGGAGCTAAATTATAATCTATGTTTAAGCCATTTCAGCAATTTCTAGAAAAAGAACTGTTTGAGAACTTTGCACTAGAGAGCCGTCCCATTCCCTCTGGATTGGAATCTGTGGTGAGTGAAAGAGGTAAAAATCCCGCCACAATTCAAAGCTGGTGTTATCAATGCCCTGAATTGCGAAAAATACGCTACACCTACATCGATGCTGGGGAAACGGCACAAATTTTTAACAGTGTCATTTATCCAAGCCACAATTACGATGTGCCGTTGCTAGGGATTGATTTTTTAGCGTTTGGACAAAAGAAAATCTTGGTGGTGATTGATTTTCAGCCGTTATTTCGCGATCGCCCTTACACAGACAAGTATATCGAACCATTGACCGAAATTCGAGCTAAATACAGCTCGTTGGTACAAGACTTAGAAATGAAGTTTTATGATGCCAACCAGTATTTTTCCAAGAATTTGCTCTTTGCCAAAACCGACGCCGAAACAGTAGTGAACCAATTGTTTCCGGCCTATCAAGAATACGTCCAGTTGTATTGGAAAATGCTACAACAAGCTACTCCCCTGACAACTCCCGCAGAAATTCAGCGGATTGTGAAAGCACAGAAAGAATACGATCAGTATAGTGCAGAAAGAGACCCCGCATCCGGGCTGTTCGGCAGCTATTTTGGTCATGAATGGTCAGAGCGCTTTTTGTACGAGTTTTTGTTTGAAGATGCTGTTCCCTTAGCGGTTCCCGCCGGGACAAAATAAATTAAAAATGACTCTCTATCAGCCTTTTTTAGATTACGCCATCCCCCTGCTCAGGGAGCGACTTGACTTAGCTCCATATCCGATTCCAGCAGGTTTTGAAAAAAAAGAATGTATCACTGGGAAAGGAAAAAAAGAGCAGTTGGTTGTCACTACTAGCTATGCTTTTCAATCGCCCAAACTGCGACAAATTCGGGCGGCTCACGTTGAGGGCGGTGATGCTCTTCAGGTTTTGAATTTTGTAATTTTCCCGCAAATTAATTATGATTTGCCTTTTTTTGGGGCAGATTTGGTGACTTTACCGGGGGGACATTTGATTGCTTTGGATATGCAGCCGCTTTTTCATGATGTGGCCTATCAGAAGCAATACTCTGAGCCGATTTTACCGATTTTTAACAAGTATCAAAAAGATTTGCCCTGGGGGGGAGATTTTCCTGAAGAGGCAAAACCTTTCTTTTCTCCTGCTTTTCTGTGGACTCGTCCTAAGGAAACTGAGGCGGTGCAAACTCTTGTGTTTGATGCTTTTAAGGATTATCTACAAGCTTATCTCGATTTAGTCGATCGCGCGCAACCAGTCACCGACAGTCAGAGATTGGCCGAGATTCTTCAGGCTCAACGCAATTATATCAACTACCGTGCTGCGAAAGATCCTGCGAGGGGGATGTTTCTGCGGTTCTATGGTGAGGAGTGGACTGAGGAGTATATTCACGGTTTTCTATTCGATTTGGAACGCCATTTATAGGAAAATTAAAATTTGTTTGTAGTGAGGACTTTAGTCCTCTGAATTTGCGGACTAAAGTCCGCACTACAAACGATATCTAGCTTGCAAGACTTTGAGCTGTATTATTCCGAGTATAAGGGTTCCAAGTACCTAACTCCTTGGAACTGCGACTGCAAAGCATCGCTCTCGATTCTGTACTCAATCCTTGTACTAAGCTGAAATCAGCACCAGCAATACTTTGCAACTGCTCTAAATTTGCTCCAGTCAAATCAGCAGCCCGTAAATCTGCGCCTTGCAATTCAGCTCCAATTAACATGGCATTTCGCAAATAAGCACCAGTCAAAAAAGCATTCTGAAGATTAGCCCCACTTAAGGCCGCTCCTTCTAAATTTGCTCCAGTTAAATCCGCTCCACTGAGATAAGCACCTCGCAGATTGCAATAACTCAAATCCGCTCCTCGGAGATTCGCTGTATTCAAAAAAGCTCCACTCAGACTAGCTTTCGGGCCAATAGCTTCTATTTTTTGGTAATTAAATTCTTCTGGCCACATGGTTTTGCTATCATATAAAGCTAATTTAAATTTAGCTGCTTCTAGCTTGGCATCGACTAGATTGCAGCCTTGTAAATTAGCTCTAAAAAAATAACTTTCTTGTAAATTTGCTCCACTCAAATTGGCGTCTCGGAGATTGGCGCGCCGGAAATCTACTCCCTGGAGATTTGCACCTTGGAAATTAGTTTGGCTGAGGTTTGCGCCAATCAAGTTGGCTCCGCTCAAATCAATTCCGGATAAATCCATTTGGCTGAGGTTGATTCCCTGGAGGTTGGTTTGAGCTAGGCTTTTGCTTTCCTCGATAGCTTGTAAGACTTCTGTGAGAGTAAGGGGTTCAGAGAGGAAAAATGAGTGTTGACGAAGTGCCATTATATTTTTTGAAGATTTATTGATGGAATTGCTCAAAGTTGTCCGGTGTCATTTATCCTAGAATTTGATTGATGGGCGATCGCCAGAAAGTTAATTTTCTTAACCAAAATCCGATCCGATTTCCCGCCCATTCCCCCAGACAAGGGGACTTGCTTGATTCCTCTCGCTAAGTTGACATAGAAATGCTGCTAACACCACCGATGACTATGATGGATTTCTTTCGCAAGAGTGAGGGCGTTTGGTTCACTCAGCGAACAGTGCATAATTTTGATGCTGCTGCTGCCGATGAGTCGGGAGAATCTAATGTCACGATCAATGTCTTATCAATTGATGATCCCAGAGTTTTAGAGGTTTGTCAACAGCAAAATGTAGATCCTGCTTTGGTTAGTGGGGGATGCAGTTTTATGTGGCAAGATAATTTGGATGATGCCATCCCCAACCAAAATTATGCAGCAATACTTATCGATGTACCCAATCCCAATAACCCGAAGATGGGGAAGTTTTTGCGAAATCGCGGCTACGTTGAAGGGATTCCGGTAATTGGTATTTACAATTTTGCTGATGATGGGGTATTGACTATTGAGACGGAATATGAGACAAATCAAGGACAGGAACGCTGTTGGTTTATTAACGATCATTTTCGAGTGCGGGTGATGACCGTTCAAATGAGTAATGGGGTTAAACAAATGGCATACTGTTCTGAGCGTCGTTGTATTTCTCCATCTGTTTTAGAAGAGTTGTTGGAACACAATCGCTTGAGAGTTTCTGAGGCTGCTGCGGTATCGCGTTAAAGTCACGTTAAAGCAAAAATACCCGGCGATTAAAATCGCGAAGGTACACAAAATCGCGAAGGTACACAAAGAAATACCCGGCGATTGAAATCGCGAAGAAATACCCGGCGATTGAAATCGCGAAGAAATACCCGGCGATTGAAATCGCGAAGAAATACCCGGCGATTGAAATCGCGAAGAAATACCCGGCGATTGAAATCGCGGCTACAAAAACAAAGTCCGCCTACGCGGACTAATTATCAAACTATCAAAACTATGTCTGAAAACGAAGAATTAACACCATCTGACAATGATGAATCTGCCGAAAATTCAACTGAGATAGATGCGGAAGAATTGGTGGAAGTGATTGCCGAATTTGAGCGGTATCGGGAACGTTTGGTGAATGAAACGATGGCTGCGGCACAAAAGGCTAAGCTGCCACAGAAAGCAGCTATGGCTAAAATTGAGCCGGAACTTGCTAAAATTGATGCTGGGCTAGACAGTCTCCGCACTCAATTGGCGGCTATAACTACTAATAATTAGGTGGCAATGATGGTCAATTCTAATGCTCAATCTCAGGATGCTTCAATTTCATTGCTTCATGAAAAAGCAGATGCTTTTCTGCGGGAAGTTACTGAACAAATAGATTTAGATACTTTCAATCCTGATGATTCGGAAATTATGAAGCGGTTAGTTGAATGTATGGGAGATACGCGGGGGATGACTCGACTGCGTTTCGCGGAAACTTTGGCGGAAATTGGTGAAGATGCGACTCCTTTTTTGTTGGATGGTTTGGCGAATCATCCTAATCCGGTTGTGCGACGTGCGGCTGCGAAAACTCTGACTTTGATTGCCGATCCGACGGCGGTTCCTCATCTAATTCATGCTTTGTTGAATGATGAGGATACGGTGGTTAAGGGTTCGTCGATTGGGGCGTTGGCGAGGATTGGTGAACCTTCTGTACAGCCTTTGTTGGATATTTTAGCATCTACCGATGTGCCGGAAAGTACGATCGGTCATGCGGCTTGGGCGTTGGCGTTTATTGGGGCGGGTGCGAAGGAGTATTTGTATCGGGCAATAGCTTCTGATTCGCCTGTGGTGCGTGGTGCGGTGGTAGGTGCGATCGCCAAAGTTGCCCAGGAAGAGCCCAAAGCGGAGTTATTTGAGATTTTGGTGAAGTCTCTGACGGATGTGGATGTTGACGTGCGTTGCGAGGCGGCGGCTGCTTTGGGAAATCTCGCCTATAAGCCTGCAATCCCCAACCTGATTGAGTTGCTGGATGGTGGTGATGGCGAAAGTCGCAGGGCGGCGGCCTTGTCTTTGATGAAAGTAGGCGATCGAAGTGCGATCGAGCCATTACAAGCTGCATTAGCCAAGGAATCGGAAGCGGCGATTCAAGGCGTAATTAAGTTAGCAATTTCTCAAATTAAGTAATTAAAAACATGACTGAATCTGGAACCGGGCGGATGTTGCTTTCTCATAACTTTGATATGCCAGAAGATGTTTTTCCGGCCTTGAGTCGAGAAGATTTAACTCTGGTATTTTTTGAGGGTTTAAGTCAATATCCTGAGATTAAGTGTCGTCAATTAAATCATGCTCATTGGATGGTAGAAGTTCTATTTCCTGCTGATTTTTCTCCGCCTAAAGTTGGGGAATTTTGCGCTGAAGCTTTGGTGAACAAGCGGATGAGTCAAGGGAAAGCTGATGATTCTTTTCCTGATATTTTGATTTTAGCGGGGTTTAAGAAGACTCCGCCATTGAGTGACGATCCTGAAGCGCTGCAAACCGGAGAATGGGGAGTTGATGTGGTGGAAACTCAGTCGGCTGAGAGTTTCTTGATGGCGATCGGCTGGGAGGACAAAACGGCTGGGAAAAGTATTGAGGATGTTTTTAAGGTTGAAAGGAGAAAAGGGTAAAAGGATAAAAGGCTGAGTTAACCAGCCGTGATATCTTTTTGATTGATACTGTTGAAACAACAACCAAACGTCACTCGATACTTAGTCTGCCATTTTTCAACTTTCCTCATCATCTTGTCCTGGTAAATCTAAAGCAATCATTAAAGCGCGATTAAGTTCGGCAATTTTTGCCTCTGAAAGCTTTCCCAGCATTTGCAAAAGTCTAGTTTTTGCCAATACCCGCACTTGATCCGCTTTAACAATTGAATCCCTTTCTAATCCTCCATCAGGAGCTTTAATCAAAACCTGAGATGGAAAAATGCGCTTGTTTTGTTGATAAGTGGTACAGGGAACTGCCAAAACGACTGGACTACTAGCATTAATTACGTCGCGACTGACTATAATCACCGGACGATTTCCCCCTTGTTCAGAACCTTCCACAGGATCGAGACGAGCTATATAAACCTCTCCTCTTTTCATTCTTGAGACTCCGCCAATTTAAAGGCCTCCCAAGAAGCTGTAGCAAATTCAGCCTCCATCTGTAAAACTTCAGCTTGATATTCTGGATCGCTTGTCATTTCTGCGAGTGCTTCATCAATTTCAGCTCGTTTCAGCGCTGCTAATTCTCGACAAATAGCCCGCATAATAAATTCATCACGACTCTTGGCTTTTCCCTGGTTTACTGCTTTATCAGTCGCTTCTAGTAAATTAGCAGGGAGACTGATTTTTGCTTCAATTGTAGGATTAGACATGAAAATCACTCCTAAATGAAACCTGAATGTTCTCTAGATATCTATCTTAACTCTTTTTTTCAAAATAGTGATGGATTAGGCGATCGAGGATGTTTTAAGGTTGAAAGGAGAAAAGCTTAAAGTTCGTGGTATAGCGGTTCTCAGAAAGATTCGCGGACGTTGTTGGGAAGAGAGCCCTATACGTCTAAGCGGTTATACTGATGCCAGTCATACCTCATCTTTTTGAGAAAGGCTATATATTTAAAATAATGTACTCTACAATCTCGATCGCACAAACCAAGCTAAACAGCCAGCGCCTTGATACTTTCTTGGGTATCAGGAGGGATTTTTTGCCAACTCCTAGCAATGTTAATATTCATATTGGTTTGAGCAATATCTAACAATGTATCATCAATTGAATGTGTTTGATTTTCGCGCAACCAAATTAAAATTTCCGCTAAGTGCCAGATCGAATGGGCGCCTTCATAAACAGGAATCGGAAATTTTGAGTCGCTTTCGAGGGTGAGATTTGTCATGTGCTGTTGAGTGTACCCCAGAATTTTAGCTGCATCCGTCAAGCCAACAAAATCTGGTGCTGCTTCAATTAGAGTAACACCTGGAATAACTTTTTTGACATCATTAATCACAGTAGAAATAGCTTCATAAGCCGATGATGCCTCGCGGATGAAATTTAGGGCGACATATTCTTTATTACCAATTCCGATTAAGGCATCATCACAGCCACCTTCATATAGTTTCTAGATAAAATCGTCAGTATTAGCTAGGGATTTTTCTAGATTAAACTTCACAGTAAAATCATACTCATTCATTACTATTCCGCACGCTTATAATTCATCACCAAATCCAACCGCGATAAGGAACTTGTCGCCGATTCCCGCACGTAGGAATCCACGGTTTCATCATTCGCAAATGTGGTGAGAACTTCTACACAACGCCGATCGCCCACAGAAGCCAGCGCACTCACGATCGCAACTTGTACCGCTATATTATCGGTTGTATTCAACGATTCCACCAAAATCTCGAACGCAGACGAACCCATCTGCCCCAAGGCCATCACGGCTGCAATATGCACGACAGGGTTAGCGTCATCGATCGCCTTTTTCAATCCCTGCAAACCGACTTCCGGGAAAGGCAACTCTGGATAATTAATCGCAATTTGTGCCAATACCTTCGCCGCACTCCCTCGCACAGTCACATTCTCGCTGTTTAACATGGCGTCAACCACCGGTGATATGGCATCCTCACCGATCGCACCCAACACCTTCACCGCCGCCCGACGATAGACGACATCTTCGTCGTCTAAAATGCCCACCAGTCGAGGAATTGTATTTTCATCGCGGGAATCGGCTATTTCAAACATCGCCCGATCGCGCATATGAGGATTCGGATGTTTTAGTTGTTCAAACAAAGCGTCTGTTGTCATGATTTATGAAGGAAGAAGGAAGAAGGAAGAAGGAAACTGTTTGTAGTGCGGACTTAAGTCCGCAGCATCAGAGGACTAAAGTCCTCACTACGAACCTTGTAATTCCTAAATTAAGATAATTAGGATTTTACTGAGTTATGAGCTTCTATTTTAGCTTGCACTAACCAATCTCGATCCGTTGCAGCGGTTTGATAACCGCTGATATCGCCAAGTTTTTCGAGGGCAATTAATGCAGCATACTGCAAATCCCAGATTTTTGTTGCCAAACAGGCTTGCAATTCTGGAATAGCACGCTTTTCTCCGAGTTCCCCTAGGGCGATCGCAGCGGCGGCACGGGATTTCTGAAACTGGGGTTGGGGGTTATTCAAAGCTTCCAATAATAAATCGTAGGCGGGAGAGTGTTTGAGCCAACCAAACAATTTTATTACATGAAAATGCGCTCCATAGTCGTTGTTTGCTTCTTCTGCAAAGGTTGTAAAAAGTGCAGCCGGTGCCTCTTCTGAATAATGTTCTAAAATTGTTTTAGTTGCTAGATAACAACGACCAAAATCCGTCTCGTATAATTGGTTAATTAGAAACGGTAATTCTGGTAATTCTTCATAGCTGTGGACTAAATCCAAATCCCCTGGTTCATCCCGTAAGGTTTTTTCTAAATAGGGTTGAATGTTCTCAAAGGTAAGGGATTTGTCGGCGATTCCGGCTGCTGCTAGCATCCGAATTCCCCTGAGGCGAAAGACTAAAGATACGGGACATTTGGCAATGTTGGGAATGGCATCGTAGTGGTGGGCGTCAATCAAATCCTGAATTGATAGTCTGCGCCCTAGGACGTTTTTGTGTTGCAGCATGGCGACAACTTGTCCCATTTTAGAAAAGTCTCTGGTGAGGCGGCAAATTGCGGCGATCGCAGCACTAGCAGTCGGTGGATCGAGATCGTTAACAAATTTGCGAATTCTGGTCTCGGCTGGTTGATAATCTAATTTAGTCAGGGTGTGGATGATTACTCGGTAGGTTTGTCCTGGTCGATCGAGCAATTGAGCTACTTCTTCTAAAATATCGCTGTCTTGAGTGCCAATTTCGCCGATCGCCCAAACGGCATTTTCGACGGTGTAGCAATCATCATCGCTCAGACAGGTGCGAATCACCGGCAATGCTTGGACAGCTTGCAGTCTTCCCAAGGTTTCCACTGACTTGCGGCGGACAATGCGGTTGTCTAGGGATGGATCGGTTTGCTCTACTGCTCGTATCAGTGCTGCGATCGATCGCTCTGTGGGAAAGTTTATCAAATGGGAAGCTGCTATATAGCGAGAATCCTCTTCGCCGATTTGGTCTTGTGGCGTATCTAAAAGGGCGATCGCCTGGTCTTCTGTTAAATTAAAAAAACTAAGAAATCTTTTATCCATAAAATTAGCCGTCTGGGATTAATTGTAATATCAATTCCGCTTGAATGACCGCAATAATAAGTTCCTAGCGTTCGTAGTCCGGACTTGAGTCCGCTCTATGAATGCGGACTGAAGTCCGCACTACAAACCGGCTTAGCGTTCGTAGTGCGGGCTCCATCTTGCGGACTGAAGTCCGCACTACAAACCGGCTTAGCGTTCGTAGTGCGGACTTGAGTCCGCTCCATCTTGCGGACTAAAGTCCGCACTACAAACCGTTTTTCTTATTGGTAATCGATCGGACTCGATCTAACAGCATATCTCTATTTAAACAAAATAACAAGCCCAGGAATTCTTTACCCTTACTTTACCGAAATCGGTAGAGCAACGAGCCAAGATTTCCTAGACTTGTCGGGGTAAAAATTACCCAGTCACGACATTACAAACCTGTCTAATTAATTAGGACAGGGAGTTGATGGCGTAGTCAAGAAGAGCATTGTACTCAGTCAAAGCTTGAGCAGACATATCGCGAGGAGTGCAACCGCGGTTACGAGCAAAGCTCAATGCTTCAACGTAAGGAGCAGTAGGCAAGCTCAAAGCGCGATAAACTTCGCGTTGACCAGCAATACCCCATTCATCAAGAGGGCCTGTGCCGCCAACTACCAAGCAGTATTGAACCAAGCGCAGGTAGTGCTTGATGTCGCGGTGGCATTTTGCTTTGAAAGTATCGGTGGAGTTAGCTTGACCGGCTTCGTTCAAGTAAGGATACTTTTTGATGCAAGCATCATAAGCTTCTTTAGCAACTGCATCCAGGTTGGCGCCCAATTTTTCAGCAGCTTCTAAACGAGCAGCAGAGCGTTGGATAGAACCTTGTACTGATTCTAAATCTGAGGTGCTAGGGAAGCGTCCTGCTGCATCAGCAGAAGCAATCGCGGTGGTGAGAACTGATTTCATTTCCTAAATCTCCTAAACTGATTTTGATTGTGAGCGTAGTTTCTATTTTGCTGAGCGAATTGCGATTAGCAATAAACTAGCTCAGGGCAGAAATGATGCGATCGAAGTAGCTGGAAGATTCAGCAACCAAGCTAGCGCAACGATCTTCAACTACGATTGTTCCCATTTTCCGCAACTTAGCACCAGCAAATTTTTCGCTGGGGTTGTCTTGGATGTGAGCAGCGGCTTGAGCCTTCATGATTTGAACTGCACGCACGGTGGAGGTGGTGGGTACGCCCAAAGCTGCATAGGTTTCTTTCAAACCATTCAAGCAACGGTCATCAAGAACTGAAGCATCACCAGCCAACAAAGCGTAGGTGACATAACGGAGGATGATTTCTGCATCGCGCAAGCAAGCAGCCATGCGACGGTTAGGGTAGCAGTTACCACCGGCTTGGATCAAGCCTTGGTTTTCGCAGATCATACCGGCAACAGCGTCAGAAACCATGCAGCTAGCGTTGCTGGCGATCGCGTTTACAGCATCCAAGCGTCGGTTGCCGCTGGCAACGAAAGCTCTAAGGGCAGCAATATCACCAACGGTGGAGGTGCTGGCATCGGCTGAAACTACAGCTCTTGAAAAAGCGTCAAGCATTGAGTTCTCCTTAACTTAGACGAAAAATTATTTCTTATCTCAGTTGGTCAACTTGGTGACGAACTTGATGGTCTTGAATATATCTAAGGAATGAGACAGAGGTCTCATTCCTGAGAAACAAAGTAACAATTTGTTACTTTGGTCGCGAAAAGCACATTTTTTCGTTGAACTTACCTCTTCCACCATTCTCGCTTAACAGGCAGAAAAGGCCTATTCAACAAGACACTCAAGTTACTTTTGGGGCATCCTGCCCGTCCTTGAAAAACTTGTGGGCAATGGTGCAAGATATGATTTAAACTCACATCCTGAGATCGCAAACTATGTTAAGTGTGTCGATCAGACCCTACGCGGGTGAAAGTGACCTCGAAGCGATCGCCGATTTAATCAATACTTGCGAAGCAGTCGATCGGCTCGATCAAGGCACTTCCATCTCGGAATTGCAACAAGAATTTAACCAACCGTCCCGAGATTTAGCGCGCGATATCTGCCTTTGGGAAGATGCAGGCGGCAAATTAATCGGTTTTGCCGAGTTGTGGATTTCTGAACCTGGGGCCGTCATCGATGGTTGGCTGTCGTTTTCTGTCCGCCCCGAAGCGCGTGGCGGGAGTGTGGAAGGGGCGGCAGTCGCTTGGGGCGAAAGGCGAATGCGCGAGGTAGCATCATTGCGGGGCGCGCACGTGAAGCTGCGATCGGGGGTTAGGACACAGGATGTCGATCGCATTTCTGTGCTGGAAAGTTGCGGTTTTAGGGTCGATCGCTATTTTTGTCGCATGGCGCGATCGCTCTCGGAACCGATCGCCCAACCCCAATTCCCAGAAGGTTTTGCGCTGCGTCTATTCCCCGGCGAAGAGGATGCAGAAGCTTGGGTAGAAATGTTCAACCAGTCGTTTATCGATCACTGGAATCACCACGATTTAACCGTCGAGAAATTCAAATACGATTTAGCAAAACCCTCTTACAGAAAGGATTTAGACTTGATTGCAGTTGCTGCTGACGGGACTTTTGCCGCTTTCTGTTATTGCGAAATTAGCCTCGAAGAGTGCGATCGTACTGGACGAAATGAAGGCTGGATTGCTGTTCTCGGTACGCGGCGCGGTTTCCGCAAACTTGGATTGGGACGGGCGATGTTGCTGGCTGGTTTGCATCGACTGAAAGCAGCCGGTGTCGATACTGCGATTCTCGGCGTGGATGCTGCAAATCCTTCCGGTGCATTGCGACTTTACGAGTCTGCGGGCTTCGACAATATTCGGGACAGCATTTCTTATGTTAAGGATGTTTGAGGATTTGGGCGATCGGCATTACGCGCAGGATTCAAGAAACCCGGTTTCTCTCTGTATGCCTTGTCACCAAACAGTATTTCTCGTAGAAACCGGGTTTCTGGGCCCGAGTGCAAAGTTCGCGATCGCACTAGGTACGTTGTTGCGCTTCAGCGCTCTTAATATATATATGAAAGAGCGCTGAAGCGCAACAACGTACCTGTATCTAAAAAACTTTTCCTACCCCCTTGACACTTCTGTAGTATTTTATGTAGTATAAACATATGGAAAGCGCAGGAGAGCCAAAAACCTGTATTTTCCGTACCCAATCTGAACCTTGACAACTAAATAGCATTCGAGATTTCAAGGAACATCAATTTGAAAGTCTTGCAATACAGACTTAATTGTCATGTTGTTACTTTTTACGAGACTGTTCAGTTACAGACTGACTCCACCTGAGTCAGATATTGTACCAAAACAGCCGAATTTCAACGAATCTGGGGCGGATTCAGAACAGCACAGTTGCGATCGAGTGCGATCGGCCCAAAAGACTGAAGAAATCCGCCATCTCAAACAAGCTTACCATTTAGAGCGGCGTTTGTTTGTGTAAAAATTGTCGTGCGGGCGCAGATGCGAATGCTGGCAAATTTTACCGACTAACGCCACAACTAAAGAGTAGGAAAGCTACTAATTCAAAATCTAAAATCTAAAATCTAAAATCGCTTAAGGAGGTAACAGTTATGGTTCACATTCGTTTTGAAGGACGTTCCTATGATGTGGCAGAAAACCAACTGGGTATCACGGCAGGAATGAGCGACAAAACAATTCAGGAACGTCTAGCCAATCATTTTGATGTCAAGAGCGATCGCTTCGAGTCTTACGTCCTCGATCGCCGTCCCAGCGGTGATTTAATTGTTCGCCCAGAGGCAGTTTACGGCTAGGAATTTGCTTTTATTCCGCGCCCTAATTCGAGAAGCATACACACATTAGGGTTCTAGTTCTGAAAAGATTGCGGGTTCAAGTCCCGCTGAAGGCTTCGGCTTTTATGGTGAAATGGTAAACACGCTAGAAGTTGTCAAAAGCTTTTCAAACTTGCGCGGTATAAAAAATTATCAGTTGTCAGGGGCGCACCCTAACCAAAGAAGCTTACAAACTGGTAACGTTCGACTGACAATCGAATAGTAGGTTCAATTCCTACCTCGCCGCGAGGCGTAAAAAACAAAGCTTCTCTGACTCGTGCGCCGCCTCTCATACCTGAAGTTTTTATATCTGTCACGCGGTTAAAACTTCCACTTCGCGCCCTAACAAAGGAAGCTTACATACTAGCTCTTGGTAGAGCATTTCTCTTTAAAGAAAAGGTTGCGGGTTCAACTCCTGCGTATGAACAACGGCTTTCTTAACTTGCGCGAAGTGACTTTTTGCTCGCAACATTTTGATTCAACTTTCTTCATAAAAAAGGTTTGTAGTGAGGACTTTAGTCCGCAGCAAAAGAAGGACTGAAGTCCTCACTACAAACCTGTATTTTCAGTTTCGCGCCCCAACATAGGAAGCGCATACACACGATTCAACCGATTGGTCACAGGTTCAAATCCTGTCAGTCTCGTTTAAGAGGCTGTAGCTCAGGGGTAGGGCAATCGGTCTGTTAAATCGCTTTTTAAACTTGCGCGAAACTTCCAATTTTTGAACAATTCAATTCCTTGTTACAGACGAAACACTTCGCGCCCTAACTGATGAAGCTTACACACTTTAGTAACTATAACTGCCCTAAGGTACTGATATTCGAGCGATCGATTTAGGGAAGCATTCCGAGTCTCTAGTTCTAGATAAGGTTTGCGTGTCCACTGCTAGGTAAAACTGGTAAGAACGGCTGTGAATAAAGCTTTTTTGACTTGCGCGAAGTGTTTTAAACTTTGTCAAATTTTACATAAATTGCTCGCGGATGGGTCGCAATCGGGTTGATTACGCATTTTTTTTCGGTGTAGTCCGTAGATTAGGCAAACAAATCTGTTTCTTTGTCAAAAGTTCATCCATGACTAGGATAATTTAATTTACAATTTTCAATTGCTATGAGCGAACACCGATTAGATAGAATCGTCATCGAACGGCCTCGCGGTGGCTGGAGAGCTAGCTTAAAAAAAGTGCCAGGAAACCGGAGACATTTGAAAGAAATCACTGATGCAGCTTACACTGATGGAATCTTTAATCCTTATCTACTCAAGCTGAAAAGAAAAAGCAAATATTTTTCTGATTGTCTGGGGCCTTTATCTCGCTGGCTGCGGAGCAAAGTAGGACAAGATTGGGATGATATCTACCACGAACTCTGTCAAATTCTTGATATAACTACGCTGTCTGGAAAACATATTCTCTCCCATGTTTGGGGTTATGTGGAAAGAGATGTTGTGTTGGTTGATGGAATTGTTTGCGATCGCCGATATGGGCGTCAACTTGGTTCTGGGAGAGAGGAACTTTACGTTCACCCTGAGACGCGGACACTCTGCTTAGCAAACAAGGTACGAAAATTGCCTCCGAAAAAGCCTGATGATTTTCTCAAGATCGATGATTACCATCATTATCAAAAAGTAGATGGTATTTGGTATCTTTTCGAGCTGGCTGATATGGAAGAATTGGAGGTAACTAAATATTACTCCCGTGTCAAAACATGGAAGTACACGACGAGCAAACGTCAGTGTAACAAGAAGCAAATTAAGTTCATCACCGAACAACTCAGCAAAAGTTAAAAGACATGAGTCGGCGGTTGAAACCGCGACTACACAAACGATGTCCGCCTCCGCGGACTAAGAAATTGATTGGGTATTAGCTATGAGCAATAAACTTGCAATTTACCGATCGCCCTACGAGATAGATACCCTCCTCCACGCCTTCCAAGAATGCACCCTCCCGCGCAGCGAATGGACGCACGAAGCCCATTTAACCGTTGCTTTATGGTATTTTCTGTTTGGCGAATCGGACTCAGAGGCGATCGATGCGATTCGCAATGGCATCAAACGTTACAACTCTGTGAATGGCATTGAAAGCACGCCAAACAGCGGGTATCACGAAACGCTAACGCTGTTTTGGGCGCAAACTGTACGCGAGTATCTGGCGGATCGAGGCCGAAATCAATCGATCGTACATTTAGCTAACGGCTTGATCGCCGAATATGCCGATTCCACTTTACCCTGGAACCACTACACCCGCGAGCACCTGATGTCTTGGGAAGCGCGAAATAATTGGGTTGAACCGGATTTAAGGGCGATCGAAATCCCAGAATTTTCCCTGAAATAGTTTTAAAATAGCAGTTGTTGCCGCGCCCCAATCCGAAGAGCTTACATACCAACCCTTCCAAGGTTAAAAAAACAAAGCTCCTCAAACTTGCGCGGTGACTACGATATTCATTGCCAAGCGTGCAACAACTGCCACCGCTGATTTTGGGATATTCCTAATAATTGAAAATCCAAAATCGCCAATCCAAAACCACAACTGGAGGCAGCACCAATGAATACAGCAGAGCGCGATTTACGTTTAGAAATGCTTAACAGTCTGCTCACCACACCTCACCGCCAACTGGAAAAGGTGACAGAAATTCACAAGTTAATTATCGAATTAGATCCGATTTTTTACGGTCATTTAGCCGTGTGGTATCAACGTCACGGCGACGTGCGCGACCACAAGGAAGTTTTTGCGGGAAACTTGCTGACTTCGGCGCTCACAGAGCACCGAGACGCTGGATTTATGATGTTACAAGAGTTCCCGCCCTACGAGGTTTCGCGGATTGTGGACTTTATGAAGCAGCACCAGAATAAGCTGCCTCGAAGTGCGCGCACTGCTGTCACTCGCTATCTGCGATCGCGCGAAAAGAATGCCCAGTTTTTCGATCGCGCCGCCATCCGCAACCGCAAGGCGATGAAGCACTTATATGCGACTCTGCACGTCAAGCCGAGCGATCGAGCTAATGCTATTCTGTTTAAGGACAATCCGCCGGAAGACTCGCTGGCATTTGTTTTGAAGCAGTTAGCCAAGGCTGCGACTCCTGCGGAACAGGCGAATTTGATTGTTGAGTACAAGATTCCCTATACGATCGCAGTTGGTGCGATCAAAATGCTCACGCCAACGGTGTTAGCAGCGCTGATTAACTCGATGTCGCCGCAGGAAGTCATCAACAATCTGAAATCGATTCAGTCTCGCGGCGCGATGGATCACCCGGAAGTCAAGCTGTTGATTGACTCGAAGTTGGATGAAGCCGCAAAGTGCGATCGAGTTTCTGCATACAAAGCGAGTGTTGCCGGTGCGGGCGCAAAGTTCGACGCAGCCACAACGGCGAAGCTGGAAGCGGTGACAAACGAACAGGTGAAGAAGCGCGGCAAGATTGTTAAAGCCACCGGTTTGTTGGTTGACAAGTCGGGAAGTATGGAAAGTGCGATCGAAGTTGGCAAGCGTCTCGCTGCCATGATTTCGGGCATTTCCGAGGCTGCGCTGTTCGTCTACGCCTTTGACACGATGCCGTATCCAGTGCAAGCAAACGGCAGCGAATTGACCGATTGGGAGCGCGCATTCAAGCACATTCGCGCAGGCGGCGGCACAAGTTGCGGTTGCGCGATCGAAGCAATGCGGATTAAGAAGCAGGTGGTTGAGCAATTCATTATGGTAACAGATGAAGGCGAAAACTCTGCACCTTATTTTGCAGATGCTTATCAGAAATACTGCCACACTTTGGGCGTAATTCCTGATGTAGTGATTGTGCGAGTTGGTGCTTACTGCGAATATGTTGAAAAACAATTGAAGGACAAGCAAGTGTCGGTGGAAACGTTTACGTTTGCGGGTGATTATTACTCGCTGCCCAACTTAGTGCCAATGTTGTCTCGTCCTTCGCGGCTGGAGTTATTGATGGAAATTCTGGATGTGGCTTTGCCTGTCAGGGATGATAAACAGTTGACAGTTGACAGTTGACAGTTGACAGTTGACAGAGGTCGTAGGAGGTTTTTTCTATGGGGATTCATATCATATTTTGTCGGTTGACCGCAATAAAATAGGTTCGTAGTGCGGACTTCAGTCCGTATTATGCGGACTGAAGTCCGCACTACAAACTTTGATTGTTATGGTAATTGACCGGATATGATATTACATCCCACTCTAAAAACATTACACCCGGAGTATCTCAGTTTTGTAAAAAGCTTTTTTTCTTTGAGTGCGAGCTTAAAAACTCGCGTATTGTACAATACGCGAACTCTTGAGGTGGTGGCACTATAAATACAAAGCTGAGATGCTCTCCATATAGACCAACCTGCGGGGGTTTAAAACTCATGAATTCTGATAAATGATATAATCGAGTATGGCTCGTCAGTAAAGCTGGCGGGGCCTGCTCGCAAATTGAGTGGGAGTTAGAATTTTATGTCAACTGAGATTGCATACATTGAAGCTCAAGCAAATTTAGAAAATCTCTGCGATCGCGCTGTTGAAACTGGGGAAGTAATAGTTATTACTAGATCTAACGGCAAAAATGCGGTTTTAATTTCTGAGGCAGAATTAGAAAGCTTGCTAGAAACGCTTTATTTGCTGCGATCGCCTGCCAATGCAACTCGCTTGTTAACGACACTGAAGCGAGCTAAATCAAGAGTCATTCAACCTTAAACACTCGATGAAATTTGCAAAAGATTTGGACTTGATGAAGATGACGATACTGAAAATGAGGTAGCGATCGCCAGTTAAACCATTGATGACCAAATCGCAATCTTCAACGCTGGCAGACTATGTATAGCCTTTTTCAAAAAGATGAGGTATAACTGACAGCTTATATAACTACTAAACTCTTAGGGCCCAAGCCCAACAACATACCTCAACGCCCCAATCCCCTGAAGGCGGTGTTGGAGTTTCGGGAACGAGTTAGAGAAAATTTAGGCAAAAATTGAGATTGAATAATGTACTGTCGTTTGAAAACTCTTTGGTTTATTTTATTTATTAGTTATCTCTGTGTTGCTTGTCAATCGCTAAAAAGCGTCAAGCCAATTTCTGTTCCAACTGTCCAGTTAAATCCCGAAAAAGTTCCGGTGACTTCGCCGATAGTTCGTGAAGTGCTCGATAATGCGATCGCCCAAACTAAAATTACTAATTCCTACGATCCTGCTTATGTAGCGATTCCCTACCCGGGTGGCGATGTACCGATGACTACAGGTGTTTGCACCGATGTCATAATTCGCGCATTTCGGCAAGTAAAAGTGGATCTGCAACAAGAGGTACATCAAGATATGCGGCAGAACTTTGCCGCCTATCCAAAAGATTGGAATTTGACCGCCACAGATCCGAATATCGACCATCGCCGAGTTCCTAATTTGATGGTATTTTTTGAACGAAAAGGTAAATCGTTACCTGTTACTCGCAATGCCGCTAATTATCAACCGGGGGATGTAGTAACATGGAATTTAGGAGGAGGCGAGTCTCATATCGGGATAGTTAGCAACGTGCGATCGCCCTCGGGAAGATTTGCGATCGTTCACAATATCGGTGCAGGGACTAAATTGGAAGATGTGCTCTTCAATTGGAAGATTATCGGCCATTATCGATATTTTTGAATTGCATCGAAAGTCGATCGCACTTTTCTCCCAAACATCTCCCTCAATCTCCTCAACCTACAACTTTTTCTCGATTCTCAACTCTTCCCTAGTTTTCTCGATAATTTCCAGTAACTCAGCATTCGCAATGGATGAAACTAACTGCGAATCCGCAGCAGCCAAAGCAGCGCGCAGCTTGGGGGAAGTGAGTGTAGGATATTTTTCTAAAACTTGCTCTTCAGTCCATCCCGCCGCAAACAGCCCCAACAGGAATTCTACAGACAATCGAGTTTCTGCCGCTGGTGGTTGAACTGTTGAAGTTTTCGGGTTGCGATGAATGAGCTTTCGCCAGTCCATTGTTTTAGTTTAACGATTTGGGAAGACTTCGCCGATTATACTGCATTCAGACCCAGTATAAATACCGGGACGGTTAACTCATTCTGTAAATTGATACCGCAGGTGATTTCCCAATTTTGTAATTAAATTGTTATGACGATCGCAGTGCGGCACTTTCTTATAGACTAGACTGGTAGGGTGCCGATCGGGCGATCGTCTTTTTTCATTTTGTCAGTTTCAATAGCAAATCGCGTTAGCGAAGCCCTAGAAGGCGATCGCACTTCGATCTCCACCCACTGTGTAACCCACCGTGCAACTCACAGTACAACTACTTTAACTTCTTAAAACTATGGGAAAAAAGTCGAAAGCCAAAAAATCCCAGGTCAAAAAATCCACTTTGCTGTCCCAGCGACTCCAAGAAGCCCTCGATCGAGGCAGTAAAGTTTGGATTAAAACAAATAATAGTAGTTTCGGCGGCATCCCGATTAATTTGTTCGGGGAGTTTGCTGAACTTTTGGTGATAGTTCCCCCTAACGAACACGGGGAAAATACCGATGCTTACGGACAAGTTACGTGGTTAATTCGACTTTCTGATATTATTGCACTCGCCTATCCTACTGAATACTGGTCTAAAGATAGATTAGAAAGTTTGCTGCCGCCGGATGCAGTTACCTCTGAAGTAGGAGATTAATTTGGTAAGGTGCGCTGCGGCGCACCCTACTTTTACTACTTGTACTCGGGTGTTTGCGGTGCTTGTGGCGCACCCTAATTTTACTTTTGTTTTCTCCGGTGCTTAGGATATACCATAGTTTTACTGTGGTTTTCGCAGTGACGCCGCATATAAAATAGTCTATTTTGGGCAGAAGCATTGATATCATATCCCCACAAAACGAGCGCATAAGAAAATAGGTTTGTAGTGAGGACTTCAGTCCTTCTTTTTCTGCGGACTAAAGTCCTCACTACAAACCGTATAAGAAAATAGGTTTGTAGTGAGGACTTCAGTCCTTCTTTTTCTGCGGACTAAAGTCCTCACTACAAACCGTATAAGAAAATAGGTTTGTAGTGAGGACTTCAGTCCTTCTTTTCTGCGGACTAAAGTCCTCACTACAAACCCCATAAGAAAATAGGTTTGTAGTGAGGACTTCAGTCCTTCTTTTTCTGCGGACTAAAGTCCTCACTACAAACCCCATAAGAAAATAGGTTTGTAGTGAGGACTTCAGTCCTTCTTTTTCTGCGGACTAAAGTCCTCACTACAAACCCCATAAGAAAATAGGTTTGTAG
>NZ_JAAFKG010000029.1:0-48248 GCF_013299185.1 Microcoleus sp. bin48.metabat.b7b8b9.023 | reverse complement strand
TTTTCTGCGGACTAAAGTCCTCACTACAAACCCCATAAGAAAATAGGTTTGTAGTGAGGACTTCAGTCCTTCTTTTTCTGCGGACTAAAGTCCTCACTACAAACCCCATAAGAAAATAGGTTTGTAGTGAGGACTTCAGTCCTTCTTTTCTGCGGACTAAAGTCCTCACTACAAACCCCATAAGAAAATAGGTTTGTAGTGAGGACTTCAGTCCTTCTTTTTCTGCGGACTAAAGTCCTCACTACAAACCCCATAAGAAAATAGGTTTGTAGTGAGGACTTCAGTCCTTCTTTTTCTGCGGACTAAAGTCCTCACTACAAACCGTTCAGGCAAAAATTCATCATTCAACTACTTGTTGCAAGCTGAAAGCTGAATTTTACAATTGCCTCCTTCCAGTTCGCTGCAAGCAGCGAGAGCTTGAGCTTCTGCTGCTGCTTTATCGCCGCCCCAGCCCGCACCTGCTCCTCCTTTGCCTACTGAGATCGCTCCACAATTATTGGTATTAGAGGTTAGCGCTTGACAATCGTTAGCCCCACCGCTTTGTTGATTGCAGGCGGCTACTGCTGCATCTAGCGCTTCTTTCTCTGTACCATGATCCCAACTAATACCGGTGGCGTCAGAAGTCGGAGAATAAGCAGTAGCTCCATGACTGTTCTGAGCTTTAGCTACTTGGGCAGAGCCAACAATAGAAAGTATCAGACTTGTCACTACTACTAACTTAAAACAGAGTTTTTGCAGCATATTCACTCGATATTTTTACAACGTTAACTTTGAATGCTTGTTTAATATTATATTCTGAATTTTATTGATGTCAAGATTGCTGGCAAATGTTTATATTTGCTTAATTTCTATGCAGATCGTGTAAAAACAAGTAAAATCACCAGAAAGAATTGGTTGAAAGCCTCTCCCCGATAGGGAGAAAATAAAATCAGACTATTCATTACTCCAATCCTCTTCCTTCTAGGTAAAGGTCGCTCTTAAACTGTCAACTGTCAACTGTCAACTGTCAACTGTCAACTGTTGAAGGAGGTCACTTCCATGGCAAACATCCGCAAAATCATCAGCAAACTCGCTGCCCAAGAAGGGGAACTGCTCGATACCCAATTCCTGGCTCCTTGCGTTCGAGGGGGAAGGGTGCGGACAAAGATAGGTGGCATGATTTATACTTTTCAGTTGCAGCAGCGCAACTTTGAAGGATGGGCGATTTTGGGGTCAATTAATGATAAAATTGCTGCTGTAGTTGAGGAACCGAGTTTGCCACAAATCGCCGAGTATTTGCAACTGCTTGTCCCGATTCGCTTGCAATTAGCTCGCGTGCTGCAAGGGCAAACTTGGCTGGCTTATCCTGTTAACGAGTCTGATGCTAAACAGCGCGTGGGTTTTGCTAAACCTGTACCTGTACATTTAGTGAGTGAAGGCTCCCAGTTCGAGCAGATTGTGGCGCGGTGGGACGGTAATTGTTTGTGGTTTGAAGAGATTGACAGGCGCGCCGATCCGCTGCTGTCCGAGCAGTTGAGATCAGCTTTAAAAAAGTTGATTTTGCCTCAAGATGTTCGCTTTAAAGGGATGACTCCAGAAATGCGAACTGTTTATGAATTGGTGACTAGAAATATTAAAGATTTCGCTCCGAAAGTCCGTGACGAACAGCGCTTGCAGCGGGCGTTGAAGATGGGCGGCGGCGAGTTGCGGGATTTTTCCGATCGCGCTGATTATTGGCTGGTTGAATGGACTAGCGGCAGTGGAGAACATCATAGTTCGGCGATCGCCAAAAATGACTTAACAGTTATGAGTGCTGGCATTTGTCTCAGCGGCTTGGACAATGATTTCGACTTGCAGTCATTAGTTGGAGTAGTCGAAAATCGATAAGCTTTACAGCATTTAATTTGTACGTCTGGGGCGGGCTAGGAGCATCGCCCCACAAGACTTTGAGTTTTTTACATTAAAATTTTTAATGCAGAATAGCTGAGCAATTCCCAATTCCCAACAGTCAACAGTCAACAGTCAACAGTCAACAGTCATGAGTATATTTTTTCACGAACAACTTTACAGAACTTCCGCAGTGATGTCGCTGGTTAAAAATTTCCCGGTAACGGTGTGCGGCGCGGGGGCTTTGGGTGCGAATATTGTAGAGAGTCTGGCGCGATCGGGCTTTTGCCAGTTAAGAGTCGTCGATCGCGATCGCATCGAAGAGCGCAACCTTTCCACTCAACCCTATTATCGATCGGACATCGGCGCATTCAAAGCCAAAATTCTCGCCAACAACCTGTACCGCGCTTTGTCTGTCAGCATTGACGCGCACTCAAAGGAATTGACACCCGCCAATGTCGATCGACTGCTTGCCAACAGCGCCGTTGCGATCGATACTTTTGATAACAGCGTCGGGCGCCAAGCAGTCAAAGATTACTGTGCGAGTGCCTCCATTCCCTGCGTGCACGTCGGATTAGCCGCCGATTACTCCGAAATAATTTGGAACCAACACTATCGGGTTCCGACCGCCGCCAATGATGACGTTTGCGATTACCCGCTGGCGAGAAACTTGGTAATGCTGACGGTTGCTGTTGCCTGCGAAGTAATTGTTACCTTTGCTGCAACCCAAGAGCAACAAAATTTAACTTGCACAATCAGAGATTTTGCAGTAAAGCCACTTATATTGTAGAATGTCTGTTGACTGTTGCTAGAAACCCGGTCAATCGAGATTGGACGCCTCCATCCCAGAAACCAGGTTTCTCACTCTCAAACAATTGTCAGTAGATTTTAGATTTTAGATTTTAGATTGACTCTCCGATTGCATCTGGGAACTCGAACAAAAGTCTAAAATTTTGATATAGTCCACTCCTGGTGTCGGTGGCTTTTACCCGTTTCTTGCGGGTCAAACTTGCAGAAAACGCTTAAGAAAATTAACAGGGAAAGTATGGTTGGATCGCAGACTTTTTATTATTTACTAGCAGTTCTCGGATTATTAGTTTTGACTGGCGCCAATGCAGCCACTTATTCTGGCAGCAGCAGCACAGCTTGCCACACTAATGATTGTCACGAACCAGAAGTCCGTTACCATAAAAGGGTTTTAAAACACGGATCGAGAGGGGAAGATGTGAGGAAACTGCAAAAATTGTTGAACGCCCGGGGTGTCTGCCCAGAACCGATCGCACTTGATGGCATCTTCGGTAGAACAACCCTAGATGCAGTGAAAATATTTCAGCGGCAAGAAAAACTTCCTGTAGACGGAATTGTGGGAGGCAAAACTTGGGACAGACTGTTTTCGAGTTAGTAAATTCAACTACCGGACAGCAAAAGTTCCTAAGTCACTCAATTTTAGATTTTAGATTTTAGATTTTAGATTTTAGATTTACTCAATAACAGATGAATCTGGAAGCTTAAACTCTACAATCTAATTTTTTTTCTCGACCCTCCATATCGTCGGAAAGCAAGTATCTGTGTTTGGATCGAGTCATTTTTGGCAATCATTAATCCCTGGAATTTGTAGTTGTACATTAAGTAGATTTTGTGCAACTACAGATACCTAAATTTCCATTAATAATCAATGCCTAACTAGATTGGTAATGAATGAAATTTTAGATTTTTGGTTTGGGCGATCGAACTCTCCAGAGTTTGGTAAAGTTCAAAAGAAGTGGTTTGAGAAAGATGCGGCTTTTGATACGGAAGTGCGATCGGGCTTTCTGGCAGAATACGAACGAGCAGCCTCGGGTCAACTCGACTTCTGGCAAAATACCCCAGAAAACTGCCTAGCATTGATCGTACTGCTCGATCAATTTCCGCGCAATATGTTTCGCGAAAATCCCCAAGCCTTCGCCACGGACAGCAAAGCCTTAGCCGCCGCCCAACACGCTGTTAACAATAACTTCGATCGCGAATTGTTGACTGTACAAAAGTGGTTTATCTACCTGCCTTTTGAACACAGCGAAAACTTAGAACACCAGCAAAAATCTGTGAAACTATTTCGCCAACTCAGCGGCGAACCTGACAGCGATTCAGTCATTGATTTTGCAGTGCGGCATTTTAAAATCATCGAGCGTTTTGGGAGATTTCCCCACCGCAATCAAATTCTCGGACGCGAAACAACCCCCGAAGAAGCAGAGTTTTTAAAACAACCAGGTTCGGGGTTTTAAAGTTTATCAATATTGGTTCGTAGTTAGATTGGTTCGTAGTGAGGACTTTAGTCCTTCTTTCTTGGCAAAAATTCGGAGGACTGAAGTCCTTACTACGAACCTGAAGACGGACTGAAGTCCTTACTACGAACCTGAAGACGGACTGAAGTCCTTACTACGAACTTACTAAGAAACTTATAAAACGTTATTTTACCACATACGATCTTGTCTTTAAAAAAACGTCCTTGCCCTTTGCTCACCGGGGATACTGCACCCGATAAATCCGGTTGTTCGCTTCCTCAGTAAACAACAAACTCCCATCAGGTAAAACCAGCAAACCAACAGGCCGCCCCCAAGTTTTCGGGCCCGACGGATCGGTGAGAAAACCAGTCAGAAAGTCCTCATAATAACCTTGAGGGCGTCCAGTCGCCGCATTAAAAGGTACAAACACAATTTTATAACCCGTTCCTGCATTCCGGTTCCAACTACCGCGAAACGCTACAAACGCCCCGTTCAGAAATCTTTTGGGAAACGTTTTCCCGTCGTAAAACTGAAGTCCCAAAGCTGCCGAATGTGCCTGAAACAGCACGTCTGGCATCAATGTTTTAGCCGCTAAATCAGGCCGATCGCTCTTTCCATTTTTGACGTGGCGCGGGTCGAGCAAATTTGGCTTAAAATAAGTGTATGGCCAGCCGTAAAACTCGCCTTGACGAATTCTGGTCAAGTAATCCGGCACCAAATCATCTCCCAAACCGTCGCGCTCGTTGACTGTCGTGTAGAGTTGATTGGTTTTTGGGTGAAAATCCAATCCCACCGGATTTCGCAAACCGGAAGCAAAGGTTTGCTGGTTTGTACCGTCCAAATTCATCACTTGCACCGACGCCCTGGGTAAGGGTTCGGAGTCGGCATTAGATTGGGAACCAACTGATACAAACAACTGGCGGTTGTTAGGAGAAGCGACAACATTTCGCGTCCAGTGTTGATTGTAGCCGCCGCCCGGTAAAGTGGCAATTTTTTCACCAGTACCTGTTAATTGTTCTTGTCCTCTTGTGTAGGGAAATCGGCGGACTTCATCGCTATTTCCTAGGAAGAAATAGCGATCGGCAAAAGCCATACCAAAGGGAATATTTAAGCCGTTTTGGGCGCTAGCAAAAGTCATGTTCACCTCAGCAACGCCATCACCGTTGGCATCCCTGAGCAGCCTAATCCGATTCTGCCGGGTTTCTGTTACCAAAACATCTCCTGTCGGCGTCAAAGCCAGCCATCGGGGAGCGTCTAAATTGTCAGCAAAAACGCTGACGACAAAGCCCGGAGGGACTTGCAGCACTGGCGATGGGGGAATCGGTACTACTTGAGGAGGTTTCGAGGCGCTTTGGGTGGCGAAAGGCTGCGGCAAAGCAGTTGCAACAATGCGGATCGGCTGCGGCGATAGCGGCTTGGTTGGTACAGTTTGATTGGTGCGGACATTTGTCAGCGGTGCAACGGAGGGAATTTGCGACAGGGGAGTTGGTGCGGGTACAGGAGTCGCTGTAGCATCGGTAGCTCGATCGCACGCAACCAGCGGTAACAGCAGAATTAGCAGCAAGAAACGCAGGTAATACATAGCAGCGATTTCTCAACAATTGCTGGACAATTCTCTTATTCTAACTGCTCTGAAAAAGCGAAGCCACCGCGCGCGCGGTGGCTTAATTCTGGTTAGAAATCTAGCTCTACCAAAGTCCTCTCACAGGAGGAGCTGGACGCGGAGCCGGAATCGGACGCGGAGCCGGAGCGGGAGCGGGACGGGGAACTGGGCGGGGAGCGGGAGCCGGACGCGGTGGCGGTTCAGGGGCCGGACGCGGTGCTGGAGCGGGGGGACGAACAACTGTGGTAGAGACTACTTTATAATCGGGGATCACGACGAGCCTTTCTACCTGATCTCCGGCTACGGTGGCTCTGACTTTCATTCCCGGTACCAGAGACGTAATTCTCAGGATACATCTTTGAATCCTGAGAGTCCTGTACGGCCCGCTTTCTGGGCTAATTGTTACTATGTCGCCGACAATATTTTTGACAAAACCAATAATGGTTTGAGCGTTGGCTGTTGTGGTGCTCTGCGTTTGGGCTATTTCAATTGGAGGGTTAGCCATCGCAGGATTCACTGAAACCGCCGATATTAGTACCGACAGGGTTGCACCTGTAAATAATTTGATCTTCTGAAGACGCATTGAAACCT
Organism: Microcoleus sp. bin48.metabat.b7b8b9.023; assembly: GCF_013299185.1. Taxonomy (GTDB): domain Bacteria; phylum Cyanobacteriota; class Cyanobacteriia; order Cyanobacteriales; family Microcoleaceae; genus Microcoleus. The sequence goes on along the minus strand of NZ_JAAFKG010000029.1, from coordinate 41,927 downwards.
CACATTAACTGCTATTCAGGGTCGGGCTTGCTTCCGCTGCGCGAAAGTCCCAACCTTTAAACCTAATCCAGTTTAATCCCCGGAGTAGTAAATTTAGGACAATCTCAAAAAAAGATTATCGAACAAGTTTTCAAAGACTGAATTATACATCAAAAGTTCCCCTGTTACAAGAAGTTCAGTGCTTCGAATCTCTAGAGTGTCGGCGTGATATATTGAGTTTGTTCGATCGACCGTTTCCGTTTTTTTGCGCCCCTCTAACTGTGGTGCCACGGGCGGCAAACTCTGCCAACAGACAGATTATGCTTGCCGGATGCAGCAGCGCCATAGTTTCAATTTGCGATCGCCAGTCTGCCACAGATAAAAAAATCAAATGAGTCGGAGGTAAAATTCAATCATTGACTTGCGCGATTTACCCATCAACCGGATTTGTTCGCGAAAATCTCTAGCCCAGCGCCACCATTAGCCGTATAAAATCCCGGTTTCTTTGATATTAGTGCTTCATTCAGTTGACAGTTGACAGTTGACAGTTGACAATTAATAGTTGACAGCAACCTCTGCCTGGAAGTCCGAGGATTGGAGTAATGAATCGTCTGATTTTAATTTCTCCCGCTCAAGGAGAAGCTTTCAACCAATTATTTCAGGTAAGTTTTTTGTTGAGTTAGATCGTATCCGTAAAATTACTGACAATAAAAAATATTGGTTTGTAGTGAGGACTTTAGTCCGCATCAAATTTCCTAAAATCGCATTCATCACTACAAACCTATCTTGTGACAGTTAGACAAGTTATAATTTGTAGAATTGAAACTCAAAACTGGGCAGGGCATTTACACAAAAAAAGCCATCTCTAAATTGTGGCTGTTCGGTGGAGTTTGCGGATAATTACATAGGAAATTTGTAGGAACTGCTGGTGAGGAGTTTAGCGAACAAAATAATGGTGAACAGCAAATTTTTATTTAACAACTTAATTGTGCTGAGTTTGAGCGCAGCGGCGCTGTCGGTTCCCCTCCAGCAGCAGGTAGCAGCCGAACAGGTGGCTAATTTGAGTAATAGGGCGATCGCCCAGCAGCCAAAATCCGATGTAAAATTGCCACATCTCGGAGTTCCCGAACTGCCACCATTAGGCGAACCGTCTCAGTATCTTCCCCAGGAACCAAACGCGCCGCAAAATGCCATTGAGGAAGTGCGTTTAGTGCTGAAATTGCGAGAACGCCGGGTCTATGTTTACCGCAAAAATAAGGTGCAAGCCAGTTTCCCGGTGGCTGTCGGTAAAGGCGGGTGGGAAACTCCCACGGGGAATTTTAAAATTACACACATGATTAAAGATCCAGTTTGGGAACATCCTTGGACTGGAGAACTTGTACCCGCAGGGCCGGACAATCCCCTGGGAAGCAGGTGGATCGGGTTTTGGACGGATGGTAAAAATGTGATTGGTTTTCACGGTACTCCGAATCCAGAGTCGATCGGGCGAGCGGCTTCTCACGGTTGTGTCAGAATGTTTGATAAAGATGCCCAAGCTTTATTTGAGAAAGTCGCAGTTGGCACTCCGGTAATAGTCGAACATTAGTTGTGTTCGAGTAGAAAAACATCAATTCCCGGCGATTGAAATCGCGGCTACAAAAACATCAATTCCCGGCGATTGAAATCGCCGAGTTTCAACAAAAACATCAATTCCCGGCGATTGAAATCGCGGCTATAAAAACATCAATTCCCGGCGATTGAAATCGCGGCTACAAAAACATCAATTCCCGGCGATTGAAATCGCGGCTACAAAAACAAAGTCCGCCTCCGCGGACTGAAGATTTTCTTAGTCCGCGGAGGCGGACATCGTTTGTGTAGTAGCGGTTTCAACCGCCGAGTTTCTGAAGATTTTCTTAGTCCGCGGAGGCGGACATCGTTTGTGTAGTAGCGGTTTCAACCGCCGAGTTTCTGAAGATTTTCTTAGTCCGCGGAGGCGGACATCGTTTGTGTAGTAGCGGTTTCAACCGCCGAGTTTCTGAAGATTTTCTTAGTCCGCGGAGGCGGACATCGTTTGTGTAGTAGCGGTTTCAACCGCCGAGTTTCTGAAGATTTTCTTAGTCCGCGGAGGCGGACATCGTTTGTGTAGTAGCGGTTTCAACCGCCGAGTTTCAACCGCCGAGTTTCAACCGTCGAGTAATTTTGATATCAAATAGATTGCTGGTATTTTTCCAACAATTCCGGAATATAATCGTAGCCATCAACACCAATTACTGGCATGATGCGGGATCGACTTTTGGCTAAAGACTGTTTAAAAGATTCCGCCCCCATTTGTCCGCGCAAAATAGTCAGCAAACCAGCCGATTGTCGCCATTCCATCGCCCCAATTTGCTCCAAAGTATACATCCCCAAACAGCCAGCAAAAATTGCTTGTTCTAGCTCATTTAGGCTGTAATAAGCTTGAGCTAAATAAGCTAAATTGAGACCTTGGAGATATAAGTCGCCGGAAAATTGAGCAGCTTGCCAACCTTTGACCAAATACTCGATCGCACCAGCAGCATTTTCCAGAGCAATTTTAGCAATACCGAGGCTGCTAGAGCAAAAAGCTTGACTTTGGCGATCGCCCAATTTCTCCGACAATAACAAACCTTGTTCCAAATAACTAATAGCGCTTTCGTAAACCTCCGGTTCCACCTCCTCCAACTGCCGCGCCTGGAACACCTCGCTGTAGCCCAAATTAGCCAGCGCGTTCGCCTCACCTTGCCGCTCTCCCGCCTGCCGTGCCATAATCAAAGCCCGTTGGCTGTAATTAATCGCTTCCTGATAATTTTTTTGAGCAACATAATTGCGGCTGATATGATTGAGATTAGCGACTTCGCAGGCTTTATCTCCTTCGGCGCGGGCAATTTCCAGGGATTGCTTGTGCAGTAAGATCGATCGTTCGTAAGCCCCAGCCGCCTGCATCGAATAACCCAAAAGCGTCAGAATCCGAGCCTTCGCTTGAGTACCTTCAACACGCCGCAGCGGTTCATCTAAATAATCCAAAGTATGCCGCAAAGCTTTACCATCAAACGAAGCAAAAATCCCGCCGTAAAGCGGAAAGTATTCCCGCTGAGAAAAAGTGCGTAAAATTTGCAAAGTCACCTGAAAACAAGCATTTGCCAACTGTTCGCCGCTCTTCGTAGAATTATTAAATCCACTAGCTAGCTGACTCCAAATTACCGAAAAAGTAATATAAGTAGAAATCGAAGCTTTTGTGGACACCTTGGAATCATAAACTTGCTTGTCGAACCATGTTACCAAAGCCCGTTGCAAACACTGCAAAATTATCGCCAATTCCAGCAGCGTACCTAATTCTACATTAGACTGCTTGGCTGCAAATTCAACGATAGAATCACCCCTGGCAATAGTCTGTAAAAGAGCATTAACAAAGGCACTATTAACTTTTTTAGCCCAAAAAGCCCAAGGCCCATTTTGTTCGGGACTGCCGGCGAATCCTAGCTGCTGCGGCTGATAAATCCAGCCGACGAGTTCCGGTTCCAAGCGCTGCCAAGATTCTAAACCTTTAGCAATCCCGGCTGTGATTTGCTGCAAATCTCGTTCGGTTTCGGGATTGGTAGTTTGCAGCATTTGTTGGTGAACAGATTTTGACAATTGCTGCAATTGATCGAGAGTCAGCGGATGTTCTTTATTGGGATCGATTATTTGCAATATTGCCAGGAGGCGGCCGTTAGATTCGGCGGCAAGGATTTGTTGGATGGAAGATGCGATTTCGCGATCGACGCGGTTATCCTTCTGCCAGCGTTCCCATTCTCCTTGGATAGTTTTGAGCGCTCTGAGGCTGCGATTTGCCTTGGCTTGTTTGATTTCGTCCTTTTCATTTCTGAGCAGGTTGTCAGTGGCATCTAAGCGTTCGCCGAAACAGCGTTCAAAGATTTCGCCGGTGCCGGTGCCAATGTCTTGCACCAACATTTGATATACTTGTTCTTTGGAGCGAATTTGACCTTTGAGGGTGATTTCGACAATTTTATCGATCAGTGCTAGGTAGCGATCGCGCAATGAAGTAGGTTCTGGCATAAGTTATTTTTAGTTAATAAATTTTTATGGGCAGTGCTAGCAGCATTTGACGCTAGTATTTCATCTTACAGTTTAAAAGAATGTTTGTAGTGAGGACTTTAGTCCTCAGCAGTGAAGGACTTTAGTCCTTACTACAAACTAATTTTACTGTCGGATGACAGAGCAAGTCCTATATTAAATTTTACAGTTCATCTGGATTAATGCCCATTACTCGGAGGCGATCGGCTAAACGATTGGCTCGCTCCCTTTCAGATTCAGCACGTTGCCTTTCAGATTCAGCACGTTGCCTTTCAGATTCAGCTTGCTGCCTTTCAATTTCAGCTTGCTGCCTTTCAAACTCAGCTCGTTGGCATTCCAATTCGGCTCGTTGGCTTTCCAATTGAGCTCGCTGTCTTGCAAATTCTTCAGGAGTCAGAATCAAATTCCCATTAATATCGTACCAGCGCAGCCACAACCTTTCATTTTGCAGAAAAGCGCCTTGCCACAAACCCAAACTTAACTGTATTTCCGGTATCCAGAATCGAGAACCTGTTAGCACTTGTTCGCGGTAACGGTTGCCAATCAAGCGAAATACTCTCAATTGATTGTTGTATTTGCTAAAAACAAAGTAATAGGGAATCCGCAAAATTCTCTCGTAAACCTGCCACTTAGTCGGCGGTTTGTTTGGTTCTGATTCTGTCAGCCCTAAATCTTCATCTTCCGTACTTGGTGATAGGAATTCGATCGCAATTAAAGGATTGACTGCTTCGTCCCAAATGACGTAACTTTGGCGCAAGTCTCTGTCTTGGTAAAATCTCGAAACGCCCACAACTAAATACCAATCGGGTCTTTTGTACCAATTGGGATGGTTAGAGTCGTAGTATAGATTGAGATCGCTGGCTGAAAATGTGCGATCGACTGGATAATTAGGGGGAATGCAGCTAGCAGACAAAAGTTGTGCTTGCCATCGATGATATTCGTCAAACCCAGTATCATCGGGGTCTTCACTAGGTAGATCGTACATCGTCGGCAACGCTTTTGCTTGGGAAGATTGCGAATCTGGTATGTACATGGTTATACAAATATCCCTGCGAGATGTGATATCAATTCCGATTGTACCGGAATGATTGTTGACTGCTGCATAGACTCCGATCCCCCCTAACCCCCCTTAATAAGGGGGGGACAAGATTCTGCTCAAAGTCCCCCTTCTTAAGGACAAGATTCTGGTCAAAGTCCCCCGACCTAAGGGGGATTTAGGGGGATCGAGATATCTGCAACGACCCATTAAATTGATAACGGATGTGATATTAAGGAGATACAGGCACTGCGGTAATTGTTACATTATAGCGCGATGTGATTTGTTGTGGCAGAAAATCAGTATCTTTTGCACCGCTAATTTCATCGAGATAGCAATCTTTTACTGCTAGCATAAAGCCTTTGATTCCTTCTGGTGAATTTTGGGAGTCTGCTATATTCAAAAAATCTTGCCATTTACTCTCATCAGTGCCGTTAATATCTAGCAAATGCAACGCGGCTAAATACTCGGCTACCGGATCTAAAGCAAAGTGAATTTGGTCGTGGGCGACACCTTTTGTTTGGATGATTCTGAGTTTCTCTTCTAAATACTTGATTCGCGATTCTGGATTCTCTGCACCCAGAGCAATTATCGCATTTTTAGGGTTTGCTGCTGCGGGGCGATAGGTTGACTTCAGGCATTCCCAGGCGATGATTTTAGCATCTTTTTGGACGGTGGAATCGCTGATCTTATCCTCTGTTACGCTGTGGTTGACTTGGTTTAAATAGTGCAGCATTAACTCGGCAATGTTATCTGGTAAATTGCCGTCAGTTGTGCCTTCTTTCTTGGCAATCAGTTGGTCGGCATAGAGTTTGGCTAGCAAAACGGTGATGTTTCTGTCGCCTGCGATTGTTGATAGTTGGATACAGGCATCGAAAAATTCAGTATCGCTGCTGAATAAGTCGCGCTTTTGCCGTTGGCTGAGATAGCTTTCCATGAACGATGACAATCGATTTCCGGCAATGCGGAGGGGTTTGATTGTGGTCTTGGTAACTTTATCTAAATCTTCTTGCAGCCGCGAAGTTACCAGCAAAGCATTAACAGAAAAATCTGGCATTCCCGGTTTAATTGCTGTTCGTGTTTGTTCGCTCATTTCTGAGAAATGATCGACGATAACTAGAATGCGCCGCTGTTTGAGCAATTGTTGTAATAATTCTTCAGAAATCGGCTCGGCAGTGTCGGTTAAATCTTGCAATTGACCGCGAATTGCTTCGATGAATGGCTGTTTGCCTTCTGTTACTTTTATGTTGAGTTCTTCTTCGATCAGAACTGGCAGCATTCGATGACTGCAAATACGTTCTTCAGGATTATCCGACATCGCCCATTTGCCAATCTGACAAGCTAAACTGGTTTTTCCGGCTCCCCCTTCTTCCCAAATCAACAAACAGCCGCGCTTTTGAGCAAATGTGGGCTGCAAATCTTTGCCTTTCAAAGTTGCAATTGTGTTGTTGTCGAGGATGACGGGAATGGGGACGAAAATTTTGCGATCGCGCACTGTTTCCCGCTTCTGAAATTCGTTTCGCGGGGCTTGGATGTGTGCTGTCACCCAAGCATCGAGGACTCTGGGATGATATTTGAAAAATATCAAGTTGCCGAGGGATACGTCTGTGCCGAGAACTGGTATTTTGAAGCCGATCGGTTTTAAGGTTTCATAGATTTTTAGCAGCCACAGTGGACGGATGGCAAAGGTTCCGAAGAGTAAAAATAAGTATATTCCGGTTCCCCAGATGTAGGGATTTTGGATAATTGATTTTACGAATAGGCGATCGTTTTGTTCGGCTTTGAGAACATTGATGTATACACGGAGATTTGCGATCGTTGTTTGTGGTGATACACCACCTTTAGGTTCTGCCAAAATTTTCAAGGCTGATTCTAAATTTGATACGACCTCATTTAACTCCGGTGAAGTTAGCATCTTTGCTTTTTCTTGAAGCCTAAGAGCGATTCTCCCCAAGGCATAGGCTGCACTGCCACGCACACTTGCATCGAAGTCTTTAAGTAAGAGAACTAGCTGCGGTATAACTGTTTTAGCTTCTTCACTAATAAATCCCAAGGCATAGGCTGCACTGCCACGCACACTTGCATCGGAGTCTTTAAGTAAGAGAACTAGCTGCGGTATAACTGTTTTAGCTTCTCCACCGATATTCCCCAAGGCATAGGCTGCACTGGTACGCACACTTGTATCTGAGTCTTGAAGCAGGGGAACTAGCTGCGGCACAACAGCTTTAGCTTCTTTACCGATAAGCCCCAAGGTAGAGGCTGCACTGCTACGCACACTTGCATCGGAGTCTTGAAGTAGGGGAATTAGCTGCGGTATAACTGTTTTAGCTTCTCCACCGATATTCCCCAAGGCATAGACTGCACTGATACGCACATCTGGATCGGAGTCTTTAAGTAGGAGAACTAGCTGTGGCACAACTGCTTTAGCTTCTGATGAGAATAAAGGGCTTCTGTTTATTTCGCTTACCAGCAAACTTTTTGCCAGCAAAACAGCAGCGCGACGACGTACCAGCACATCTGAGTCTTTCGAGGCTTTGACAAGGGCAGGAATAGCAGAGGCACCAAATCGTTGCAAAACCTCGGCAGCACTCCGGCGGACTAGCAAATTCTGATCGCGCAAAGCTTCAATCAAAGCGGGGATGGCTGGTTTACCTATTTTTCGTAACTTCTTAATAGTTGCATCAAGTTCCCTTTCATCATTAGTCTTTAACTTCTCGATGAGTGAGTCAATCTCTTTGGGATTAGCCTTCGATGCGCTCAGGTTTTGGGCCGCAGCATTCCGAGTCAACAGTAAAGGTGATGTGAAAGATAGAAACGAGAGGGCAATTACGGCAACTAATCTTTGTCGGTAGTGCTTCGTCATGGGCCAGAATCCTTGTATTTGATGAGCCGTCTCAGCCATTTGAATTATTGTATCTACATTCTCATCAAATTGGTTTCCAGAGTTCGGGCGATCTAAATTTGTGCTTCTCGGTGGTGAAATCGAGCGCCCTAAATCCTGCTTAAAAAGCGGGATTTTAATAACATTCCGGTTTTTTCCTTAAACAACAATTCTTTACGTGTAACTTTTGCTGGGAATTTGGATATATGAATCGGGCATTTCATGCTGCTGGTGAATAGCAAAGAAACGGCGCTCAATTTCTTTAAGAACTGCTGCATCATAATATATCATGCCGCAATCAATACAAATCTCAACTGGCGTGTTAGGAACTAGCAAATATTTACCTTTGTGACTGTACAAGTAATTGATTTTACGTTCCTCATAGCTACTGCTACCGCAGGTATTACATGGGATTATTTCTCGCATCAGTTTATCCTCTGGTTCTAGGGTTAATAAAATTTGGGGGACTGGGAATATAGACAGTTATAATTGCTATTCTTTCACCGCGCCAGCCGCAGACTATATGAATGGATATCTCACTTACATAACCTAATACTAAACAACTTTCACCTCGACCAGTATTAGGATATTGATCGAGAATCTCTCCGTTGAGCAAAGCTTCCTCAACCTGAGTAAAAGTTAAGTCATCAGCCTGACGCTCGATATCTCCATGAGCTGTATAAACATATAAATTTTGGCGAACTCTTGCTTGAATTTCCTCGGCTTCCATTTATACTTAAGTCTAAGGCATAATCACATAATCTCTATTCTATCATATTTGATGATTTCCGAACCACTTACCCTCTCAAAAAGCACTCCCGTCTTAGCAGCCCAAGGATTGACTCGCCGCTTCGGCGGTTTAGTGGCGGTAAACGACGTATCTTTTACAGTTAAAAAACACGAGATATTTGGACTGATCGGCCCTAACGGCGCGGGCAAGACTACCCTATTTAATTTAATGACTGGGCTGATACCCAGCAACAGCGGAAAACTGATTTATCAAAATGAGGATATTTCCCAACTTAAACCACATCAAATTGCGAACAAAGGTATTGCCAGAACTTTTCAAAATATTCGTTTATTTGGGGAACTTTCGGTGTTGGAGAATGTGGCGATCGCCCGACACATCCACAGTCGATCGCAAAATCCGGTATTATCGCTACTATCGGGGATTTTCGGCTTACCAGAATCTAACGCCATGGAGCGCGAAACCCAGGCAAAAGCGTTGGAATTGTTGGATTTGGTCGGTTTGGGCGATCGGGCGGGCGAACAAGCCAAAAACCTACCCTACGGCGATCAGAGGCGTTTGGAAATTGCCCGTGCCTTAGCCCTGGAACCGCAAATCTTGCTGTTAGATGAACCAGCGGCGGGGATGAATCCCAAGGAAAAGCAAAAGTTAAGCGAATTTATCCGGGAAGTGCGGGAACAATTCAATTTGACTGTAATATTGATCGAGCATCACGTACCGCTGGTGATGGGATTGTGCGATCGCATTGCTGTATTGCATTTTGGTCAGCTTATTGCCTTGGGTGAACCTGCTCTTGTTAGGAACGATCCTGCTGTAATAGAAGCTTATTTGGGAGACGAAAAATAGATAAAATAAACAGTAGATTGTTCCTTGGGTGGGGGCGGGTTTATGAGACGATCGATTTCAGTCGATTACGGTTGGCGAACCCGCCCCTACAGGTATCATGTAAATTAAAATTGATATTAATGGCTGTCAAAAATAGGTTTTTACCGAAATATTGTAGGGGCGGGTTCACAAACAATAACTGCATAAAACTAACAATCTCATAAACCCGCCCAGCCCAACCAATAATCTCATATACTTCAAGCTCAAAGTCAGATAAAATGCACGATTTTCCCCCAAAGACCACCAAAAATATCCTGTTAGAACTCAAAAATCTCTGTGTAAATTACGGAGGAATTCAAGCCCTGCAAAATATCAATTTAACCGTAAATGCGGGCGAAGTTGTCAGTCTCATCGGCGCTAACGGTGCAGGGAAAAGTACCACCCTGAGAGCAATTTCTAAAATAGTTAATTTCCGGGAAGGACAAATCATCTACAGCGGGCGCGATATTAGTCGCCGCCAAGCTCACGAAGTGGTAAAATTGGGAATCGCCCACAGTCCAGAAGGACGAAGGGTTTTGGCGCAACAGACGGTGTTAGCTAACTTGGAATTGGGTGCTTATGTGCGATCGAACTTCGCAGCCATCAAAGCCGATTTAAGCCGCCAATTCGAGATATTTCCGCGCTTGGCCCAAAGGCGGACTCAACTGGCGGGAACCCTTAGCGGCGGGGAACAGCAAATGCTGGCGATCGCCCGCGCGCTCATGAGCCGCCCGAAACTGCTATTATTGGACGAACCTAGTTTAGGCTTAGCACCTGCGATCGTCAAAGAAATTTTCGGAATCATTCAAAACCTACGCTCTACGGGGGTTACAATCTTGTTGGTAGAACAAAACGCTAATTTGGCGCTCCAAATTGCCGATCGGGCTTACGTACTAGAAGCTGGTAACATGACTCTCACAGGTACAGGATCGGATTTGCTAAACGACGAGCGAGTCAGGAGCGCATATTTAGGTTGACTTGGTTAATTTTTGGCATTCTCACCGCTTTTTTTGAAGCCGTAAAAGACGTTTTCAGCAAGCAAAACCTGAAAAAAAACGATGAATATGTCGTAGCTTGGTCATTAGCATTTTTTTCAGCACTTTTTTTACTACCCTTTTTATTTTTCATAAAAATACCGCAACTAAATCCCCAATTAAACCCGCTATTTTGGATAGCCTTATTAATCGGAGGAAGCATCAATGCAGTCACAGCCATCCTCTACATTAAAGCCATCAAACTGTCCGACTTATCCCTAACCGTGCCGCTAGTAGCTTTGACACCCTTATTCATGCTGCTAACTTCACCGTTAATTGTCGGCGAATATCCCAACTTTTTTGATTGTATTGGAATTTTTCTCATCGTCACTGGTTCCTATCTATTAAACATCAAAGAAAAATCTCAAGGATACCTAGCCCCATTCAAAGCACTACTGCACGAACCAGGGCCAAAATTAATGTTAATCGTAGCCTTTCTCTGGAGTATCACCTCAAATTTCGACAAAATAGGCGTGCAAAACTCTTCCCCGATTTTTTGGTTGTTCTCTTTATTTACGACCATGAGTGTGTTATTGTTACCAGTTTTACTGCACAAAACCCCCAACCCCAGCCGCAAAATTATCCAGCAATTACCGCTGCTAGCAACAATGGGTTTTGTCAATGCTTTAGGAGTCGTTTTTCAGATGCAAGCTTTGACAATGACTTTAGTTGTGCAGGTAATCGCAGTTAAGCGTACCAGCGTATTAATGGGTGTACTTTTCGGTCATTTCATTTTTAAGGAAAAAGATATTCAGCAAAGATTGTTAGGATCTGCTATCATGATTTTGGGAGTTTTCTTTATCACCTTATGACTTTCCAAGGTTCGTAGTGAGGACTTTAGTCCGCTCCAACTCTGAGGACTAAAGTCCTCACTACAAACATCTTTTTTCGGGCTCGTAGTGAGGACTTTAGTCCGCTCCAACTCTGAGGACTAAAGTCCTCACTACAAACATCTTTTTTCAGGCTCGTAGTGAGGACTTTAGTCCGCTCCAAATCTGAGGACTAAAGTCCTCACTACAAACATCTTTTTTCGTGTAAGAATTAAGTGAGAGCATTTGTCTCTGAGAATTTGGAATTTTAACTTATTATAGAGGAAAATTTAATGCACAAAATAGCAGCTACGCCCGGAGGTTGGAACCCTCAAGCAGAAGGAGTAATTTTTATTCAGCAAACCCCAGCACCAATCGTATTTATTAGTGCTGCTGACACGGACATTCAAACACTCGCGGCCGCCGCATCCAAAATGCCACCCGAATTCCCGAAAGTGCGCGCCGTAAATCTGCTTCAATTGCAGCAACAATTAACCATTGACACCTACGCTGAGGAAATTTTAGAACGCGCGGAGGTAATAATTTTAAGGCTGTTAGGTGGGCGTTCTTATTGGTCTTACGGATTAGAAGTTCTGCGGGAAACGGTGCAGAAAACTAATGCGGTATTGATTGTAATGCCCGGTGAAGATAGTCCCGATCCAGATTTAATTAGTCATTCTAATGTATCGCTGTCGGCAGTAAATCAACTGTGGCGTTATTTCACTGAAGGCGGAGTCCAGAATTTTGTTAATGCACTCAAGTTTACGGCTGACACTTGTTTGAAAACTGCTTACAATCCGCCTCTTCCTCAAACAGTTTCTCGGGTGGGAATTTATGACTGGGGAGGAAATACAACGGCTGGTTTGGGAATTTTACTACCAGATTCCGATCCCCCTAAATCCCCCTTAATAAGGGGGACTTTGAACCCAGATTCCGATCCCCCTAAATCCCCCTTAATAACTGAGACTTTGACAACTTCTTGCCCCCCCCTTAAGAAGGGGAGCTGGGGGGAATCTCCGGGTTTACCAAGCGATGCCAATGCTCCTAAATCACCCTTAAAAACTGAGACTTTGACAACTTCTTGCCCCCCCCTTAAGAAGGGGAGCTGGGGGGAATCTCCGGGTTTACCAAGCGATGCCAATGCTCCTAAATCGCCCTTAAAAACCGAGATTTTGACAACTTCTTGCCCCCCCCTTATTAAGGGGGGCTGGGGGGAATCTCCGGGTTTACCAAGCGATGCCAATGCTCCTAAATCGCCCTTAAAAACCGAGACTTTGACAACTTCTTGCCCCCCCCTTATTAAGGGGGGCTGGGGGGGATCTCCGGGTTTACCAACCCAGGCGAAAGTCGGCATTTTATTTTATCGCGCTCATTACTTATCGGGAAACTTAGCGCCAGTTGATGCACTTTGTCAAGCTTTAGCAGAACGAAACTTAGTACCAGTTCCCGTCTTTGTGTCTTCGCTGCGGGAACCTGATTTACAAATAGAATTGCTGGAATACTTTCAACCAAAAGAATCCGAACCAATTCAATTACTTATCAATACGACAAGTTTTGCAGTCTCCGGTTTCAACAATCCAGAACCGGAACAAAATAGTTTAAACTCCTTAGATGTTCCTATCTTGCAAGCAATCTTCAGCGGCGGCGGTTTGCAACAGTGGGAAGCTGAATTGCAAGGACTTTCCCCCCGCGATGTGGCGATGAATGTGGCATTGCCCGAAGTTGATGGTAAAATCATTACTCGGGCTGTTTCTTTTAAAGCAGTACAGACTTGGAACAGCGAATTAGAAACAGATGTGGTAGGATATGTCGCTGCGGACGATCGCATTTCATTCGTAGCAGACTTAACGGCGAAGTGGGTGAAGATGAAGCAAACCCCCGCCGCCAACAGACGCATCGCCATAATTCTCGCAAATTATCCCACCCGCAACGCCCGTTTAGCTAACGGCGTCGGCTTGGATACGCCCGCTAGCTGTGTGGAAATCCTCAAAGCTATGCAGGAAGCCGGTTATCGAGTAGATAACATTCCCAGCAGCGGCGGTGAGTTAATTGAAATGCTCATTTCCGGTGTGACAAATGACCCGGAAGGACGGGAATTGCGGCCTGTTAATCAATATTTGGATTTGGCAGAATATGAAGAGTATTTTGCAACTTTGCCTCAGCAAGTACAGGATGGAATTTGTAATAGATGGGGATTGGCGACTGGGGAAAGAAGGACTGAAGTCCTTACTACGAACCTGGATGCGTATCTGTTTCCGATTCCGGGGATTCAGTTTGGCAATGTATTTGTGGGAATTCAACCGTCGCGGGGATACGAAATTGACCCTAGTTTGAACTATCACGCACCGGATTTGGAACCAACTCACAATTATCTCGCTTACTATTATTGGCTGCGGGAAAAGTTGGGAATTGATGCGATAATTCATGCGGGAAAACACGGGAATTTAGAATGGCTTCCCGGTAAAAGTGTGGCACTATCTAATAAATGTTATCCCGAAGTCGCATTGGGCGCGCTGCCGAATTTCTATCCGTTTATTGTCAACGATCCGGGGGAGGGTTCCCAGGCAAAAAGACGATCGCAAGCCGTGATAATCGACCACCTCACCCCGCCGATGACTCGCGCCGAACTTTACGGGCCTTTGCAGCAATTGGAAGCCTTAATCGACGAATATTGCGAAGCCCAAAGCTTAGATCCGTCCAGATTACCGATGATTCGCGATCGCATTGTAGCCCTCACCAACCAGGAAAATCTAGATAAAGACTTAGGCATCCAACTCAATAAATCCGAATTTACCGAGTTTATCACCCGCACCGACGGTTATCTTTGCGAACTCAAAGAATCCCAAATCCGCGACGGATTGCATATTTTTGGTCAATGTCCCCAAGGCAGACAGTTGCGAGATTTGATAATTGCGATCGCCCGCCATCCTAGCACAAATCGCATCGGCTTAACTCGCGCCCTCGCCAAAGACTTAGATTACGATTTCGATCCCTTAACCACCGCAGGCGATTTAACCGCAGAATTAGAAGCAAAAGCCGCAGAATTAGTAGATGATTTAATCAAAAATATCCGCGTTCATCCGCATCCACCTGCGGTTAAAATTGGAGAATCAACCCAACAAGAATTAGATTGGATTGCCAATTATCTTTTACCATCACTCCTCCAAACAAACCAAGAAATCACCAACCTGTTGCGCGGACTAGATGGGAAACACATCCCCAGCGGTGCATCCGGCGCACCCACCCGCGGCAGGCCCGATGTATTGCCCACAGGCAGGAATTTTTACTCGGTAGATATCCGCGCCATTCCCACAGAAACTGCTTGGAGAGTTGGCAGAGTTGCAGCCGAAACTTTAATCGAAAGATACACTCAAGAAAATGGCGAATATCCTAAAACTTTGGGTTTGTCAGTGTGGGGAACATCGACAATGCGGACAGGCGGAGACGACATCGCTGAAGCCCTAGCATTAATCGGAGTTCAACCAATTTGGGATGGGCCTTCGCGCCGGGTTGTAGATTTTGAAATCTTGCCTGTTTCTGTTTTGGGGCGGCCGCGCGTTGATGTTACTTTGCGGATTTCTGGCTTTTTCCGCGATGCTTTTTTTAATTTAATTGATTTGTTTGACTCGGCTGTCAAAGCTGTCGCAGATTTAGATGAACCTGCGGAAGACAATCCTTTAGCAGCACAAGTTAAACAAGAGATTTTGGATTGGGAATTGGCTGGTTTGAGTCGGGAAGATGCCCAAGCGCGATCGCAATTTCGAGTCTTTGGTTCAAAGCCGGGTGCTTATGGTGCGGGACTTCAGGGCATAATTGAAGCTCAAAACTGGACAGACGACGGGGATTTAGCAACAGCTTACATTAATTGGAGCAGTTACGCCTATACAAGTACCCCCTCCACTTCTTCTGGTAAAGATGTGGCTAATGCCAACTCTTCTCTTTCTTGTCCCCCCCCTTTACAAGGGGGGGCTAATTCCAATTCTTGTCCCCCCCCTTTACAAGGGGGGGCTAGGGGGGGTGAATTTAGCGCTTCACCACCAGTCTATACCCCCCCAACCCCCCCTTACCAAGGGGGGGCTAATTCCACCAATACCCCCCCAACCCCCCCTTATCAAGGGGGGGCTAATTCCACCAATACCCCCCCTTATCAAGGGGGGGCTAATTCCAATGCTTCTCTTTCTTGTCCTCCCCCTTTACAAGGGGGGGCTAGGGGGGGTGAATTTACCGGGAGTGAATGGGGATGTTCGGCGCCCGAAGCATTTACCAAACGCCTCGGCCAAATGCAAATTGTGCTGCAAAATCAAGACAACCGCGAACACGATATTCTCGACTCCGACGATTACTATCAATTCCAAGGCGGAATGACTGCGGCAATTCGCAATTTGCAAGGGAAAAATCCTGAAACCTATTTCGGCGATAACTCGATTCCCGAAAATCCAAAAGTGCGACAACTGCGAGAAGAAATTGCGCGGGTTTATCGCAGCAGGGCGGTAAATCCGAAATGGATTGAAGGGGCGATGCGCCACGGTTATAAAGGTGCTTTTGAAATTGCCGCCACTGTCGATTTTTTGTTTGCTTACGATGCGACGGCGAATTGCGTTGAAGATTTTATGTATGAAGGAATTGCACAGGCTTACATTTTTGATGAAAAAGTTCAGGGATTTATTCAAAAAAACAATCCTTGGGCGCTGCGAGATATGGCGGAAAGATTGTTAGAAGCTCGCCAGCGGGGGTTGTGGGAGAGTGCCAGTCAGGATATCATTGATAAATTGCGATCGATCGCCCTGGAAGCCGAAGCAGTCATCGAATCGCAGTAATTTGTTAAGCGATTGTTACAAAGGTTGATCGATTTGAATCTATAAAATTTGGATGCAGAGCATGAGAATTCAAAAAGAATGGCAAATTTTTTCAGTGTTTTTAGGTCTATTTGCCCTACTGACAAGACCAGTAGCAACTAGCAACGATGCTTCCAGGTTAGCCACGATTGAATCTCTCGTAGATTTCCATACCTTCATTATTGACAATTCCCGATTTATTTGGACTATCGATAAATACTTATACCAAGGCCACTTCTACTCTGACAAGCCTCCTATTCTATCCATATATGGTTCATTCTTTTACGCTCTGCTGAAGGTGTTTGGTATCTCTTTCAAAAATCAATTCATGCTCACTAATACCCTACTGATAATTTTAGTTGTAGGGGTGGCTACAGCCACGGGCATAGTCTATTTGTACAGGATATTTAAGTTTTTGGCAGTAGAGGAAACATGGATAGATGTAGTTATAATAATTGCTGGTACAGGAACTCTGCTGCTACCTTACTCAACCGTATTTAGCAATCATGTAGTTAGTGCAAGTTTACTGATGGCAGGATTTTACTATTTGCTCAGGGTCAAAGAAAGTATTAGATATTCTTTGCTCTCAGGTCTGTTAATTACACTGGCTGGGAGCATTGATGTAGTAGCTTTTATTTTTGTCCCGTTTTTCGCTGTCAGCTTTTTCAATAAACCTCTGAAATCAAAGATAGTTTTTGCTTTGGCTGGCGCTTTAGTCATGGTGATTTACTTACAGTTAAATTTTTACACGTCTGGTAGCCTGCGGCCACCTTCCATGAATCAATCCCTGTGGGAATATCCAGGTTCTGCCTTCGATAGCACAACCCTTTCAGGCTTAGCATATCATTCAAATTTTCCAGCCCTTTTGAATTATGCTTTTCACATGATAATAGGTCATCGAGGCTTAATTTCTTATACTCCTATTCTGGTATTCTCGATTTTTGGTTTTGTGAAGATTTTACGAAACAAAGAATTCAAGTATCGCCAAGAATATCTATTAATTCTTTTGGCATCATCCGCCTACGTCCTGATGTACATTCTGCGTTCTAACAATTACAGTGGGTATTCTTATGGAGTCAGATGGTATGCCAATCTTATGTTTTTGCTCTGCTTACCGTTAGCTCAAATCAGCGAGGATATCAAAAGTTCCAAGAATTTGAGAAAAGCTTTTATATTTGTGAGTTGTCTGTCGATTATCATCTCTTTTGTCGGTGTAAATCATCCTTTTGTAGCGGTTAGCGAACAGCATCCGAGTTCATTTTTAAATGCTTTGATGTACATTTTTAAGCCAATAGATACTCAAATTTACGGCGACAACCAGGCTATGAAACTGTCATTTTCGCACTCTTTGCTATTTGCACTCAAGCAGTTAAGGGTAATTGTCATAGCAGCTCTTGCTGGTTTGTCGTGCTATTTATTAGTGAATCGTGTCAAGCAATTTGTAGCAAACAGACCTTTGGTTAAGAGTTCGATAGATTAGAAAGAATCTCACAATCTAAAATCCCAAATCTAAAATCTCAAATAGATCGTCCTTGCAGCCACAGCCGTCATGAAATCCGACACCGAAATACACAATTAAGTCAACAACGGCTAAACAAACAGGACACCCAGATCCCTGCATCACTCTCAGAAGTCGCGGAATTTAACATTTAAGGTAATATCTAGTAATGTTTCGCGATCGGTGAAAGTGTATGATTCGCCGCTACATTGCTAACCTCAGCACTAGCATCTTTCAACGTGCTGGCGCCGCTGTTGCTTTACTCGCCTTAACCGTCGGATGTTCATCAACAAAGCCGCCCAACACCACAGCGCCCTCTCGGACGATCGCATCTTCCTCCGTCCTAGCACAGCCGCCAACCTCTGTGTTAGCCAAAAACCCCAACAAACGCCAAAAATCGATCAGCGTTCCTTCCTGCGCCCAAAACGACCCCTTTGGAGATTCAGTTAACTTTGCCACCAAGGCCGCCAATTTGGCTCAATCAGCCAATTCAAAACAAGAGTGGGACGAAGTAGCAGCCCAATGGGTGCAAGCGGTAGCCTGGATGCAAGCGGTTCCCCCCGGTAGTCCCAGGCGGGCGTTTGCTGAAAAAAAAGTCACCGAGTACATGAAAAATCTGCTTTATGCACAACAGCAAGCGGGCGCAAGTCGATCGCAAGCCAGTACAGTGAGCTTCAGCAGCGATTTACTCGACGAACAGCTAGAACTATACCTATCCTACGTTGCAGCGGTCGGGCCGCCAGATGTTTTGATTGTCGGCAGTTCCCGGGCGTTGCAGGGCGTCGATCCCAAACAGCTAAAACAATCTTTGGCTGCTAACGGGAGTCCGGGTTTAAAGGTATTTAACTTTGCTGTCAACGGCGCAACTGCCCAAGTTGTTGACTTTCAACTGCGACGGCTGTTGAAACCCGAACATTTACCTCAAATGATTGTCTGGGCGGACGGC
This sequence comes from Microcoleus sp. bin48.metabat.b7b8b9.023, assembly GCF_013299185.1. Taxonomy (GTDB): domain Bacteria; phylum Cyanobacteriota; class Cyanobacteriia; order Cyanobacteriales; family Microcoleaceae; genus Microcoleus. Next base: position 23,226 of record NZ_JAAFKG010000029.1, on the reverse strand, counting down.
GTGCGCGCATTTAACAGCGGCCGGGACGATCGCACTTTTAATTCGATCGTCGATTCTGAAGGCAGCCAGCTTTTAGCAGCAGGCGTTCGCCCCAAACTCCCGTCTGGTGAACCTAACGTGACGCCCCAGTGTTACCGATTCCCGCAGTCTTGTAACACCGATGGCGACGGCATTTTCCGCCGATCGCAGGCATCGGTTAGGGGCGGGCAAGATGCCCAACCCCTACTCCCCACAGTCAAATTTCTTAATAGTGGAACAGGCCTCTTGCCTGTTGCTGACTCGGGCGGGCAAGATGCCCACCCCACAGCCAAATTCCTCAACAGTGGAACAGGCCTCTTGCCTGTTGCTGACTGGCGCGGGCAAGATGTCCACCCCACAGCCAAATTCCTCAACAGTGGAACAGGCATCTTGCCTGTTGCTGACTGGGGCCGACAAAATGTCCACCCCACAGCCAAATTACTCAATAGTGGAACAGGCATCTTGCCTGTTGCTGACTGGGGCGGGCAAGATGCCCACCCCACAGTCAAATTCCTCAACAGTGGAACAGGCATCTTGCCTGTTGCTGACTGGGGCCGACAAAATGTCCACCCCACAGTCAAATTCCTCAACAGTGGAACAGGCATCTTGCCTGTTGCTGACTCGGGCGGGCAAGATGCCCACCCCACAGCCAAATTCCTCAACAGTGGAACAGGCATCTTGCCTGTTACCCAGAATGCAGTATCACAAACAAAAGTAGTAGCAATCAGACAAGTCAGCGAATTGGCAGATGCGATCGACTCTAACGGATTCATGCCTATGTCGGGAAGTTACAATCCCAACACATATTATCGACAACGCGCTTACGTTTCAGGCCAGTACGATCGCGACTACGAAGACTTCAACCTCAGCGGCAAACAAGCAACAGCCTTTAATTCAGTCGTAGCATTTACCAAAACTCGGAAAATCCCCCTAATTTTCGTCAATTTGCCCCTCACCGACGACTACCTAGATCCAACTCGTCGGTGGGCAGAACAGCAGTTTAGACAACGAATGCAGCAACTCTCGCGACAAAAAGGCTTCGCCTTCCGCGACTTGTCCCAGCGGTGGCCAAATCGCAACGACTATTTCTTCGATCCCAGCCACCTCAACCGTTTTGGGGCGATCGCAGTTTCTCGCATCCTCGCCTCCGATACCAGTATTATCTGGCCGCAGCCCAAATCCCGAAGTACCGACGGGTAATCAATATTATTTTCGATTGGCGATTTTCGATTAAACAATTGGGAATTCTCGTTCCCCGGCGCTGCCGAGGAACGCAGATGCTTTGGCTATGCCTCGCAATTTTCAAGAATAGTTTAATATCTAAAATGATGTCCGAAATCAATTTGTGCGATCGAACACTTTGAGATTTTTTAGTTCAGTCTAAAATCCCAAATCCCAAATCCCAAATCCCAAATTAATTGTGCAACTAAAACAAGTAATTATCGCCCACAAAGCCAGAGACACCCTCAGCCAGCGGTGGGCAGAACAATGTGCCCGCCAGTTAGAAAGTCGCGGCTGTCAAGTTTTAATGGGCCCCAGCGGCCCGAAAGATAACCCGTATCCGGTGTTTTTAGCTTCTAGCAGCAGCCCGATCGATCTAGCCGTAGTTCTCGGTGGCGACGGTACCGCCCTGGCGGCAGCCCGGAATTTGTCTGCTGACGGCATCCCGATTTTAGCTGCGAATGTCGGCGGACATCTGGGTTTTTTAACCGAGTCTTTTGAGGATTTCCAAAATACTGAGGAGATTTGGGATAGGCTGGCCGAAGATAGGTATGCCGTGCAGAAGCGGATGATGTTGCAGGCGGCGGTTTTTGAGGGAAACAGAACTAATCTCGAACCCCAAAGCGATCGATTTTTGGCACTGAATGAAATGTGTGTCAAACCTGCTTCTGCCGATCGAATGCCGAGCTGTATTCTAGAAATGGAAGTTGACGGCGAAGTAGTCGATCAATATCAAGGCGACGGTTTAATTGTGGCAACTCCTACCGGTTCGACTTGCTACACCGCATCTGCCAACGGGCCGATTATCCACTCGGGAATGGATGCGATCGCAGTTACTCCGATTTGCCCTTTAAGTTTATCCAGTCGGGCTGTAGTTTTGCCGCCCGGTTCCGTCGTCAGCATTTGGCCCTTAGCAGATTACGAACTCAGCACAAAACTCTGGATGGACGGCATTTTATCTACAGCAATTTGGCCGGGACAGCGCGTAGATGTGCGGATGGCCGACTGCGAAGCCAAATTTATCATTTTGCGGGAAAACTATTCTTATTACGGCACATTGAGGGAAAAACTTCAGTGGGCCGGAGCCCGAATTCGGTACACCAACAATCACCGCAATTAATCGAAGTTTGATTAGGTACGTTGTTGCGCTTCAGCGCTCTTTTCCACAATCTATAAAAGAGCGCTTTAATTAGGTACGTTGTTGCGCTTAAGCGCTCTTTTCCACAATCTCTAAAAGAGCGCTTCAATTAGGTACGTAGTTGCGCTTAAGCGCTCTTTTCCACAATCTCCGAAAGAGCGCTCAAGCGCAACTACGTACCTTAAGATTTGGACTGAAGTTTGATTAGTTCTCTTTTCTACAATGTCCGAAAGAGCGCTCAAGCGCAACTACGTACCTTAATTTTGGACTTAAGTCCGATTAGCGCTCTTTTCCACAATCTCCGGAAGAGCGCTCAAGCGCAACAACATACCTTAGGATCGAACTCTGTTAAGATCGCTGAATATCTTGACAAGCAGCCCGATCCATGCAGACTCTCAAACCATCAACCCGACCTTTCAACCATCAAGATACATATCCCTGCCCTGTCTGTCGCACCGGTCAAATTTCCACCATGCCGATGATGGAAGCCCTCGGTTGCAACTTCTGCCAGCACATTTTTACCGCCAGCGAAGAAAGACAATTACTGAAAATGGCCGATCGCCAACCGCCCGTAACATGGCACTGGGACGGCAAAAAATGGATAGGAGCACACCTCGAAGGCACCGAATTCGGATGGTCTTATTTTGCCGCCGCGATCGGTCTAATCTTCCTTCCCACTACCTTGCTCGGACTTTCAGCTTACTATTTTCCTCCGGTTCCCGGCAGCCGTTTGTCGTGGTTCCCGGCAGCTTGGACGGGCTTAGCCTTTTTGTCCCATTTAGGCATAGTGCTGTGGTTGGTAGCTGAATTTTATCAATTTCCGGTGGGCACTTACTTCAGAGCCTGGGCGCGCAGGATTCGTCGGCGCTAGCTGGATGTTGTCAGACGCGCGATCGACCTCAGCCGCCCACCAACATCAATTCAGCTAAAATTAGAGGCGATCGCAAAACTCAACTCCAAATCTGCACCACTAAAGCTATAATCGTTAGCTATTCTAAATACATCAGATACGAGCGCATAGCGATTTGTGAGGAGAGCGATGAACATACTTGGAATCTCGGCGTATTACCACGACAGCGCCGCCGCCTTAATTCGCGATGGAGAAATTATCGCCGCAGCGCAGGAAGAAAGATTTTCCCGCAAAAAGCACGACGCCAGATTTCCCAAGAATGCGATCGCCTATTGCCTAAAAGAAGCGAACATAGAATTGCGGGAACTCGATCGCATAGTCTTTTACGACAAACCATTAGTCAAATTTGAGCGCCTGCTAGAAACTTACCTAGCCTACGCACCCAAAGGTTTTCGCTCTTTCCTCACCGCCATGCCCATCTGGCTGAAAGAAAAGCTTTACCTCAAAACCATGCTCAAAAGAGAGCTCGCAGAAATGGCAAACTGCAAAAGCAACAAACTGCCATCTCTGCTATTTACCGAACACCACCAATCCCACGCAGCCTCAGCATTTTTCCCCAGCCCCTTCCAAAAAGCCGCCGTTTTGTGCCTCGACGGCGTAGGTGAATGGGCAACAACCTCAGTCTGGCTAGGAGACGGCAACCAACTCACACCTCAGTGGGAAATCGATTTTCCCCACTCCTTGGGCTTGCTTTATTCAGCTTTCACCTATTACACAGGCTTCAAAGTCAACTCTGGTGAATACAAACTCATGGGTTTAGCGCCCTACGGCGAACCCAAGTATGTAGACAAAATTCTCACCCATTTAATCGACCTCAAAGATGACGGAACTTTCCGTTTAGACATGGATTATTTCAACTACACTGTTGGCTTAACCATGACAAATCAGAAATTTGACGAACTGTTTGAAGGGCCGCCGCGCAAAGCTGAAGGAAAATTAACTCAGCGGGAAATGGACATTGCAGCATCCATTCAAGTTGTTACAGAAGAAGTTGTTTTGCGGCTGTGCAGAACAGTTAAAAAAGAATTGGATGTAGATTATCTTTGTCTTGCCGGCGGTGTTGCTCTTAACTGCGTTGCTAACGGCCGACTCTTGCGGGAAGGTATTTTCAAAGATATTTGGATTCAACCTGCCGCCGGAGATGCTGGCGGTGCTTTGGGCGCGGCTTTGGCGATTTGGTATCAGTATTGCGAACAAACTCGTACTGTTGCTGATGAGCTACTCGCAGTAAATAAGATTAAGGAGGAGAGGACTGAAGTCCTTACTACGAACGAGGAGAGGACTGAAGTCCTCACTACCAACCAAGCTGTAGCAACTGTGGCGAAGTCTGTCACTCATTTAACTTGTCACGACAAAATGCGCGGTTCCTATTTGGGGCCAAGGTTTAATGACACAGAAATTCAGGAATATTTGGATGCTGTCAAAGCTAGCTATCATCGATTGGACGATGCCGAATTGATGCCGCAGTTGGCGGAAATTTTGGAACAGGGAAACGTCGTCGGATGGTTCCAAGGGCGGATGGAATTTGGGCCGCGAGCTCTGGGCGGGCGATCGATTATTGGCGATCCTCGCAATGCTAAAATGCAGTCCGTGATGAACCTCAAAATTAAATATCGGGAATCATTTCGACCTTTTGCACCGTCAATCTTAGCCGAACGAGTTGCCGATTATTTCGAGATTGACCATTCCAGCCCTTATATGCTATTAGTAGCTCCAGTCAAAGGCAGTCTCCGCATTCCCATGACTGCGGAACAAGAGCAGTTGTTTGGCATTGAAAAACTCAACATTCCGCGATCGGAAATTCCGGCTGTCACCCACGTCGATTACTCCGCCCGCATCCAAACTGTTCACAAAGAAACCAATCCTCGGTACTATGACTTAATCAACCATTTTGAAGAGCGATCGGGCTGTTCGATTTTAGTAAATACTTCATTCAACGTCCGAGGCGAACCAATTGTTTGCACTCCTGAGGATGCTTACCGCTGTTTCATGCGTACCGAAATGGATTATCTGGTTTTAGAGAATTTCTTAATTCCTAAATCGGAACAAATTCCTTGGAAACAAGATGAAGCTTGGAAAAATGAATTTGAACTAGATTAGTTATTAGTTATTGGTTATTAGTTATTGGTTATTTGTGATTTGTTGGTGTGAATGACTGATAAATGACTAATACCTAATACCTAATACCTAATGCCCAATGCCCAATGCCCCATTCCCAATGCCCCATTCCCAATTTCTAATGAGCGACGAAATAAAAAAACTCGATAACAAAGGCCTGCGCGATTTCGGCCTGCTAATTGGCGGCTTAATTGCAGTGCTGTTCGGTTTAGCAGTACCTTTGCTGCGGCGCGATTCTATACCTTGGTGGCCCTGGGCGATCGGCGCAGTGCTAATTGTGTTAGCATTGGCTGCGCCGAAATCGCTCAATCCCATTTATCACGGGTGGATGTGGTTTGGACTTACCCTCAACAAGATTGAAACGCCGATCGTGCTGGGGATAGTTTTTTACCTGATAATTTGGCCGATGGGAGTTATCAAAGGCATATTTGGCGAAGATGCAATGCGACGCAAACTTAATCCAAAAATGGATACTTACCGCGTCCAAAGTAAAGAAAGAACAAAAGTTAGTATGGAGCGTCCTTTCTAAGTGTTTGAATCAACATTAGACTTTCTCAAAGATTTGTGGGCGTTTATGAAGGAACGCCAAAAATATTGGTTGCTACCATTAATTGTGACTTTAGTCTTTTTAGGAGCTTTGATTGTATTGAGTCAGGGTTCTGTAATTGCTCCGTTTATTTATACCCTGTTTTGAAAGAATGAGCAAGTTGAAGACTTTGGGTGTCAATTTAGGTTTGACACTCGGCGGTTTATTAATGGGGGTGGTAATTGGTGAAATTGGATTGCGAGTTGCTAGAGTTGAGGGCTACCCAAAAATAGGAGATGTTGTAGACTCCGCGCCAACTCGTTTCCATACTTCCGATCGCGATTTGGGTTGGAAGCTCAAACCCGGTGTGTCCGGCGAGTGGAATGGGGAAGGTGCGAGTTTTGTACGGGTGAATAAGGACGGTTTGCGCGATCGCGAACACACCAAAACCAAACCTCCCAATACCTTGCGCGTCGCAGTTTTAGGCGACTCTTTCACCGAAGCAATTCAGGTACCAGTCGAACAAACTTTCTGGTCAAAATTAGAACGAAAGCTAGGTAACTGCGACGCCGTTAAGGGACGCAAAAAAGTTGAGGTCATCAATTTCGGCGTTCAGGGTTACGGTACCGCTCAAGAATTGATGATGCTGCGGAAAAAAGTATGGGATTACAGTCCTGATATTGTAGTCCTGGCATTTTTTATTGGTAATGATGTAATTAACAATTCCCCGCAACTGGAATACGACCATTATCGACCATTTTTTGTGTACGATACTAGCGGCAAGTTAGTACCAGATATGTCTTTTCGCAATCTGCCGCCGATCGCCCGCAACGAAAGAGCAGTTTCCTTTGTAGACAGGATGCCCAGTTTTTTGGTCAACAATTCCCGAATCTTGCAGGTGATTAAAAAGGTAGATTTAGATAGGAAAAAGCGGCAGTTATCTGGAGATTTTACCGCCTTGAGCAGCAAAAACTTCAACCCACCTCAGGATGCTGTTTGGAAAGATGCCTGGAAGGTGACAGAGGGTTTGATTGTGACTATGCACAATGAAGTCGTGCAGAAAAAAGCTGATTTCTTGGTTGTGACGATCGGCGATCCGATCCAAGTTGGACGGGATGTCAAGATCCGAAAAGATTTTATAACACAAAACAACATTCAGGATTTGTTTTATCCCAATAGGCGGGTGGAAACATTGGGTACGCGCGAAGGTTTTCGGGTACTGAATTTAGCCGAACAGTTTCAAGGCTACACTGAAAAATATCAAGTTTGCGTCCACGGTTTTGACAATTCTGTACCCTGTGGCGGACACTGGAATGAGCTCGGGCATCGATTGGCAAGTATTAAAATCAACCAGAATTTGTGCGAAAATTTGAAGCAGTCTCAAGTCCCCAAAAAACAACCGTAATCAATCAAATTTCATGAAAGACTCAACGCTCCAAAAAAGCAAAAATATATTAACTTTAATCGCCGTCAATTTGGCGATCGCCTTTATTTGCCTGGAAGCTTTGTCCCTAGCTTTTTACTTTATCAACCAAAAGCAATTTTTTTATACCAGAACCAAAGCCAAAGAAAAAGTAGTCGAAGATATTGAACGTATCGGCATTCGACTAGATGAATCTATCGTAGAAAGACTGCACCCGTTTTTTGGCTACGTTCTCAAACAAGGTGCTTTTACCAATGAAAGATTAAAGTTAAAAGTCAACAAACACGGCTTTTTTTCCCAGTACGAATATCCCTTTATTAAGACCAATAAAAAACAATTTATTATCGGAGTTTTTGGCGGTTCAGTTGCCAACAACTTCGCAGTAGATGAGTATAAAAATCAAAGATTGTCTAAAAAATTGCAGAGTTATCCAGAATTTGCCGATCGCGAAATTGTGCTTTTGAATTTTGGCAACGGCGGATACAAACAGCCCCAGCAATTATTAATTTTAAATTACTTTCTGGCTTTGGGTCAAGAATTGGATTTAGTCATCAATATTGACGGTTTTAACGAAGTAGCGCTGTCCAATTTAAACAACAAAGCCCAGCTAGAAATAGGAATGCCCAGCGTCCAGCACCTACAGCCGTTAACAAGTTTAGCAAGCAATGTGTCGCCGGAAGCGATGACTTCCATCGTCAACATTAACGAAACCAAAAAACAATTGAAAGCAGGTATTGACAAATTGCAAAATTGTCAACTTGCTTTGTGTCACGCCGTTACCTCGCTGAGAGTGAAACAATTAGTCAACAATTACCAGCAAGCAGTTGTCAAGTACGACGCCCAAGTCAAACAATCCAACCCAGACAACGCAAATAGCAGTATAGTGTACATTCCAAAAGCTGAGTCTGTATTGCCAGAGGCTGCTGCTTTTGATAAAATGGCCTCGATTTGGTACGAATCGTCGATCGGCATGAACCAAATTTTATCGAGTAGAAACATCAAATATTTTCACTTTATCCAGCCCAACCAGTATTATCCAACTAAACGAGTGTTTACCGCCAAGGAAAAGGAAATTGCCATCAGCAAAGACAGCCCGTACATCGCAGGAGTAAACAAAGGTTATCCGGTGCTGTTATCCAAAGTCAATGATTTGCAGAAAGCTCAGGTTAATGTGTTTAGCGCCGTAAATATTTTGGACAATACAAAAGATACGGTTTACAAAGATGCTTGCTGTCACTATAATTCAGTGGGAGAGGAAGTATTGGCAAACTATATTTCCAGTTCCATCATTAAAGTAGTAAGAAAGTCTAAATAAATATTTATGAAAGATTTCAAGTTAATTAACAAAGGCCAAGAAATCCTCAAAATTACTTTGATAAACTTGGCGCTTTTACTTGTTTTCCTAGAACTCGGTTCCTTGGGATGGTATTTTGTCAAGCACAAGCAATTTTTCTACACGAGACAAAAGGCGCAAGATAAGTCGGCTTTAGGAATTAATTTAGAAGGAGTGCGTCTGAATCAGTCTATTGTCGAAAGGTTTCATCCTTTCTTTGGGTTTATTCAAAAACCCAGCGCTGATTTTCGACCTGGTTTTAAGGTGAACAACTACGGATTTATCTCTCCTTACGATTACCCTTTTAAAAAGTTTAAAAAAAATCAATTTGCGATCGGAATTTTTGGCGGTTCCGTGGCTTCAGATTTTTCTATATTTCAAATTCAAAACAAAATTTTACCTCAATATCTAAAACAGGTTCCCGGTTTACAGGACAAAGAATTTATAATTTTGTCTTTTGCTACAGGCGGTTACAAACAGCCGCAACAGTTATTAATTTTAAACTATTTTTTGGCTTTAGGTCAAGAATTAGATATGGTCATCAATATAGATGGCTTTAATGAAGTAGCGCTTTCTAATTTAAACAATAAAAATCAGATTAATCTGGCGATGCCGAGCATTCAGCACATTTCGCCGCTGACTAGCTTGGCGAATAATAGCCTTTCTACCAAGGCTTTGCAAGCAACTATTAGAATCAAAGAAAATAAAACTAAGATTACTGAGGGTTTGGAAAGTTTGCAACACTGCTCTTTAGCTGCGTGCGATGCTTTGACTTCTGTTTACGTTCAAAATTTAGTCAACAATTATCGCAGAGATGTGATTGCATTTGAAAAAGAACGCAGCAAAACTCGGGAAGATGACGAGGGTAGCGTGATGTATATTAATAAAAATAAGTCTATTTTAGAGGATGGTGCAGCTTTTGAACAAATGGCGTGGAATTGGGCAAAAAGTTCAATTTTTATGCACAAAGTGCTGTCGGCCAGTAATGTTCCTTATTTTCATGTCCTCCAGCCGAATCAATACTATCAGACGAAAAGAGTGTTTAGCGATGCCGAGAAGCTGATTGCTTTTAATAAAGATACTCCTTATGCTAAGGCTGTGGAAATCGGATATCCGGCTCTTTTGGGTAAGTTTCCTAATTTACAAAAAAATAAGATTAATATTTTGAATGGGGTGAAGGTGTTCGACAAGACTAAAGATGTTGTTTATGTAGATAGCTGCTGTCATTACAATAAAACTGGAGAGGTAATTTTTAGCAATTATGTGGGCAGTTCTATTCTAGAATCTATGCGGAACGATCAAAGAAAAAATAAGAAGTGATATTATGTCCAGTTGATTGTTATTGATGGTACGATTTGCGAACTCGTAGGGCGGGTTCACCAACAATATATAACGATAACCAACAATGTATAAAAACCCGCCCCCACCCCACCAATAATTTATGTCAACCTGATATTTATATTTAATTTCTAAATGTAGGTGATAATTGATATCATGTCCGGTCGGTTAACCGCAATAAAATGGGTTTGTAGTGCGGACTTCAGTCCGTATTATGCGGACTGAAGTCCGCTTTTGCGGACTTTCATTGTTATGGTAATTGACCGGACATAATATTATCGCTGGGTGGGGGCGGGTTTTTGAGATTGTTTGTTTCCGGCGATAATGGTTGGTGAACCCGCCCCTATGGGTATTATGTCGATCGATTAAAATTACATGGCTTTTAGGTTTTTGCTTGGGTTTTAGCCAGATCGCCCGTGGAGTCGATCGGCATTACCAAGATCTTATCAACTCGGTTTCCGTCCATATCGACGACTTCGACGCGCAAGCCGTTCCATTCAAAATGCTCTGCCGCCGCCGGAATTTTGCCCAAATTTGTAATCACAAAACCGCCCATTGTGTGGTAACTTCCCCTATTTTCTGAAGAGACTTCTTCAATTCCAAACAGTTCAAAGAAATCCTCGACCGGGAGCATTCCATCTAACAGCCAAGAACCATCTTCGCGCTGCACGGCTTGCGGTTCGTCGGCATCTTCAACCGAGGGAAATTCGCCAACTAATTCGACTAAAATGTCGTTGACTGTCACCAATCCTTGAATGACGCCGTATTCGTCTACTACCAAGGCAAGTTGATTGCTAGATTGCTTGAAAAGCTCTAAGACTTTTAAACCGCGCGTACTTTCGGGTACAAATAAAGGTCTCCGCAAAGAAGCACTTAAATCGAGGGGTTGACCTGTTAAAGTGCGAGACAACATATCGGTAACGTGTACCAAACCGACAACATTATCGAGTCCGCCCTGACAAACTGGAAATCGGGAATGACCGCTACCAAGCATTTTTTGGCGGTTTTCTTCTACTGAGTCGTCGAGGTCGAGCCAAGTCAGATCTGGTCGCGGTGTCATTAAAGCGCTGACTCGCCGATCGCCCAAACGGAACACTCTTTCTACCATGTCCTGTTCGGCTTCTTCAAAGGTTCCCGCCTCGGTTCCTTGCTCGATTAAAACTTTAATTTCTTCCTCTGTAACTTGGGGTTCTGTAGAAGGCGCAATCCCCATGATTCGCAGCACTAATTCCGTGGAATAACTTAAAAGATAAACGGCAGGAGCGCCAATTTTTGAGAGCATTCGCATGGGAAGAGCGACACTACAGGCGATCGGCTCGGGGTTGTTGAGGGCCAGCCGCTTCGGCACAAGTTCGCCGATAATTATGGTGAGATAAGTTATGGTTAAAATTGCGATGACTGAGGCGATCGGCTGAGCGTAGGGCGCTAAAGCCGGTATCAAGCGCAACAGAGGCTCTACTCTTTTAGAAATAGTGCTTTCTCCGAAAGCGCCTGACAGGATCGCCAGCAGCGTAATTCCGATTTGAACTGTCGGCAAGAACTGATTGGGGGCATTGGCCAGATCCAAAGCTACACGGGCATTCCTCGAACCCTGGTTAGCCATCTGTTGCAGTCTCACTTTCCGTACTGAGATGATGGCCATCTCTGACATCACAAACACGCCATTGAGGAAAACCAGCAGGAGAACAATCAGAAGGTCGGTACTTGGGGACATTTCTCAATTTATCGGTGTTGACATACTCCCCACCGATGAATCGGGGGGATTCTTATTCATGGTTCATCGAAATCCACTTACAGTATCAAATTGCTTATCAACGGCAGCGGTGGTCTTCTCCCCATGCTTTCCCGATTTCTCGGCGGATTCCTCTTGCCCAGAGGTACCGTTTTTATTCCACTCTACACCAAGAATATTCAATCCTTTGTGCAAAATATTTAGAGCCGCGTTTGTATCGCGACAAATTTCAATCTTGCAACTAGGACATGAATGAGTTCTAGTGCTGAGAGACTTTTTGACTCTATGGCCGCAATTAGAGCAGTCTTGAGATGTATAGCTTGGCGATACTGCCACAACTACTTTATCCCAAATCTTGCCGTAGTAGTCCAACCATTGAGTGTATTGATACCAACCAGCATCCGAAATAGACTTAGCCAAATGGTGATTTTTGACCATGTTCGCAATCTTTAAGTCTTCATAGACAACCACATCGTTAGAGTGGACTACGCACCGGGCTTGCTTTATTGCCCAGTCTTTACGCTGTCTTTGTACTTTAAGATGGATTCTACCCAGTCTTTTCCGAGCCTTATGATAGTTCTTTGATTGGGGCTTTGCACCCTTTACAAATTTCTTGCTTAATCGTCTTTGGGCTTTCTTGAGTTGTTTTTGGGCCTTTCTCAAAAACTGAGGATATATTACAGCATTATCGTTTTGGTCTTTGGTGAAAAACTTCAACCCCAGATCCAATCCTACGACATTGCCAGAATACTCGCCTTGCTCTTTGCGCTCTGCATCAAAACAGAATTGGGCATAATACCCATCTGAAGAGTGCACGATCCGCACGCGATTAATTTTCAATCTATGCAAATCTTCCTGAGTTTCATTGTTGCAAAATATTGATAATGTTCCAATCTCAAAGCCATCGGTGAATGCGATCGATTTGCAATCATCCGATAGTTTCCAGCCTGAAACTTTATACTCGACAGAGCGACAATGTTTTTTAAACTTTGGAAAACCTTTCTTGCCTACACCTTTTTTACATCGGCTATAAAAATTAGAGATAGCAGCCCAGGCACGTTCTGCACTAGCTTGACGAGCGGCGGAGTTAAGCCTTTTAGCAAAGTCAAACTCCTTGGCTAAATCTTTACATATGCTGTACAGATCGGCTTTACTCGTACCTTGATTATCCATCCAATAGCGAAGGGCTTTGTTCCGAATGAACTGGGCTGTTCGGATGGCTTCATCAATGGCAGAATATTGCTCTGCTGTACCGTGTTTTAGCTTGGCTTCTCTAACTATCATGGAGCTATGATAATATAGTTTTATCCAGAAAAACACAGATAAATATTTTTAACGATGAATTACTACTCAATAGCGCACTCTGCCGAAGACAGCCGTGGAATGGGTTGTCTTGCGACGGTCGTCGTAGCCGAGTTCATCCCCAGTCTTGAAAGGCGGGGCTTTCCTCTCGCCTTTCGGTAAAGGCGAAGCGCACTGCCCGCTTAAAGCATAAGCCTGGAAGCTGCCAATCTCGATCGCAAAAATCGAAATTGTTGTCAACCTGTCCCTAGATTAACGGAACGGGCTCATTTCGATCGCAAGTTCCAGATATTTACACAAGGCTTCTAGTAGAAATCTACCCGCAGTGCAGTTGAACTGCCAATAACCGATCGGCACAATGATAGATGTTTGTCGTACAATCTTCCTTAATCAGCAGCCGGGAAGAGCCTTCGCCCATCGGGGATAATAATTAACAGCGCATGACTTTCTCTTCGATAATTCGGACATTGGGGCGATCGCCCTTAGCAACAGAACTTCTCAACAAGCTCAAACGGTATCACTGTTTGCAACTGAACGGCATCGCCCGCTTACCCAAAGGTTTAGTAGCTTCCGCCCTCGCACAACAAGAGGGACGAAACCTATTAGCCGTGACAGCAACTCTGGAAGAAGCCGGCCGCTGGGTAGCTCAATTAGAGGCGATGGGCTGGCAAACTGTACATTTTTACCCTACTTCGGAAGCTTCGCCCTACGAGCTATCTTACTCGGACGAGAACGAAATGACCTGGGGGCAAATGCAGGTACTGGCGGATTTGGTGGACAAGGAAGAAACAAGCGCCACGAAGTCTAAGCCGATCGCAATTGTAGCTACAGAAAGAGCTCTCCAGCCTCATTTGCCACCTCAAAGTGCCTTTGAACCCTACTGTCTGACGCTGAAACGAGGCGAAGTTCAAGACTCAAAGATACTTGACCGCCAACTTGCCTCGATGGGGTACGATCGGGTGACTTTGGTGGAAACTGAGGGCCAGTGGAGTCGCCGGGGCGATATTGTCGATGTGTTTCCGGTGGCGGCGGAGTTGCCGGTGCGGCTGGAATGGTTCGGGGATACTTTGGATCAACTGCGCGAGTTCGATCCCTCCAACCAGCGATCGCTCGATAAGGTCGATCGATTAGTTTTAACTCCTACTAGCTTTAACGCAATTATTAAGGCAGTTTTAGCTGAAAATAATCTTGACAAAACCAACCAAATAGACTCTGTTGACACAGAAAATGAAGCAGAAAAATATGTCCGCAGGCTGTTAGGTTTAGCGTTCGAGAAACCAGCTTGTTTGTTGAATTATTTGCCAGAAAATACTTTAGTTGTAATTGACGAACCCCAAGGATGTGAAGGTCACAGCAACCGCTGGTTTGAAAATGCCCAGGAACAATGGGAAAGTTGCAATCGGGAATCAGAAGTTGTTGATGGTGAAACGCCAAGATTGCCAATTGCGAATCTGAAGGTTCCGAAAATTCACCGCACTTTTGCGGAATCGATCGCAGATGTCGCAGCTTTTGACAGGCTAGAACTTTCAGAATTAGCAGAAGATTCTACTACTCAAAAATCCCAAACGCCTGCGGTTAATTTGTCCAGCAGGCCTGTGCCGGTGATGCCTCACCAATTTGCGAAGCTGTCTCAAATGCTCCGGGAAGAGCGCGATCGCGGTTTTACGGTGTTTATGGTTTCGGCTCAACCGAGTCGATCGGTCTCTCTGCTGTCGGAACACGACTGTCCGGCTCAGTTTGTGGTGAATCCGCGCGACTTTTTGGCGATCGACAAGTTGCAGTTGCAGCATATTCCGGTAGCTTTGAAGTACAGCGGGCTGGCAGAGTTGGAAGGGTTTGTTCTGCCGACTTTTCGGATTGTTTTAATTACCGATCGGGAATTCTACGGTCAGCATTCTCTCGCTACATTTAGCTACGTTCGCAAGCGCCGCCGCGCCGCTTCTAAAAAGGTTGACCCGAACAAGCTGAGTCCGGGGGATTTTGTGGTACACCGCCAGCACGGAGTGGGCAAGTTTCTCAAATTGGAACGCTTGACGATCGATCGGGAAACTCGCGAATATTTGGTGTTGCAATACGCTGACGGTACTCTCAGAGTCGCGGCGGATCAATTGGGCGCCCTGTCGCGGTTTCGGACTGTCGGCGATAAAGTGCCAGAACTCAACAAGCTGACCGGTCAAACGTGGGAAAAAACTAAAGCAAAAGTTCGCAAAGCTGTTAAGAAAGTAGCGGTAGATTTGCTGAATCTTTACGCTAAAAGAGCTAAGCAACAGGGTTATGCTTTTCCTCCTGATATGCCTTGGCAGCAAGAGTTAGAGGATTCTTTCCCGTACCAACCAACGCCGGATCAGTTGAAGGCTACTCTTGATGTGAAACGTGACATGGAGGGCGATCGACCGATGGATCGCTTGGTCTGCGGCGATGTCGGTTTCGGCAAGACGGAAGTTGCTTTGAGAGCTATTTTTAAGGCAATTACAGCGGGCAAGCAGGTGGCTTTGCTGGCGCCGACGACAATTTTAACCCAACAGCACTATCACACGCTCTCAGAGCGTTTTTCCCCTTATCCGATCGAAGTTGGTTTGCTCAATCGCTTCCGCACGGAAACTGAACGCCGGGAAATTCACAAACGCTTAGCAACTGGGGAGTTAGACGTGATTGTCGGTACTCAGTCTGTTTTGAGTAAAGCCATTAAATTTCGGGATTTGGGTTTGTTGGTGGTGGATGAAGAACAACGGTTTGGGGTGAAGCAAAAGGAAGCGATTAAATCTCTCAAAACCGAGGTAGATGTCCTGACTCTGACGGCGACTCCGATTCCCCGCACGTTGTATATGTCGCTGTCGGGGATTCGGGAGATGAGTTTGATTGCGACTCCGCCACCCAGCCGCCGTCCGATTCAAACGCATTTATCCCCCTACAATTTGGAGGTGGTGCGGACTGCCATTCGTCAAGAGTTGGACAGGGGCGGTCAGGTTTTTTATGTTGTACCTCGGATTGAGGGGATTGATGAGTTGGCGGATACGTTGCAGCTAATGGTTCCGGGGGCGAGAATTGCGATCGCCCACGGTCAAATGGATGCTGCGGAACTAGAATCGATCATGCTGACTTTCAGTGCGGCAGAGTTTGATATTTTGGTGTGCACTACGATTATTGAGTCGGGTTTGGATATTCCGCGCGTCAATACAATTTTGATTGAGGACGCCCAGAAGTTTGGTTTGGGTCAGTTGTACCAGTTGCGCGGGCGGGTGGGACGTGCGGGGATTCAAGCTCACGCTTGGCTGTTTTATCCGAAGCAAAACCAACTGTCGGATGCTGCAAGGCAGCGGCTGCGGGCTATTCAAGAGTTCGCGCAGTTGGGTTCTGGCTATCAGTTGGCTGTCCGGGATATGGAAATTCGGGGATCTGGTGATGTTTTGGGTACGGAACAGTCTGGTCAAATGGAGGCGATCGGTTTTGATTTGTATGCTGAAATGTTAGAGGAGGCTATTCGCGAAATTAAGGGTCAGGAAATTCCGAAGGTTGAGGATGCACAAATCGACCTCAGTTTGACGGCGTTTATTCCTGCCGATTATATTGGAGACCTGGATCAAAAGATGAGCGCTTATCGGTCTGTGGCTTCTGCGAATACTCTGGAAGAGTTGCAACAGATTCGGGCCGATTGGTGCGATCGTTACGGGCAGATTCCTCTA
Source organism: Microcoleus sp. bin48.metabat.b7b8b9.023 (assembly GCF_013299185.1). Classification (GTDB taxonomy): domain Bacteria; phylum Cyanobacteriota; class Cyanobacteriia; order Cyanobacteriales; family Microcoleaceae; genus Microcoleus. The sequence continues at coordinate 6,484 of NZ_JAAFKG010000029.1, read as the reverse complement.
CCAGCGCAGCAACTGATTCGTGTTGTCGAACTCAAACAAATCGCCAAGCAAATCGGTTTTTCTCGGATTAAACCGGAAAATAAGCAGCACATTGTCTTGGAAACGCCGATGGAGGAACCTGCTTGGAATTTGCTCAAGGCTAATTTGCCCGAACATCTACATTCTCGTTTTGTCTACAGCAAGGGGAAGGTTACTATTCGCGGAATGGCTGTTTTGAGCGCCGAAAAGCAGTTGGATAATTTGATTGATTGGTTGGGTAAAATGCAGGGCGCTTTGCCGGAAGCAAAGATTTGATTTTAATATGAAATCCCGCTATTTAGCCGGCGGTCGAAATCTCAGAATCATACCGATGGAACCGGAGAAAATATTGCTGCTGCTTTAATAATTGTTTGAGCAGCACAAAGGATTAAAATCGTGAAAAAGTTAGTCTGTGTTTTTTTTGCGATCGCGCTAGCGCAAGGAGTGCCAACGGTGGTTCAATCTCAACAAATAATTGACCCGATCGACCGGGTTGTCAATGCAGGATTGATGAATAAAGATTCTAGCGGCAATTTTAATGCTGAAAGCATTATCAGTCGCGCCGATTTGGCGGTAATTTTACTGAAAACTTTTGGTTTGGAACGGCGGAAAACAGCTCAGAAACCGGATATGGAATTGCCCGACGTACCTAAAAGCTACTGGGCTTACAGTGCGATTCAAACTGCTTTGAAAACGGGAACTATGAGTGGATATCGCGACGGAATGTTTTTCCCAAATCAAAGGGTGACTCGCGCTGAGTCTTTGGCGATTTTTGCTCAAGCTTATGGGGTTTTTCAGTTTCCAGACGCCACCGTTGCCGAGATTTTAGCTAGGTATCCAGATGCAGGGGAAATTCCTAGTTGGGCTAGAAAGTCTATGGCTACTGCACTGTATGAAGGGTTTGTGAATTTTGAAGTCGGAACTAATAAAATTAATCCTTTAAAGCCGATGACTCGCGGCGATATCGCTTACGCTTTGAGCAAGTATTTGGAGCGCCAGGTAAGACCAACTTCTTTGCCTGTACCGGATGAGCCACCAAATCGGGGTATGGGAAGGTAAGACGTTTCTCCTGGCCCGTCCCGACTAATTTCCTTATTCCTTATTTTTTATCAGAAAATTGGGTTAAAAACCCCGTCCTTTCAGGACGGCTTTTTTCCATTGTTAAGTAAAATGACAAATCCATCTTCACAAATGAATATGGTAAAATAACCACATCAGACAAGATGTAAAAACCTACCCCCTCCCGGTGGGAAAGTCTACGCCCAAAACATTTTTGAGGAGATATGACTACACACCAAGCGTGCTCTTTTGTGCAAATGTAGTCAGCCTGGGAACTAAGCGCAATACGGATATTTTGACAGAAATGTCTTAAGAATCCTCGTACCTTGATACTCGATGAGTGTCAATCTAGAAAAAGTCGATCGCCCGCCCTGCAAAATCCCGGAGCTTTGGTGACTGTAAAAGCAGCCATCAAACCCCCAGGATTTAATGTTTTCCTCTTAAACGAGGCTCAAATTATTGCCAATGGGTATTGACTAATCAGCAGTAGCCAATTCGGTACTGGCTGCGCCGCGCTTCCGCGTCAGGGTATTGAACAGCATCTGACCGACAGCTTTAATCAAATTGCCTTCTAACTCCATAAACATCTTCATGTTCATGCCAAAAGCTGCATTAGCTTCGTCAACAATGCGCTCTGCTGTAGCTTCGTCAATCGGCAATTCATTCATTGCCTGACGGTAGTTAGCTTTGAACTCTTTTTCATCAGGAATATCCTGGAATTCGTAGAAAGCAGTGCCTTCTCCCTCGGTAAGATTCATGCCGCGCTGAGCAATTCCCTTGAGGATTTGTCCGCCGGACAAGTCGCCTAGGTAGCGAGTGTAAGACTGAGCTACTAACAGTTCTGGTGCGGTAGCCGAGATTTCACGAATCCGCTGCACGTAAGCTTTAGCTGCTGGTGATGGGGATACTTGTTCCCGCCAATTGGCGCCGTAGTAGTAGAATAAATCTTGCTCTAAACTTTGTTTGCGATTTAACTCAGAAAAGTAAATTTTTGAAACAACCGGATGCTGCTTTTGGCGTTCCATTTCCTCTTCCATTGCCGAGTAGACAAAGTACAGGTTTCCTACTAACTTCCGGTAAGAAGTTTTTTCTACAACGCCTTTTAAAAAGCATTTGACAAAACCAACGTTTTCTGCCATTGTGTGAGATTTTTTTGTTCCCTCACGCAATTTTGTTGCTAAATTGATGCTCATGCTATATTGTCCAACCTTCTATTTTTGTGGTAGCTGATGGATGCGCCAAAAATCTAAAATTTACCTAAGCATTTACCTTAAAGCAATTTGATGAGAGATTGTATTAATTTTTATAACAAAAGTTGCAGTTGGCAGGAAAGCAGTAGTCAGTTGACAGGAAAGCAGTTGACAGGAAAGCAGTAGTCATCAGCCACTAACTAATGACTAATGACTCATCCTCGCCAGCAACTGTCAACTGTCAACTGTCAACTATCAACTAACTTAGATGTCCAAGTCGAGGAGGTTGAGTTTGGGGCCGTAGGTTTCGATGAATTCGCGGCGGGGGGCGACCCGATCGCCCATTAAGATGGTAAAGATGCGATCGGCTTCAGCAGCGTCTTCAATCTCCACCCGTTTTAGCGTCCGAGTTTCCGGGTTCATCGTGGTATCCCACAACTGCGTCGGCATCATTTCGCCCAAACCTTTGAACCGCTGGATGGTGTAGTTCGCATTGGCGGGGAATTCGTTGCGGACGAGATTGTTCATTTCGCGATCACTGTAACAGTAGTAGTGATTGCGTCCCCGTTCCACTTTATACAGAGGAGGACAAGCAATATAGATGTAACCTTGTTCTACAAGTGCGCGCTGGTAGCGGTAGAAGAAAGTCAGCAACAGCGTGCGGATGTGGGCCCCATCTACGTCAGCGTCAGTCATGATCACTATGTGGTGATACCGTAATTGACCGGGGTCGAATTCTTCGCCTTTGATGCCCAAACCCAGGGCTGTAATTAACGACTGAATTTCGTTATTTTTGTAGATTTTGGCGTCGTCGGTTTTCTCGATGTTGAGAATTTTACCGCGCAAAGGCAGAATTGCTTGGAATTGTCGATCGCGCCCTTGCTTCGCGCTGTTGTGTACAAAAACTCCCGCACCTAAGGCAAAGTTGTGGCTGTTAGGCACTTCGATGTCGTAAACATCGTACCGTTCCTCTACAGCTTCAATCTTCACAACACGGTGGTTGTAATTACGAACCGCTTGGCGAGCATATAATTCTTCACCATTAAAGTAGCGCTTACAAAAAGTCTCGTACTTCAACAAAGACTTATCATTCTTCAGGCGGCGATAAGAATTGTAATAATCTACATCCATCCAGCCCATTTTGATATGAACAGTCTTCAATGCTTCCAGAGTTTTGCGGTAATAAGTTTCGTCCAAAGCAGCTTTGCGTTGGCGGCGAAACTCCGGTGTCCACTGTTCCTTAGTTTTCTCCCGTCGCCAGTCCAACAAATCCTGATTTTGCCACTGTTCTTTGGCCAATTGTGAATTAGCCTCCCGCGCTTCAGGATTGTTAGCAAAATGATTGCGAACCCGTTGAGACTGAGCTAAGCGGTTTTCTTCGGAGCTCCAATACTCTTGTTGGGCTTGGTTGAGCAATTCATTATTTTGCTCGCGATAAGCTTCATTAGTGTCGTAAAACTCACGCCACTTGCTAGTCATGTAAGCTTTATACTCTTCATCTTCCCACTGAGCCTTCGCCTGTTCAGAGAGAATTTGCCTCGTTTCAGGCTGCTGCATCCGCTCTTTCATCATCGCCCGAAATTCATCAGTCATGTGAGCTTGACGGCTCTTTTCAATGACATCCGGCCTGTGCAATGTTTTCTCAAGGTTGGCACGGTGCAAAGCCAAGTGTTCATGAGCAGGCAGCCGCTGAATATTGGTCGGATTGTTGTTGAGTTTGTTGAAATCAACATGGTGGCGGTGGTTGCCGTCAGATGCTTGATACACATCATGTTTCAGGTTGTAGAAATCCGATAACAGATGACTGTAAATCCACTTGTCGCTGTTGGGATTCCAAACCATTTCGTAACCATTAAGCCCCTGACCATTTGGCTTCTTTTTAGACAACTGGCGGTTGAGAGGCATTAACGAATCGTCCGGTGTCAGCATTGCTGCTGCTTTGTAAGTGCCATCCCGCAACATGAACCGATGGTCGGGGGTACAAGTGATTGTCTCCCCATTGTCTAATGTCAATTTGATAACTTCAGCATTTGCTTTAGTCATGCGAGCGTTAGTTATCCGCTCAAACCCGATGTTTCCACTCTCGCGAATGGTGTAGCAAAAGTGTTCTTTACCTTCTGCTTGTTCGTCAACTATCTGTTTGAAGGTTTTTGTTGTGCCATCAGCTAATAATATTTTCTCCGAAGAAAGAAAACAGCCGCCGGCTGAATCGCCCTCGACCAGGTATATCTCAGACAGGGCGGGGTCTCTGGAGCTACAGTCCGCTAATTTTCCGGGCAAAGGAGACGATTCTAGGACGGATTTTCGGCGGACTAAATCGCGGGCACGACGGGCGGCTTCTGCGGCTTTAAATGCCTGAATTGCTTTTTCCAAAATAGCGTCTGCTACTTGGGGCCGAAATTCCAAATATTCGGTTAATACTTCGCCTACCAAGGAATCAACTATTCCTCGGACTTCGGTATTTCCTAGCTTTGTTTTAGTTTGGCCTTCAAATTCGGGATCGGGAACTTTGACCGAAATCACGGCTGTTAAACCTTCGCGGACGTTTTCGCCAGCGAGGTTGGGTTCGTTTTCTTTGATTTTGTTGCGCTTGCGGGCGATCGAATTCATCGTCCGCGTCAAAACAGCCTTCAAACCTTCTAAGTGTGTACCGCCGTCGATCGTCCGAATGTTGTTGGCAAAACCGAGAACGTTGTCACTAAAAGCATCAACGCACCACTGCAAAGACACTTCCACGTGCACGTTGTTGCGTTCGCCTTGCACGTAGATCACCTCTTCGTGCAGCGGCTGCTTCTCGCGGTTCATGTAAGTGACATATTCCTTAATGCCACCTTCGTAACAATAGGTTTCGACGCGCGGTTCGGCACTTTTGAGCAATTCCAAACGCCGATCGCCAAAAGTAATTTTCGCGCCGGCATTCAAATAAGCCAACTCTCGCAAGCGTCCGGCAACCGTAGCATAATCGAACTCAATGCCAGTGCTAAATATCTGAGTGTCCGGAAGGAAACTAACTGAAGTACCGGTGCGATTTCCTTTGCAGGGCTTTGCCACAAGTTCGCTGACGGGAAAGCCTCTTTCGTAGCGCTGCAAATGTTCTTTTTGGTCGCGCCAAACCGTCACCTCTACCCACTCCGAAAGCGCGTTAACCACGGAAATACCTACACCGTGCAAACCTCCAGAAACTTTGTAACCGCCGCCGCCAAACTTACCGCCGGCGTGCAGTACAGTCATTACTGTTTCGATTCCCGATTTGCCAGTCTTGGCAACGATCCCGGTAGGAATACCGCGACCGTCATCTGTGACAGTGACTGAACCGTCGGCGTTGAAGTCAACCTCGATGTGAGTGCAGTGGCCAGCCAGCGCCTCATCGATGGAATTGTCCACAACCTCGTAAACTAGATGGTGGAGTCCTCGCGGGCCGGTGGTACCGATGTACATCCCCGGTCGTTTGCGGACTGCTTCGAGACCTTCGAGAACTTGAATCTGGTCGGCGCTGTAGCTGCTGGTCATACAAAAATAGCTCCAATAATGAGGCCTAAAGCCCCAAAAGCTTCTAAAATGGGAAAACTCCTAAAATTATAGCACAAAACCGTTAATGGCGATGCTAGGGCTATCTAAATGGAAATTTATCGGGGGGACGCACCCGGTATAGTAGTTTTACTTGGGGAGCTATTGACATTTGGTGGCTGGGCTGTTAGCCGGAAGGTTAAGAAGTGCGATCGCCCGGTTGCCGACGGTTGCGAATTAATGTCTTATAGCCATTCTGGCGTCGCAGCAATGCCCGTGCTTGGCGTGCAGCCATAACTGCATCGCGAGTCTCGATCGCCTGTTGTGCGATCGCCCCTGCAACTTCCGGGCGGGCTGTCAAATATGCGATCAACTCTTTTTCTACCAAAGATTTAACCATTTCTCGTACTTCGGGGTTAGCCAACCGACTTTTAATCGCGCCCTCAAACTCGGGATTCGGTAACTTAATGGCAATTATGCCCGTGAAGCCACACTCTAAAACATCCTTCCAACCTAAAACAGGGTCTGTATTTTTGAGTTTGCCCAGTTGGCGGCCGATCGCACTCACCACCTGCCTCAATGTCGCTAGTGTCATGAATTATTCGCGGAGATGACAGGAGCGATGAAAAGCCGCTAAAACGAGAAGGTACCGCCATTTCCCGTAATTTGCCATGACGATTTTAGAGCGAGAAGCCCAGATTTTACGAGTC